>JAFADI010000037.1 GCA_023424965.1 Bacillota bacterium
TTTTTTATCAAATTCATATTTAAATTATAAATTATCCCCTTTGCAGTTGTCAACCGCAATAGTAAATTGATGCCGTCATAGATGCCTTTGGATAAAATACGGTAAAAATAGAAACTAAATGTTAAAGTTTATACTATTGACATTGATGTAATAAAATGTTAATATTTTGTAAATATATGTCTGTGAAATATGGAATCTGATTGATAAAATTGTAAAAAACAATACATATCTACAAAATACTGCAAATCAAAGGCTGTCGATATTAAAAACTTTACGGGTGACTGAAATGAATCTGATTATACTGTCGGGGCGGTTTCATCGGATTGCTGCTGGATATGCAACAAAAAAGATTAATATTGTAAATTCCAACAGTTTGGATTTGAAAAGTGCCGCAAGTTTTCTAAAAGAAACAAAAGCTTCAATTGACGGAGTTGTTATTACTGAGGATGCTTTATCCAGTACGGATTTTGAATTGTGCCGGGAGCTGTCTTCCTTTTTGCAGTTTCTTGAGGGGCATTATTCCGGATTTCTGCCTGTTTTTCTGATTACCGGAGATTGCATGTCGGAAATGCTGCTGGGTGAAGTTACAGGGAAATATGGCAATTTTAAAATCATTGTTCATGATGGGTTAAGAATATCCCCTGCCGATTTTAATAAGGCATTTGACGAGCTGGTTGAGCTCAAACAGTCCGGTCCTTATTCTACCCCAAAACAGAAGCATGAACCTCAAAGCAAAAAATTGGAATACGGCGGCGAAAAGAAAACGACCTTTTTGGACCGTTTCAGGCCTAAACCCCAAAAGGCTCACGTCTTGGAGGGTTCAAATGCCTTAGCCAAAGAATTGGAAATGATCGGGAAGGGCATAAGCAGAATTGTTGCCGTTACAGGCCACAGGGGGTCAGGTCTGACAGGCACGGTGGTTAATCTGGCCCATGAAGCTGCTAAAAGAGGTCTGAATACGATAATTATAGACCTGGACCTGGAATACAGAAGCACAAATATATATTTCAATTCATTTAACGAGTATTCTCAAAAGGATGAAGATGTATCCGCATGTCTGATACGCTCATTGGCACGCCCTCAGGAATATATGACCACGGCATTCAATATAAAAGAGAACCTCTGGCTGGCATCACTGGGCTATCACTTCAATGACAGGAAACTGATAGAGCAGTTTTATAACAGCAGCAAACTGGTGGGGCTGATGTCGGTTTTGAGAAACAAGTTCAATCTCATACTATTGGACATACCCATGGAACTCTTCAGGATTTTTGGGGAAGCAATGATACATATTGATGTGTTTGGGCTTTGCGTTTCCAATAACCTTTACTCCGTACTCAGTACGCTGAGAAACATCGAAGTGGTGATGAGCGTGCAGAATGCCTTATACCTGAATTCAAAAGCGAAAGTGATTGTAACCAAATATAATGACCGTTCAAGGTTCCAGGAGGAGGTCTTTATCCCGGAAAAGGTCTGCGAGATGCTTTCTTCAGGCTTGAGCGAGCATTTCAGATATGAAGTGAAATGTGCGGGACATGTGCCGTATCACAATGAGTATGACGTACAGATAGAAACAGATATACCGTTTACCAATACAAGAACGGAGTATGAAAAAGCATTCGGAAGCATCCTGCTGCGATTAATGGAGGGAGCAAAATAAGATGAATTTAAGTACGGTAAAGAGTGTAGCACCAAATAAAAATCTGTTTAAAAAAATTGCGGCACTGATTTTCAGCATAGTGGTTATCAGCGGTTCATTCGTAGTGATATCCAACGCAAACAGAGAAGCCACGGATACGGTTGAGGTACTGCGGGTCAAGCCGGCGGGAGGAATTGCCGCCTTTGTCGTCCTTACCCAGGAGCATGTGGAAAAGTACAGGGTAATAAAAAAGGAATACAAGGAAGATATGATACTGGCAAAGGATATGCCTTCCGTTTTAAACAAATTAACGAAATATTATTTGAGAAAGGACAGTATCCTGTACAAAGACCAGGTGATGGATGAAAAGCCGTTAAAGCACGAATGGCTTTATAAGCTGGACGAAGAAAAAGAGGTATTGACGCTGCCCTACAATTATCTGGAATGCGGCGGGGATATACTTGTGCCCGGGGATAGGGTCAGAATCCGTGTCTCCTATGAAGCGGAAAAAGACGCGGTGGTTGAAGACAGCAACCCGAATGCCGTATATACCCAGAACAAGGATAAAACCATCAAGACGGAGGTGCTCTTTGACAGTATTGTAATAAAGGATATGCTCAATTCGAACAGCCGGTCCATTTATGAAGTGTATAAAGAGGTGACCAAGCTCAGTGAGGATAAAAAGCAGGAAGTAATGAAAAGTGAAAGCTTCCTGAAAAATATTCAGCCAAAGGCTTTGCTCCTGGAGGGAACAAGGGAGCAGATCAACAATTATGCAAAATATAAGGGCTTTGAGGGAAAATCTTTTCTCATTACCATATTGAGCAGGGCAAACAGCCAGACAGTAATAGACCAATTGCCGACACTGGAAAAAGAGGTGGAATCATGGATAGAAAACAAGAAAAAAGAATAGGCGGCGTGCTCCAGAAGATTTCACCCAAGGACCTTATAGGAGCGGAAATGCAGGATAACAAGCTTATCTACAGCATTATCGGCTTTATTCCCGCCTGCGACTTTGTCGACAATGCGCTGCTGGTAAGCAATCTGGGATATTTGCTGTCACAGAAAGGCTTAAATACCTGCGTTGTGGATTTGAAGGTTTTTTATCCGAACCTGTACCAGGTATTGGATGTCAAGCCCAATAAAAGGGCAAGTGGCCTTATTAAGGTTCTGAAAAGCGATAAGGTGGATTTCAGGGAAGAAATACTCAACACCCGGTATGAACGCCTGTATTTGCTGTCCCCCAGTCCTCAGGACCTGATGGAAGAGTATTTCGATTTTGAATTCACACACCTTGAGCATGTGCTGACAACCTTAAAAAGCATGTTCGATATTGTGCTGCTGGATATTCCCAATATTCCGCCCCTGGAATTCTGCCTGGGAGCGATGAAATTCAGCCATATCGGTTTTTTTACAGCCTCCGAAAGGATAGAGGCATCCAATAACATGGTAAAGCTGCTGGATTTCGCTGCTTCTGTAGGAATAAGCACTGCAAAGTTTACAAGCGTCATTATGATGAACCTTCAGGAATTGAACTATGACTTTAATGCCTTAAAGGACCTGGGCTTTAAAATAGTGGCGGCGCTTCCTCTGGTGAAGGCCGCTTCTGCCTATTCTCTTGAGGGGCGGATGTATTCCCGGGACAATCCTTTAGTGAACAAGTATTTTCTGAAAGAAATGAAGCGTTTGGCAGATATTCTTGCAAACCAGTGAGGAGGCGGTTTAAGTGCTTACACGGGGAAAAATCAGCGACATGCAGCAAAAATTTTCCTACCAGGCAAATAAAAATGAAAATATGGAGGAATTGAAAAACAAATATACCACCATTAACTTTGAAGAAGCCCTGGAGCTCTGCCAGAAGTACATAACAAAAATAGCCACCCACGCTTTCCGGAGGGAAAACGACCAGGCAAGAAAGCGGGAGATGACAAAAGCGTATATCAACGAGTTTGTAGACTCTCAGAAGCCCACGGTCGAGGGCTATTATGATCTGGTTTCGCTGAAACAGGCGCTTGTTGACGAAATCACACATTATGGTCCCATAACAAAGGCGATGGAGGATCCGGTAATTGATGAAATAAGGGCAAACGGACCGGAACAGATATTTGTTGAAAGCGGAGGGAGGACCCTGTTATGGGACCAGCACTTCAGCGACAGGGAGCACATGGAGCGGATTATTTCAAAGCTCATCGGCGTATCCAAAGTGCGCCTTACACCCAAAATCCCGATGGTCAACGCCAGGACCATTGAAGGCTTCAGGGTGAATGCCACGCATGCGGAAATTTCGCCCTATGATGTTCCCGCTTTTGTTATAAGAAAATTCAGCAAGAAATCCATTACACCGGAAATCATGATCCGGAATGAATCTTTTTCGGTGAACATGTTCAAGCTCCTTTCCCTTATACCCAGGGCAGACCTTTCATGGATTACGGTGGGTCCCACGGGAAGCGGCAAAACAACGTTGAACGAGATTCTAGTAAAACAAATCAATCCCCTGTCCAGGATAATAACCATAGAAAATCCCTCCGAGATGAGGCTGCTCCGCAGGGAAGGCAACAGTGAGCATGGCAGGATCATAAATGATGTGCTGCAATATGAGTCGGTGCCCGAGGATGACGATTCAAGCCCGGCCACCATGGAAAACCTGCTGATTAATGCAATGCGGCAGTCGCCCCACTGGATCGGTCCCGGGGAATTGCGCACTCCCGGAGAATTCGCCACAGCTCTCAGGGCGGCCCAGACAGGCCACTATTTTTTCACGACACTGCACGCGGAAGGGGACCGGGAAGCCATATACCGTTTCCTTACGGCCTACCTGATGGTTTCCAATGAACCGGCGGAGCTGGCCCTCCGAAACATATGCAGCGCCGTTAAGTTTGTCATATTCCAGGAGAAGCTGGCGGACGGCACAAGAAAAGTGACCTCCATATCGGAGGTGATGGGTTCGGAAGGACTGGAGCCAATCGTCAATCCGATCTATCAATTCATATGTGAGGATGTAATTGAAGAGGAAGGCTCCCATAAGGTATTGAAAATTGTAGGCAAGCATAAGAGGGTAGGAAAGCTGTCCGGGAATGTAGTGCAGTCGATGCTTAAGGCAGGTATTAAAAAAAGCAGGTTTGAGTTTTTGACGAGAGACCCGGAAGATAATGAAATAGAGGTGTATGCGGAAGATGGATTCGGTTTTGGTAATTAGCCTTTTTTTGGGTATAGCGGCCTTTATCCTTTTTAATGCGGTTTTTGAGGTGAGATTCTTTGAAGGGACTGCGGGATTCTTCCTGGATATCATGGACACACTGGCGGAGCACCTGGGCAAGTATAACACCAAAAGATATGTTGAACGCGTCAAAAAGGAAAGGATTATAAAGCAGAAAGAAAATATATATGTGAAGTACAACCGCCTGGTGGAGGGTCTTATCCTTGATTTCAACATGCCGCTGACGCTGGAAAGCTTTACATCGCTCCTGACGATAGGGTTTGCAGCCACTACCCTTGTCATCGTATTCTTTATGCAAAATATAACCCTGTCCGTAGTAGTGACCATCGCCATATTTATCGGCATACTTACCTATTTTGTCATGCAGTCAAAGGACATAAAGGCTGAAAAGCTCGAAAACATAATGGACGCGGAGGATATCATATGTCCCCTGGCCCGCGACGGTGTCCTTGTAGCAATAAAAAAGGTAATGGAAAGTGAAGAATACATAAGTCCCGGCATCCGTATCTATTTCCAGCAGTTCATCGATAATTGCGAGAATAACGGGTATTCCTTCAGGCAGGCAATAAATATTTTAAACAGGCAGCTGGGCCCCAAATTTGACAATTTTACCAAGAAGGCCATCGTATTTGAATATAATGAGCGGAAGGGAATGGCGGACATATTTCTTGACATCGTCGATGAAAATGCTGTCCTGCGGGAGATAAACGCCAGGAAAGACCGGATATTCAGAAAAATGAACAGGGACTTTTTAATTAAAACCACCATTGTTGTATTGTTTTTCGTTTATGCACTGTCGGTTTCCGGTTTCAGGGAATTCATGCTGCAGAGTGATTTCGGCAAAATGATCAACACGGCTTTGATCAGCATAATCTGCGTGAGCTTCGCCCGCTGCCAGGCGCTGCAGGGCAATCTGGGGCCGGGAGGTATGGTGAAATGATTTTTGCGGCAAAGCTGTGCGCATTGATATCCGTAATCTATCTGGTAAAAGTATTTCTTTATCCCGTTTTCAAGCCTGTGAGCGGCAAACAGAAAAAGCGGGCCCGCAGGTTTATCAAAGAGAAACAAAGCGCAGCGCTGAAACAAAAAATAGAGCAAATGAAAAAAGAGCTGGCAAGGAAGTACTTGAAGGGCTTTGTGGGAAGTGCGGAAAGAGCCAGGTTTCAGAAGATAATCGAAAGGCTGGACCTGGGGATGAAGCCTGAAGACATACGGATGGAACAACTGGTATACACGGCAGGTGCCGTACTTATCACTGCAGCGGTCATGAGTGCCAACAGGCTTCTGGGGTGTGCGGCGGCCATATTCATTATTCTCGCATGGCTGTATCCCGTTGTGGAGCTGGAAAAGGTCATTGACAGGAAAAACAAAAACATTTCCTATGATTTTCCTGCTTTCTACAGCATGGTCTATTACCAGTATGCAAAGTCGGTAAACATCTATCTTGCAGATGTGATAAAGGACTATCTGCCCAATGCCAATCCGGATATGGCGGAAGAACTGGGGGTGATGCTTGACAATATCGACTATGGGGAGGAATATGCATTGAAACAGCTTAAAAAGCGTGTTCCTCTGCATTACATTATTAAGTTCTGCGACATTATGGAAACCAGGCTGAGAGGATATGATAACGTATCACAGATGACCTACCTGAAAAATGAAGTGGATGAATTCCGGATAAGGGCGCTGGAGGAGGAGCTTCAACAGCGTGAGCGGAACAATTCGAGGATACAGTGGAGCCTTGTGGGAGTACTGGTGGTTTATATCGTCATCTATTATTTGTTTACGATCCTGGCATCATTAAAAATGTTTCAATAAATTACAAAAAAATTACAAAAATCTGAAAGTGGAGGAAAGAATCATGAGAAGAAAAAATGTGGGGACGAAAGATGAAGGAAAGAAAGGCCTGGTGTGGAAGCTTTTGAAAAGCCAGTCCGGCGAGCTGGGCATCCAGCAGATTGCCGCAACAGTGGCGGTTATTGTAGTCATAGGCTTTATAATTCTTGCGGTGAAGGACAATATGCCTGGCTGGATAACTGAGCTTTGGGGGATGTTTAAAGAGAAGCTGGATACGATGATCCAATAGTCCGGACAGGCGGTGCAAATTTATGAAGGCTATGGCGAAGGCAATGCTGACCAGTATATTCGTGGCTGCCGGCATCCTTATGTTTACAAACCTGGTCATGTTTTTCCCATGGTATATGACGTTGGTGGTGGAAACCTTCAATCTGTCCCAGATTGCTGCCAGTGACAATTATATCAAGCAGAGCTACTACGAGGATGCCCTGGACAGGCTGAGGGACCGTCCCGTATTCAGGGACATGGAATATGAGGCCGCAGAACACCGCCTCAGCATCACTGCTACAACCTATGACGGCAAGGATGCCGTGGGATACGACGACGAAACCATTTACACCGAGGACGAAGGCCTGTCTGACGACGGCAAGCCATACAACCAGCGTGGAAAAGCTTTAACCGTGGTTTTGCGGGCAACCTACCCGCTTTATATCGAGCTGTGGGGACACAGGTACTGGAGGGCGGTGCCTGTTGAGTTCTCACTGACAACCACCGGGTTGAAGCATTACAAAGACCTTGACTACTATTTTTAACCGGATGGGAAGGAACGTCTGTGAAATACTATGCAATACTTATTTTGACCGTAATATGCGCATCGGTATTTGTAGAGCCGATGATAGAGCTTCTCAACCTGACGCAGGAAAAGGTGGTTCTCGGCACTGCCGTCACCAATGCCTGCCGTGCCGCAAAAGACAGGAGCATGATCTATGAAAAGCACAGGGACCTGGATGCGCATGCGGATGAGGAGAAATTTAAAGATTACTTTTCCGAAGCCTTTGAAGCGGCGGTGAAAGCAGACTGCACCGGCAGGACCGGAGATGTTATGACCTTTGCTCCCAGACCGGGCAATGACAGGTTTGGAACTTTTACCGTGAGGCTTGAATTTGTAAACAGTGTCGATGCAGCTACGGAACAGGAGAAGACCGCCGTTAAGGTTAATGCAGAGGCGGTCTACAGGTTTAAGACAAATTATCTCAGGCTTGCAGAAGATGCCGGCGAAGATGTGGAGTACAAACTGAAAAGCGAAAGGATGCTTTTGCTGACGGTGAAGAACTGATGGAGGCAGGCGGATGAAGGACTATATAATAATAACATTCAGCACAGGTAAAGAAGATGAGGTTGACTTGAAAGTGCCGGTGTTTGTAAAGGTGCATGAGCTTATCACAATGCTTTCGGAAGGCCTGGGCATACCTGCAGGTCCTGAAAGCAGGCTGCAGGCAGAACCGCTGGGGAGGCTGCTCGACAACAAGCTTACGCTGGAACAGGAAGGGGTGGCGCATGGGGCGCTGCTTACGCTTATATGAGAAAGGGCTTTGCAATGGATTACAATTTGGCAAACGGCGGTCTTCTGATGAGGACTGCCGGAAGGTTTTTTTTAAGTGACGTGGGAAATTACAGCGGAACAAATATCATCGATGTACCGACGGGACATTCAACGACGGCGGAGGGGATATTCTGGTTCATGAATTGCGGTGACCGCCATATTTACTATAGTGACCAGAAGTATAGAAATGCCCTGTGCAGGTTTGATACCGACATGCAGCGGGAAGAGGTCTTAGTGGACAAGCCCTGCTATGGACTGCTCATTTACCGGGAGTGGCTCTATTACATCAATGAAAATGACGGGAGGCTGTACCGGTGCACTTTCAGCGGGAAAAACGAGCAGCAGCTCTCCGAGGAACGATTGATGTGCTTTATGATAGAAAACGACGAAATCTATTATTCTTCACAACAGGGCATAAAGCTGTGCAGCACGGACGGGGGGCCGAAAGAAGCGCTTTGCGGAATCGCCGCTGCCGGCATGGTCCTGCTGGGCGACCATCTTGCATTCGTCAATAAAAAGGACCGGCATACGCTGGCAATATTTAATATGAAAACCGGCAGTACGGAAACTTTTGAGGACATATGTCCGGTGGGTCTGAATACCGACGGGAAATATCTGTACTGTTCAAATAGAAAGAACGGAAAGTCCATATACCGGATTGATCCTGCCCAGGGCAGGAGTATAAGGATATGCGGTGAACCGGCGGATTACCTGCATATTATTGAAAATGAGATCTGTTTTTTCAGCCGGAGGGAATGGTACCGGATGCCGCTGCTGGGAGGCCAGGCTGTGAAAATGACAGACTGACGGCAAGTTTGAAATATGACTTAAGTCATATTACAGCAGGAAAGCATATGACTTTCAACTGGGAAATGATGACTGCTGAATATTCAAAAAAATGGAATATTGGTATAAATTTATATAGGATACAGGAAATGGAGGGGTGGAAATGTATACGCCGGGTGACATTCAAAATGCTGCAGGAAGGATTTACAATGAGCGAGCCGAGCTGCGCGGCAGAGAAAATGGCTTTAAAGGAGAGCTTGGAAGCATATCGGGCTGGTGGCAGGGCGGTGCATGCAAATCCTTTGTGCAAGGTTGCACGGAAATGGGCTATGAGACAGGTAGAATATATTCCGACATAAATGAACTGGAATTGGGCCTGAAAAGGCTGGCGCGGGAAGTGCAGCGGGCAGATGAGGAGAGAAGAAGGCGGGAAGCGGAAAAAAGATTGATGCAGCAGGCAAAAACTCAAAAACGCTGATTATTTATTAAAAATAAATCAGAAAATCAGAACCTTGAAGGGGGTGAAGAAATGGCGAATATAGCTTTTAGTCCGGAACAGGCCAGAGGAGCGGCAAACTCTATCAAGAACAAGGGTAACAACGCAAGGGATATAGTGAACCAGCTTGATAGGGAAATAAAAGCGGTTGAAGGTTGGTGGCAGGGAGAATCCGCCAAGGCCTTTGTGGATGAATTCAACCAGTTGAAGCCAAGCCTTGACAAGCTGGTGGAATGCGTAAACAACATCAGCGCACAGCTTAACCGGATTGCTGAAATCAAGGAGCAGAGCGAAAGAGACATGGCGGCTCAGCTCCGCAGGTAATGGAGTTTTTAGTATGAGCAGGTGAAGGTTCTTTGCCTTCACCTGCTTTACTAAAGCTCCGGAGCTTTTATTGCGTAGAAAACAAGGTGTGTCAAAGACCACATGAAATATATACAAGGGGGAGGGATCCCATTGCTGCAAAGAGTGCTGCTGATAGCATCAGCAATCATAATTCTGATAGGAGTGAGCGGATGTATGTGGAAAAAGAATGAGCCTTCGGTAAAAGAACAGGTGGAAAAGTACATGAAGGATAAATACAACGAGGAATTCAAGGTTCTGGGCGGTGGTACCGAGGGCTGGAATGATCCGAATGAGGAGATATATGTAAAATCAGAAAAGTTTCCAGATGAAATGATTCTTATCAGGAGAGGCAAGAAAAGCGGTGAGATGATTGACAACTACATGGATTTTCTCATGAAAAGCAAAATAGAAGAGGTCATGAACGGCATTGTTTCGGAGATATATCCCAAAAGCAAAGTGTTTTTTAATACGGATGGACCACCGCATGCAGGTGCAACACCCCAAATGAGCGTAGAGGAATATTTGGAATATTTAAGCAAGTACAGATCACTATCATTAATAATCTGCATAAATGATCCTAATTATAAAGCCAATAAAGATGAGAAGCTGGAACAATTGCGTCTCAGATTTGAGGAAAAGCAATATATATCTGACCTCACTATGTATTATATTTTGGATGGTAAAGCAGACTTGATTAATAGTGATAATTGGCGTGAAGTTTTAAACGGTCCATCAGCAAGAGAATGGTGGGCACTTAGAGGTGATTTTCTCATGGATAAGTCATATAAATTTCATTACAGTGAATGGAGAGAGGTCAAATGAATACTGTCAATGAGAATATTATATCACACGCAAATGAAGCAGCCTTATTGAATGTACTAATGTATTTGGATATAAAAGATGTTTATGTTGAAGATACATGGTCCATGAAGAAAATAATTAAAGCACTTGGAACAATTTATGATGATTCAGATGGGTATGAAGTATATCTCGATAATCGCAGAAAAGAAGGTGATGAGGGCAAGATCGGAGATTACCTGGACAGGCAGCGGCAGTACCAGATCCTTGCAAACGCATGCGAGACAAATGAGCACTTTGCCAACCTGATCATAGATAATCAAAGCAGGCTGATGAAAAATCCGTCTTATCCGGAGGGGGGCCTCAATGCGGCTACCTTTACAGACACCGATGGAAAGGTGACGGTTGTTTACAGGGGCACAGGCTCGGGAGAATGGATCGACAACGGATTGGCCATCTCCGGGACCATGACGGAATCGCCCCAGCAGGAAGAAGCGGTGGAATATTTCAACCGCATCGTGGAAAAAAACGGTTACGACATAAAAAACACGGATATTGACATATCCGGGCATTCGAAGGGCGGGAACAAGGCACAGTATGTAACCATCAATTCAAAATACAGGGATTTGATCGGTCAGTGCTTCAATTTTGACGGGCAGGGCATGTCGCCGGAAGCGATTGATAAATTCAGGAGCACCTATGGAGAGGCATACATTGAAGCCGTTAACAAAATGTATGGCTTTTACGCTGAAAATGATTTCGTCAATCCCCTGGGCATACCCGTCGTTCCGCAAGACCACAAGATATATTTCAAGCCGGCAATTGAGATGAAGGGAATCGAGGACAATAAAAAGCACCATTATGCGGATGCTTACCTTACGATGGACGGCGCCTTCAGTGAAGAGACGGTACAGGGACAGCTCTCAAGGCTGGTGGAGGATTTCTCCCTGCAGGCCTCCATGCTGCCGCCCTTCCTGCGGGTAAGGGTCACCAATGCATTTATGGGATTGATGCAGGGCGGTGAAAAGACGGTAAACGGGGAAAGCGTTTCCATCCTTGATTATGCAGTGGGTGGAGCGACAGCCCTGCCCTTGTTGCTGACCGATTTGCTGCTGACTCCTGAAGGGCGGGCAGTGACAGATGACCTGGGTGGAGATTTGCTTGTGACAATCAAAGAGAAAGGCGGGTTAGTGGCAGAACTGGGGGCGGCAGCGGTACTGGCGGCAGTCAGTCCCAGGCTGTTTGCGGATGATTTGGCCAGGATATCCGTTGAAGATTTTAAAATACTGGCGGCCATCGCAATGGAAAATTTGCAAAAGCTGGGGGGCCTTATCCTCGAAAAGCTTAGAGAGTGTGGGACTAAATTCATGGAACTGGCAGAGGATATTGGAAAGGCACTGAATGAGTTTGCAAAAGGAGCGGCAGCGGCATGGAGCAAGGTACAGGGCTATGTGGCAGGTCTGTACAACGAGATTGTCAATGCCGCCACAAAAGCGGTGGCGGCAGTCGAGAGCTTCAAGAACAAGGCGGGAGCGGCGGTGGCAAGCTTCTTTAACAGCCTTGTGGGCGGAGTGAAGAGCATTATGGCCTCAATCGGCAAAGCGGCCCAGAATGTCTGGAACAGCGGTGTGGAAAAAGTGAGGAATATCCTCGAGGGAGCAAAAGGCGAAATCAAGAAGCAGAGTGAGGAATTCAAGGAGGCGGCGGGCTATCTCTATTCCCATGCAAAGCAGGCGTTGGCCCGGTACGGGGAAAATGCGGCCCCGGCACTTCGGAATTTCAGCAAAAAGGTGATGCAGGGGATGGCGGCTTATGGCCAGGCCCGGCTCAGTGTGGACCTGGAACGCCTGGCGGAGCTGCAGGACAGGCTGAGGAGGCTGGAAGAGCATTTTGGAGAAAGAATAAGCCGGATCCTGGCGGAGGCGGAGAAGATAAGCTCCGGTGTGGGAAGGAGCTACAGCGAATACTATGTGCAGCAGCAGGTCGGGGAGATCCGCAGGACCTGCGAGCAGGTAAGGCAGCGGGGCAGGAAGGTATGCGACGAGCTGCGGAGGAAGGCAAGCGCGCTGCAGTATGCCATCGAGCATTACAGGGAGATAGAGCGGCTGCTGGACAGGGAGATACGGGATAAAAAAGAGGCAAGTGCCGGGCTGCAGGGCACGGCTGCATGCATGGCATGATAGGGATTAAAAATATGACGGGGGGAAAAGAGCGATGAAAAGAGTCGTATGGTATGCAATGGTTTTAATTACTCTAATGACACTGATACTGGGCTTTGAAACAGTGGGGGCCTATGAAATACCGCTGCGTGTGGTGGTGAACAACCAGCAGGTAAGCTTCCCCGACGAACAGCCCTTCATCGACGGGAGCGGCAGGACCCAGGTGCCGGTGAGGTTTGTGAGCCAGGCACTGGGTGCGAGGGTGGAATGGGACGGCGGCAGCCGGACGGTGGCCTTGAGCCTGGGGGAAAAGAAGGCGGCCTTTGTAATCGGGAACCGGGAATACACGGTGGACGGACAAAGGCAGCAAATGGACACGGCGGCACTATTAAAGGGGGACAGGACCTTTGTACCGGCCCGCTTTGTAAGTGAGGCCCTGGGAGCGACGGTCAGGTGGGACAGCGCCGTGAGGACGGTGTATATCGATATGAAGAAGGCGGCGGATACGGGGGAGACAAGGAATGTGTCGGGATTTATCGTGCCGAAGGACATCCAGCTTGCAGTCTCCTCACCAAGAGATGACATAAATTATGAAACCACCCTCACGATAGATTTTTTAAAGCGCGATGTGGAGAAGCAAAAGGATGATATGGAGCAGATCCTGCTGCAAAGACTGGGTTCGGACAGCGTAAAACAGATCATGGACCACATACGGCCAAAAATGCAGGCAACGGATGTGATAGAAAAGAAAATAGTGTACGACAGCAAAACCGCCCAGTATATTGGAGTTACAAAATCAGTAAGTGAGACAATCACGGTGTGGATTTACAAAAAAGGCGTCAGGCCCTATGGATATTAAAAGGAACTTGAAATATTGCGCAAGAGCCATAAAAATATAAAAAATTTTGGAGGATGGATGAGGATGAAAAAAATAGCTTTGATATTAGTGATAGTAATCGGTTTAATTGCAAGCCTTTCGACGTTTTCATTTGCAGTGGACCTGCCCCTTCGCGTAGTCGTTAATGGGGATAAAATAAGTTTCCCGGATGCTCAGCCTTATATTGACTCAAACGGGAGGACGCAAACTCCGGCAAGATTTATCGGAGAGGCTTTAGGTGCGGTGGTGACCTGGGACGCAAAGGAAAAAAAGGCTGTTTTTTTAATGGGAAGTAAAGAGCTGGTATTATACATTTCAAAAAAAGAATACGAGCTAAACGGGCAGATAAAGCAGATGGATACTGCCGCAACACTTAAGAATGACAGGACGTTCGTTCCGGCGCGATATGTCGCGGAGGCATTTGGGGCAACGGTGAAGTGGGATGATGCGGTAAAGACAGTTTATATCAATACGGTGAAGGATACAAACACCAATGGCACGGAGGTGATCGCCGGATTTACCGTGCCGAAAGAAAGGGAATTGTCGGTGACAATTCCAGACGATGAAAGGGCAGAAGTAGCATTTGCAGTGAATGTGCTAAGCCAAAATGTTGCTCAGCAAATCTCGGACTTGCAGGGTTGTCTGGCTCAAAAATGTGATAGTAGTACGGTTGAGCAGGTCATTTCCTATATAGAGCAAAAAAAAGACCGCAGGGACTACCTGGCAGAGAAATTTGTGTATGACAATAAGTCACAGCGGTGTATATGGATACAAGAGTCAAGAGTGCAGGATATAAATATATACCTTTTAAATAGTGAAATTAGTAAGCTTTATAAGAAATAGGAGTATTTTATGTGGAAGAGAATAAAGATAACCATATTTATCATGTTCATATTTAACATAGTACTATTTTGCGGGAATCCTGCTATTGCAAGCGGCTTTTCAACTGTGGATGATTCATTACAAAATGCTAACGACTATTTAAAAGCGAAATTAAGATACCCGGGAAATTTTTTTGAGAAGGAATCGCAAAAAAGAAGGCCTATTTACCCGGACCTGGCTATTCGCGGGAATGCGGCTTTTGGGAATGTACCTGTTTTTGTTTACCAAACGGAAGCTCTTGGCTCAGAAGAAGCATCAAAATACGGAAACGACACAAGACGATATGACTCAAACGGCAATCCAAGGGCATTGGGCTTTTCATTTACGGATGACCCATATGCAAATCCAGGCTTTCATATAGATAATGTCACGTATGTTCGCAGGTGGATAAAGGAACCCTGGAATTTACCTCTCGAGAGTCAAGGCGGAATAACAAAACAGTTGTCACCCGATGATTCTGCAGATACGCACAGAACACAGTGGCTGGAGTACCAACCTCACACCTTTGCATCAACCTACAGTGTAATCAATCAATGGATAGTATCCAAGGATTTTTTGCCTAACAAAGTACAAGAAAAAACAGGAAACCGTAAATTTTTCAATGACAGTATTGAGGGACCATTGCCCCGGGGAATTCAATCAAATCCTGAAGATTATATTTATATTATCCAACCTCCGACCAACAGCTCCTGGGGGATTGGAATAGGCTTCTACTATTATGGAGGCACAGGAGCCGATAATATGAGCCAACCAAATTATTACTCATACTATCAGTACTTCAGGCTAAAGCCATTGGCAGAGGATCTCGCGGCAAGCTTCGAAACACTTCCATTAAGCGCTGAGGCAGGAGAGAATGTGCAGGTGGGGATAAAAGTGAAATCGACCTTTGAAAGCGAGCTGGCAAATGTAGCATTTGGGTGGGAAATCATCAACAAAACAACCAATACACCGGTAACTTCCACATTTTCGGGACATGGTCCCGCAGGTGAAGGGGCAGTAGGCTCAATTCCGGCCAATGGGGAGGTTATGCTCTATGCCAATTTCACTATGCCTGACAGTGATGTCCGTGTTAAGTTTGCAATAAACAAGGAGGGGAGAAATCCGGCGGAAACGAACCTGGACAATAACGTGCTGGATTCCGATCCCAATGCCGTAAAGCTGAAAACGATTGTGTATGACCAACACGATCTCCCCTTCAATGTACTGTCAAGGGATGTTGAAATCAGCAATTCTGTTACGGCCAATCTCATTTTGCCGAAGGGCTGGTGGGTGGGCAATGCCACCGGTTCCTTAAACGTAAATAACGATACGCCGGAGATATACAGGGACTGTAGAATATCAGACGCGTCCTACAATATAAACGAACCAAATGCAACGATAACAAGAACACCGGTTGTAAGTGCAGCGGTAAAAAGAGAGGCGTTCGGAGATGACCCGCTGAACCATCATTGGAAGAATCCGGATGACCCCGGGAGACCGGAGGAAAGGACCGGAAAAATAAGTTACAACGGTTCCGTCAGCAGGGAGTATGAATATCCGGTGGGTGAGGGTGCCACAGCCACCGGGATTGCCAGTGCGGCATTCCAGCCCGGGGGGGATCAAAGGAAGTACAAGACTGATATATATAATGGAATGAAAAACGAGGATATGCCCCAGGTTGCAGCCAGAGACTTTAAAAAGGTGGTTGAAAACAACTATGGAAGCAGCCTGTTAAGGAAGCTATTCTGGATCAGCGATCCATATGACTTGGATGTAATCCGGTGGATGTGCCATCTTGACGAAAACGAAAGAGAATATGGCTGGACAGAGGTTGACGGGCAGTATCAAAGAACCTTTACGCAGCAAAACACCGCAGACATTACATGGGCGATAACCCACGGCATGAAATCCCTTTATGACAATGACCGGGAAAATGCCAGGAACAAAAGGAACGGAAAGCAGTACTACCCCAATGCGGTGTTCCCCACGGACAGAGACCTGCAGAGATTTGACTATCCTGTCAAATCAGGCTATTACTATAACCCCCTTGGAGAATACACTTGTACGGTAACAACCGTACAGTATAAGAATAATACAAACAACACAAGTGAGCACGCAGAACTGGTGAACAAACTTAAAAATGCCTTCCATTACCAGTCAAGCCTGCAGTATACAAGTGACGGACGGAACAGGGAGACGCTGGATATAACTAATGCCGGCGACAGGGTGTTCGGGCTAAAGATATTAAACATTCAAACTGCCTCAAACAAGGACTGTGTATGGCTTGAACACACCACAGACAGCACCGGGAGAACCCACAATTTCTTCAAAGAAATCCTTGAAGGCTATGATGAATCAAATACCATCGGGAGCAAGAACAACTTCAAGTACAGAGAATACATAAAGAACCAGGATATTTACAAAGTGACGGAGACCACGGTAATCACCTTTAAGGTGGCCCTGCCTGCGGGAGAGAAGCTGTACACCTATGTGAACATGAAAAACGGGGATTACGGAGTAAACGTGTGGGTGGAGGGAATTTCCCTGGCCAATTACAGGTACTCGGGGCTGGCACTGGAGAAGGTGGACAGCGTGGACAGCATGACGGTCACCGTCCGGGGTTCCATGTATGACGACGTGAACAATTGAGGGGAAGTGGATGTATGGGAGTGATGCAGAAAGTGCTGTTGACAGCATCAGCAATCATACTTCTGATAGGAGTGAGCGGATGCATGTGGAAAAAGAATGAGCCTTCGGTAAAAGAACAGGTGGAAAAATACATGAAGGATAAATACAACGAGGAATTCAAAGCTGCAGGCGGTGGTACCGAGGGATGAAATGATGAAACAGATGACAGGGGGGAGTCCTATGGGAATAGTTGAGGAAAAGGAAATGCCGGATGAGAGCAAAAATGAAACAGGCTTTCAAGCATATATGCCCGATAAAGATGGAGAAATGACAGACGAAGAACAAAGCAGGTATGCCGGATTCTTCGATTGGTTTTGCCGCAGGAGAAACGATGTGGACGGGAATATATGGAGGTTGTTTTTTGAAGATGCGGATCCGGAAAATATCCCTATGGATGAAAACATATATTCTGTTTTTCTAAAGGCAGATGAACTTAGTGAGGAAGGAATAAAGCATTCAATTAAAAACGTCGTGAATTATATTGAGGATAAGCTTGAAAAGGATTTTAGAGCTGTGAAAGAAGAATTCCAGAGAATTGCGGCTGTCCAACAAATAGAAAACTATGGAGAAGAGATCGGCGAGCTGTCGGAGAAAATTGCAAATAAGGCGGTTGAAACGGTAAAAGACGCATATGACGGTGTTGAGACCATATTGGCAGGAGTGGGGCTGTTTAAACCGGCAAAGGAATTGATTGACACCGGCATTTTTATGGAGCAGTTCACAAAGGAGATAACTGTCATAATGGATGGGGAAATAGAGCGGATAACAGAGTTTATTGCATCGGAAAAACAAAATTATCTGGAGGGTCTTTCACAATTTCCTGAAATCAATATAAAAAATTTATTTGTGTGAGGTTGAAATTATGAATCAAACATGTGAGTTTAGCCGGCAACCACGGTTCATGCCTGAAATGCCGGGCGGTGAAATCGAAATACCCAATCCGCCCGGTGCGTATGACAAGCCGGAAATATCATGGTTTGCACTGCTGGCACCACCGGCGGTAATGCTCATTATCACTTTTTTGCTGGCATTAAGTTCCCAGTCCATGTATATGATGATTTCGATAGCGACAACGGTTATGACACTTATCGGAGCATTGGCGGGTGCGGCGGCGCAAATAAAAAAATACAAAAATAAGAAGACGGAACGGGAAAAGAAATATCTCCAATTCATAGCCGATACGCGCAGCGAGCTTTCCATCGCGCGGGAGAAGCAGACAAAAGCCATGAATGAATTGAATCCAGAGCCTTCGGTGTGCGTGGAGAGAATAAACCATACGGACAACAGGCTCTGGGAGAGGACACCTTCTTTTAATGATTTTCTCTCTTTAAGGCTTGGAGTAGGAAGCGCTGCGGGAGCCGTGCACATCAAATATACCAAACAGGCTATCATCATGGAAAGCGACCCGCTGATGATGGAGCCTCAAAGACTGGCGTTGGAATTTGAAAGAGTGCAGGAGGTTCCTGTAGCCGTTAACCTTGTAAATTCAGAAATTTTTGGTGTGGCCGGAGAAATGGAGAAGGCCCTGGACCTTGTCTCCGTGATGCTGCTCCAGATCATTACCCACCATGGCTATGACGATGTTAGAGTCGTAGTACTGGCGGAGGAAGAGAACCTCAAAAAATGGCTCTGGCTTCGGCAGCTTCCACATCTGTGGGATGACGGCTTCAATTCCAGGTTCCTACTTTGCGGCAAAGCCATGGCACATCAGGTCCTGGGAGAATTATACGGAGTGTTGAAGGCCAGGGAACTGAAAGCAGCGGAAGGAATACCTCTTCCCCATTATGTGTTTATTGTTGAAGATACCTCCATACTTGAAAATGAGCCCATCAACAAATATCTTTATAACCGCAATGTAAAAGCCGGTGTTTCGACGGTATTTATCGCCAAAAGCCAGGCTTACCTTCCAATGAATTGCAGGACCGTCGTAACATTGCAGTCAAAAACCGGGGAGCTTATCGACAGGGAAACAGGAGAAAAATCCATATTCACACCCGACAAAGTGAATTGGAAGATGATGGAGCAGGCAGCGCTTAAACTGGCACCCCGGCGCATCAAGAATTCAAATGCAAACTTCGCGCTTCCCGGCTCTGTTACACTGGTGGAGATGCTGAAGATAAAAACAGTGGATGAGATCAATCTGAGCTCGCTGTGGGACAGAAATAAAACCTTTAAAGGGATGAGTGTACCCATCGGCGCCAAAGCCGGGGGAACTCCCTTCCAGTTGGACATGCATGAGACCGGACACGGACCACACGGGCTAGTGGCAGGAACGACAGGCTCCGGAAAAAGTGAACTGCTTCAGAGCATCATTATTTCTCTTGCGGTAAATTACCACCCTCACGACGTGGTATTTGTGCTGATCGACTACAAGGGGGGCGGGATGGCCGATGTATTCAAGGGAATGCCCCATCTTGTAGGAACGATTACAAATCTCGGAGGCAATCAGACCACACGGGCGCTGCTCTCCATAAAAAGTGAATTGATGCGGAGACAGCGTGTGTTTTCTGAATATGGGGTTAACAATATCGACAAATATCAGAAGCTTTATTACAGTCAAAAGGGAAAATATGCCATGCCGTCCATTCCGCACCTCATCATGATTGCCGACGAATTTGCGGAGCTGAAGCAGGACCAGCCGGATTTTATGAAGGAGTTGGTAAGCGCGGCAAGGGTGGGCAGGAGCCTTGGCGTGCATTTGATCCTTGCAACGCAAAAGCCTGCCGGCGTTGTGGATGATCAGATATGGAGCAATTCAAAGTTCAGGATATGTCTTAAAGTGCAGGAGGAAACGGACAGCAAGGATGTGATAAAAAGGTCGGATGCGGCAAGGATAAAAGAGCCGGGACGCGCTTATATCCAGGTGGGAAATGATGAGATCTTCGAGCTGTTCCAGTCGGCATATTCAGGTGCGGATTATGATCCCGAGGGCGAAATGCTGAAAAGCGAGAACAGGGCAAAAAGGATATATAAAGTATATTTGAACGGTAAAACCGAACAGGTATATCCGCTGGAAGAAGAAAAGATAGCCAAAAAAGAGCTGTCCTCCCAGCTCAAGTCCATGGTGGACCATATAATAAAAACTGCAAAGAAAAATGAAGTAGATCAATTGGAAGGTCCGTGGCTTCCTCCCCTCCCGGAAATGGTATATTTGGACTGCTTGTTTGAAAAGGATTCCGGTGGAAGTGCGGTACGAAAAAGTGAACGGCTCTTAAGCGTGCCTGTAGGCATACTGGATGATCCAAGAGGGCAAAGGCAGGAACCGCTGGAGATGGATTTTGTGTCAGAAGGGAATCTGTTTGTATATGGTGCTCCTGGAACAGGCAAAACAGTATTTTTAAAAACCCTGTGCCTGTCCATTGCAAATTTGTATTCGCCGGAGGAAGTGAATATCTATATCATGGATTTCGGTGGAAGTACACTCAGGTCTCTGGAAAAGCTTTCCCATATTGGCGGAGTGATGACGCTGGAACAGGAGAGCCGGATTAACCAGTTCATTCTGTTTTTGTTCAGGATGATGGAGGAAAGAAAGCTGCAATTAGAAAGAAAAGGCAGTGAAAGCTTCAGTGATTATAGGAAAAGCGGGGGGAGGATGCCGGCGGTAGTCGTTGCAATAGACAACTACTTTGCGCTGTCGGAAACCTATGAAGACATTGACGGCAAAATGGTAGTGCTGTCACGGGAAGGAAACAAATACGGCATTTATCTTGTTGCAACGGCAACGACTGCTTCTCTGGTCAGATATAAGTTTGCGGTCAACTTCAAGATGGCCGTCAGCTTCCAGCTTACCGAGAAAAGCGAATATGACGGAATTGTAGGGAGAACGGAAGGCTTGGAGCCTGCGAGGACTGCAGGAAGGGCTCTGGTAAGAGGAAAGCCCCCTCTTGAGTTCCAGACGGCCATACCGGAGTTTAAGGATTGCAATACGGAACAATTAATCGAAAGGCTTAATGCGCAGGCCCCGTGCAGTGCTGTACCCATTCCCATAATGCCCCCCAAAATAGACATCGACGAAATTAATAAAATGGATGGACAACTGGCTATTGGGCTGGGTGACAATGACCTTCAGCCGGTGTATGTAGATTTTTCTGCAACCCCGGTATTCATGGTGGCAGGTGATGCCATGACGGGTAAAAGTACACTCCTGGTGTCGTGGGTAAAAATGCTGAAAGACGCGGAGATTTATGCGCTTGATTCAAACGGAATGGGACTTTACAAACTCATGGACATGGAAAATGTAACCGACTTATCCGGGGTGGAGCATGATTTTATAGAAAAAATGAAGCTTATGCTGGATGAGCGCAGGCAGCAGTTGCTTGACTGCAGGAGGAAAAACGGGAATGCAAACGAAGTGATCCGCTCATGGAAGCAAATTGTTTTTGTAATAGACCGTCTGAGCGAATTTACTGGCAGCGACAAGTATTCGTTAAAAGAACTGCTTGAAAGAATTGTCAGGCAGGAGCGGGGGATGAAGATCGCGGTTATCGCCGCGGATAATACCCAGGACCTTGCCGGCAACTGGGACAGCCTTGGAAAAGCTGTCAGGGAAGAGCAGACGGGGCTGCTCCTAGGAAGCATAAAGGAACAAAATCTTTTTACGGCAAGATTACCCTATGGCATAAAGGAGAAAGAATTTGAACCCGGCGATGGATATTTAATTGTGAAGAACAGGTTTACCGGGCTTCGCTGCGCCATATTGGACGAAAGAGACTGAAGAAGGATAAATATGAGGAGGTAAGACGCTGAAATACAAAGTTCGATGAAAGGATTTGGAAGCATGAATACAATCGCCGGGCTCAAGATGGGGGAGATTGACGTTGGGCAGACGCTGGAAGGCTTGCTGATGCAGTGGCTGGATAAAAAAGTGTTTCTTTGCGGCAGAAAGAAAACCGTATTATTCGAGATGGGCTGTGGCTGCCTGGAAAGTACAGGACTTTTATACAAACTCAACAAAGCATTGATCAAAAAGCAGGAATACCTGGCTGAGGAAGATGGAGAATGCATACTTGAAGCGGAAGCCGGACGGAATACCTTGACCTATCACAAAGAAAAAATGGAATTTACAGGGCTGGAGCTGAGAGAAATTATTGCCGGGATGATTGACATACTGGAAGAAGTGCTGCCCCTGGGTACGGTGGTGGATTTGAAAAAAAGGTATCTGCAAAAGCATATCCCTGCCAGTGACATTGAAAACATAAAAATAGTTATCACCCAACGGTTTTTATACCATGAAAACGACAGGACGTATTTTCCCTATGCAGGGAGCATCTATCCTGTAGGAATGCTGGACAAAAATGAAATAATACATTTTACCCCTGCGATGATAGAGACAGTGGTCCATAGAGGATATTCCGACCGCCAGGATAGGGCATATGCATATAGGATGAAGCAGGAGCTGATTTTAGAAAAAGGAATGCATTCCTATGGATTTTCAACAGAAGAAGAGCGGGACAAGCTCAGAAGCAGGATGGAAGGGGGGAGGGGATGAAAGCCATGATTAAAGTCAATATTCCAAGCATCAATGAAGAGCTGCTGAGGTTCAATGCGGCAATTTCCAGGTTCAGGCCTTATACGGAAGGTTTTATAAAAAATACGGCAGACAGGCTCAAAGGCTTCAATTCGGATTATACCGACGGCATAAAACGAGTGTTGACCAACATGACGGATACCAATGCGCCAAAGCTGCTTGAGAAAGCTCAGAACTTACAGGATATCACCCGAAAAATCATCAGCTCCTATGAAAAGCTGGAAAAAGAGATCGAAAAGAAGATCGGTGAAAAGAATTAGGGGGTGTGCACAATGGCGGGAAGATGTTCCGCAGACAGTGCAAGACGGCTGGTAAAAAGCTATGTAAATGAAACTTACAGGCAAATGGACAAGATCAGCAAGAACTTTGAGGACATGGACTTTGAAAATGCAGAAGCAAGAAACGAAGCCGAAGGTATCGTGGAAAACATGAAAGCAAGCTGTAGAAGCCTTATCGAAGAATTGAATTCCTATCATTTTTCATGAAAAGGAGAGGGGGAAAATGAAAAGGGATTTAAAAATAAACTTCTCCATATTGGAAGAAATAATAAGGGAGATAAAGAAATACAGGTCTGCACTGGAGGAAATGGAAAGGGCCGCCTCCAATATGATAGGACAATTGGAAAAGAGTACTTCAAAAACCGTCGACGAACTGGGGAAAATCTACAGAGAATTTACAGCCGAGCTGAAGAAGTGCTATACTGAACTGGAAGACCTGGACATCATCCTGTCGGGCTATACCCATGAGATGCAGGCGA
>JAFADI010000066.1 GCA_023424965.1 Bacillota bacterium
TTGTTTAAACCCATTAAAAAACTGTCGGGAGGCATGCAGCGCAAGCTGGAAATCATCCGCAGTCTTATCCATACCCCCAAAATCCTGTTTTTGGATGAGCCGACGCAGGGACTTGACGCTGTAAGCCGGCGCAGCCTTTGGGAATATATTGATCAGGTCAGGCACGAGTATGGCACAACGGTGTTCTTGACCACCCACTACATTGATGAAGCTGAACATGTGGATAGGGTGTGCATCATCAATCAAGGCAAAATAGCCATTAACGGCTCGCCTGATGAAATGAAACAAAGCTTGCTCAAGCAGGAGTTGATTTTGGATGCCGATGACCGCGCTTCGCTGGTCAATGAGCTTTCTGGTATGGGATTGGCACACAAAATAGGCAGACATGTCGTTTTACCATATCAGGACATCACCCCGCAGGAAATCATTGCAGGGCTTAAAACCCGGCTGTCGGTGCTTAAAATGGAGGAAGCGTCGCTTGAAGACGCATATATTGAATATTTGACACGCACAGGAGGTGACGCAGCATGAGTGAACTTGTATTGCAAATACCACGGAAAAAATCAAAAATCGCAAAGGAAATCAATGCGGTCATAACCATCATGGCACGGGACATCACCCTGTTTTTCAAGTCGCCCATGACCATTATCATGAGCTTTGCCATGCCGATCGTAATGATGGGTATGCTGGGCGGCAGTTTAGGACAGAATATGGCAGGCGGACTTAACTTTAACTATGGTCAATTTATGATGGTAGGGATGCTTGTCAATATGTTGTTTATGACCACGACAATGGGTATGACTTCGCTGGTTGAGGATCATTTTACAGACTTTACACAGGAAATGATGGTGTCCCCGGTCTCCCGTTACTCCATTATCATCGGCAAGATTTTAGGCTCGTCCTTTGGCGCTATTGTGGGGATGCTGGGAACAATTGTCGTGGGATTATTTATGGGGATAAGGCTTGGCGCAGGGCAGCTGCTGTTAATATTTGCCTTGTCGCCTCTCATGTGCCTTGCTGCCGGAGCAGTGGCCATGCTGATACTTGGTTTTATCAAAAGCAACAAGCTGGCAAACCTTGCGGTAATGCTTGTGGTTATGCCGCAGATGTTTCTCTCCGGTGCGATCATACCCATCACTCATTCCAGCGGCATATTGCTCTGGCTTTCCCGGGCGATGCCCATGACTTATTGCCTTGACCTTACCCGTGCGGTGGTCTATACAGGCACACCGGAGTATGACAGCGTTGTGATGTTTAATCCGTTTATCACTTTTATTGCTATTGCGGCACTTACTCTGATTTGCCTTGTCATTGGCACATTTGTCTTTGCAAGAAGCGAAAAGAATAGGTGAACGGCCGTCGTTTTCTATGCTCAAACCCTTTACTTATGCGGGTTTGAGTTTTTTGTTTCTTGGATCAAAATATCGACTGCTTCCATTTTTTGTAGTACAATCATTAATAGAATGGATTGTTGATATAATATTAAATCCGGTCTGCATCTCCGGAGAATGAATGGGAGCATGACCCGGCAGTGGGAGAAGTGAGAGGAATGACTGTAGCGAAGCAATATGCAGCAGATGTTGAGGTGATATTATCGCATAAGCATGATAATGGAGCTGACCTTTGGACGACGCCTGATAAGCGTTTAATAAAAGGAGCGCCATTCTCAACCTTGGAGAGCGTAATGTACTTGTTGGAATTGGGCATGGAGCCCACAGAACCGTTACTGCAAGAAGCCACCGCATTAATATTCAGCACTTGGCAGGAGGACGGACGTTTCAAGCTGTATCCACAAGGCTCTGTTTACCCATGCCAAACAATCCACGCCGCCAATGTACTTTGCCACATGGGGTATGCTGCCGATATCAGACTGCAAAAAACCTTGCAGTATCTTTTAGACATCCAGTATACAGACGGTGGCTGGCGCTGCAATAAATTCAGCTTTGGCCGGGGGCCGGAAACGGAGTATTCAAATCCCTTCCCAACGCTTACCGCCCTGAACGCGTTCCGCTTTAGCGATTATCTCAGCAAAGAACCCGCACTTGACAAGGCAGTAGACTTTTTGCTGGAGCATTGGACAATCAGGAAACCCATTGGCCCGTGCCACTATGGAATTGGCACATTATTCATGCAAGTTGAATACCCTTTCCGAAACTACAACCTTTTTGTGTACGTATATGTCTTATCGTTTTATAACCAGGCAAAGGAGGACAAACGGTTTCTCGAAGCCTTGGAAACATTGGAATCCAAAATGGTGGATGGACAGATTGTGGTTGAGCGCATTGTTCCGAAGCTGGCCGGGCTTTCTTTCTGCAAAAAGGGTAAGGCAAGTGCTCTGGCAACAGAACGCTATCATGAAATTCTACGAAACCTTCAAATAAAGAGATAGCCCGTTATCTGCAGTATGATATTGTAAGAAGCTGAGTACTCGCATCTTTTATTACTTAACATCTCAAAACAAAAGGTTGAAGTCAGTATAATACTTGATTTCAGCTTTTTATATTGCCATAAAAACTTTATAGAACTGTTCTTTCGCATATAAAAGTTCCTTTTGTGAGAATAATTTCACATTAATATACGAAAATTGAAATAAATATTAGGAGATAATAAAAAGGCATTTAAATTAAAAGGGCGTGTAAATGGCTAATAATGCAGATTGTGAAGACTTGGAGCCTTTGGGGGTTATTCTGTACTTCAAGATATAAAAAATATATTTTTATATCTTGAATAATAAATGTGAAAAAGTTATAATTAATACAGAAATAATGTCCAGCTAGAATTATGAGCTGTTCAAAACAATCCGGATAGGGGGTATAATTATGAAGACGGTTAAAAATAAACAGATTCTGGTCGCAGCCGATGTTGCGGGTTTTCATCTCAAGGAGGCTGTCGTCGCTCACCTGGAGAAAAATGGCTGGGAAGTGACGGATATCGGAGTGAAGGATACGATAGGCGAAGGTGTTGAAATTTTCCACCGTATGGCAATCCGTGCAGCATCCATGGTCAGTGAGGGAGAGTTTGACAGAGCTATGTTGTTCTGCGGAACAGGTATGGGCGTTCATCTTGCAGCCAATAAGGTTCCACGCTGCCAGGCGGCAGTTGTTGAAAGTGTTCCTGCGGCACTGCGCGCGATCACAGGCAACGGCGTAAATATTATGTGTATGGGCGGGTATTACGTCTCCCATCAGATGGGTATTGAAATTGCAGACGCTTTCCTGAACAACGAACTCGGTTCCGGCTATGAGTGGTGGGAAACGTTCTACGAATACCATAAATTTGCCCATGATGAGATCGATAATTTTGATTACGAGGAATACAAGAGGAATGGCTTCCAGTTTGCCAGCCAGGACACTCCCCGCTATGATTGGGATGGAATCAACAGAAAGAAGGCGGCGAAGGTGGAATTGTGATCCGCCATAACCTGGAAAGCATCTGAGTAGCGCATACCTGTTTTATTCTACTGAGGAAAATAAAATAGGCGATATTACCGGTGAGCAATCCTGCTTTGGACACTCACCGGTTTTTGTTGCTTAAAGAAAGTATTACGTATATTTAAAGGAGTTCTCATGGATGCTTGGCTTACAAATTTTCTTTGGTTTAATGTCACCCTACCCCCTGTTTTAAATTTTACCCATTGCAGCAATTCCAGAGAGATAAGGAAGATTGATTTTGAGGAAGTACAATTACACCGTTGAAAATACTATGAATGGCGAAAATCATATAGTTTTAATTCGTCTAATTTTAATTATACGAAACTGATTGAGCTTGTTTTTTGAAAAAACTGTAAAAATGAATTGACAGTCTAAGGGTATGAGGTATAATATAATTGATATTAGACTAAAATATATTATATTAATTTATTTTGTGGTGAGATATGAAGAGGTTTATAGGTAGAGAATCAGAATTAAAAACCCTTGACCGTGAATTCAATCGCGAAAGCGGCTTTGTAGTCATATATGGACGTAGAAGAGTCGGAAAGACTACCCTGATAAAGGAATTCATTAAGAATAAAGATGCCATGTATTTCCTGGCTACAGAAGAATTGGAAACCGGGAATATGAAGCGCTTTACTAATACCTTGGCAGAATACACGAAGCAGGAGTACTTGAAAAATGCAAGATTTTCTGATTGGGAAGATTTGCTTAAAATATTCGCAACATATAAGCCGGATACTAAAAAAGTACTGGTAATAGATGAATTCCAATACCTGGTGAATGTTAACTCCGCGTTTGCGACAATTTTCCAGAGGATTTGGGAGGAAATACTGAAGGATAAAAATGTGATGGTTATCCTTTGTGGGTCGCTGATCAGTATGATGACAACTCAGGTGCTTTCATACAGCAGTCCTTTATATGGAAGAAGAACAGCGCAGATACGTTTGTCACCTTTAAAATTCACAGATATGATGAAGACGAATTCCGATAAATCCTTTGAGCAGCTTGTAGAAGTGTATTCTGTTACCGGAGGAGTTCCAAAATATTTTGATTTTTTTGATAATGAAGATCCGTTGATAGAAAATATAGAACGTGAAGTACTTCAAAAAGGTGGCTTTTTATACGAAGAACCCGTTTTTTTGCTGGAAAAGGAAGTCAAAGAGCTGGTGAGCTACTTTTCCATCATGAAGAATATAGCGGCGGGCAATCACAAGGTATCTCAACTTGCAGGTATTCTGGAGATGCCTTCAAATGCATTGAGTCCATATCTCAAAACTCTTATGGATTTGGGCCTTGTTAAAAAACGTATACCAGTCACTGAGAAACAGCCTGAAAAGAGCAGAAAGGGTTTATACTTTGTTAATGACCACTTCATAGAATTCTGGTTCAGGTTTGTTTATGCTTATAAAGGGGAACTTGAACTCGAAAATACTGAATATGTTTTAAGCAAAGTAAAGAAAAGCTTTATTGAAAAGCATGTCAGCTTTGTATACGAAGATATTTGCAGGGATTTGCTTTCTATGCTGTGCAGGGAAGGGAAGATAAATTTTATACCAAGCAAAATCGGATCTTATTGGGGGTCTACCATTGAAATTGATGTTGTAGCACTTGATGAAGAAAGAAAAAGGGCTTTACTCGGGGAAGGCAAATATCACGCCCAGCCGGTGGATGCAGATGTTTTGTTTGAACTGAAAGGGAAAGCAGAAAAAATTACTGAACTTTCAGAATATGAAAAAGTATATTCCATATTCTCAAAGAGTGGATTTACTAATCGGCTCAGAGAATTGGCTGAGCAGAGTACCAATGTTATACTAATTGATAAGGATAGTGTTGTTTAATTACAGTATACAACTGATTTCCAAGCTGGCTGACAGATAGAAAGTACCAAAGGGCAAGAATTCTGACATTGTGAAAACAAGAGGTTGTAGTCCTCTTGTTTTCGTACTATTTGCGGTACATTTTACATGTCAAAAAAACTTACCTGCTTAAACATTGATGCCTGGCTGCGTGTAAAAGCCTTCTCTGTCACAAGAGCTCCTGTGGGGAGATCGGTGAGGAAAAGAGACGGAGCACGGGAGGTGAGCAGGACCAGTTCGTCCTGTGCCCTTGTCAGGCCTACGT
This sequence comes from Bacillota bacterium, assembly GCA_023424965.1. Lineage (GTDB taxonomy): Bacteria > Bacillota > Clostridia > Acetivibrionales > JAFADI01 > JAFADI01. The sequence goes on from JAFADI010000066.1 coordinate 5,556, forward strand.
AAAAAAGCCGTCTCTCTTCATCGAGGTTGCAGTTTCCGCTTCTGTTTTTAAAGGGTATCAAATCTTTCGTCACGCCGCACAGGAACACCACAGGAAATTCGAGACCCTTCGCCCCATGCAGGGTCATGAGTGAGACAGCATCCGGCGAATATCTCTTTCCTCCGCTTCTCACCAAATCACTTTCCCGTCCAAGTACCAGGTTGTGAAGAAATACCGGCATTTTGTCATACATAACGGATGTATTGAGAAGCATTTCCATACACTTGGACTCCGGC
>JAFADI010000077.1 GCA_023424965.1 Bacillota bacterium
CATAAAGGATGCCAGGTTACCCGGCATCCTTTATGAATCTCATTGCCTGACTCATGCCTGTTACAATCCGGCACAAGTGCTCTATTACTTACCCCATATTTTTAAATATTTGTCCGCATCTTCAGGAACAACCAGTTGATAGGGAATCGGGTATTCTTTTTCAACTGTTTCCCCTTTCGCCGCTTTTATTGCCGCATCCAAAGCGCCTTTCGCCTGGCCTGCCGCATCCTGGAACACCGTTACGGCCAATTCACCGCTCTTCAAGTATCCAAGGGCGTCAGGAGTAGCATCGATACCGCCAACTGTTATTTTACCCTTCTTCCCGGCGGCTTCGATGGCTTTTATCGCACCAATTGCCATTTCGTCATTGTTTGCAGCCACTACGTCAATCTGCTTGCCGGACTGCAGCCAGTTCTCCATCAGCGCCATCCCTTTGGCCCTATCCCAGTTTGCAGTTTGTTCTGCTACAACCTTCATATCAGGGTATTTTGCAAGAACCTGCTTGAAGCCCTCTGTCCTCTTTACTGCTGCTTCCTGGCTGGGTTCACCGATCATGATTACAACATTCCCCTTGCCATTTAATTTTTTAGCCAGGTATTCCATTTCCAGAACACCGGATTGGAGTGAGTCTCCACCACAGTAAGATGCTGCATCCGCCTGGTTCTTAAACGGTCTGTTAACACTAACGATGGGTATGTTTGCAGCTTTCGCCTTGTCAGTGATGGGCCCTGAGGCATCAGTTGTAACCGGGTTGACGATGATAGCGCTAACGCCCTCAGCGATGAGGCTTTCAACCTGTCCCAGCTGTTTGTTCATGTCATCCTTGGAATCCTGCAGCCTCAAGTTTACATCCGGCATAGTCTTTGCATACTCTGTAAATGAATCAGCCAGATAAGACAACCATTTGTCATCCAAATTGCTAATGATTACACCGATTGCGAGTTTCTTTGCCGCCTCTGCTTTTGGTTCTTCTGCCTTAGGTGTTTCCGCCTTAGGTACTTCTGCCTTGGGTTCTTCTGCCTTCTGTCCACATCCAGATAGTACCAGGGACAGAGCCATTACCAAAACCAACCCCATTAACAATACCTTTTTCATTTCGTGTTCCTCCCTCAACATTTTTGATTTATATAATCCCCTATTCATCCCCAAAATTCTCCTGGGAATAAGATACGAGTTTATATCCCGTTAAAAGCAGACAAGCTTGAAACCAATAAATATTTTCAATGATAAACGCTTTGAGTGAAGGTTAATAATAGACAATTATGTAGTTTTATATAGAAGTAGTTTGCTTGGAGTTTCAACAGATTGATTTTTAGTTTCATATCCCCCCATTCAATTCCCAATATATATGATGGCTGCTGAATTGCCTGCTTCAACAAATTTACCGAACTACTTATATGCATAACGGCAGCCTGTTACATAGATACTCTTTGCCTCTGATCCAAGGTATCCTCCGGCAAGGTCAAGGTGATGACCGGGTCCAAGCCACGGCATCTTATTAGATACGGTTTTCCCGCAGTCCCTTCATCGATTTTTGCTTTGCATAAAGGTAATAAATATTTACGTGCCCGGGCACGTAAGAATTAAAAAATAAATACCGATTATTCATTACCCTTTTGTAGTTGTCCTTTTTTATGGACTCTGTTCATCCAGAATAAGTTTTAGGCATTTATGTTTTCTTTCGTTCGTATTTCCAGTTTGGTGTATATATACTCCTCAGAAGGTATTTTATTGTAAAAAAAGTAGTCGAATAGTATTTTGATTGGCATGTACCCTTGCACAACAGGTTCTTGTGTTATGGTAAAATCCACGATCTTGTCTTTTATCAGTTCTATTGTTTCCGGAATTTTATCAAAACACACAAACTTAATATGACTTTTTCCCAGTTCTTTGATCGCTCTTCCTGCTCCTCCGATGCCTCTACTCGTTATATAGATGGCATTGATGGAGTCCTGATTTTTTAGAGTTTCCACTGTATGAAGATAGGACGTTTCGTTGCTATAAACATTTGATAGGATACTTGCAATTTTTACTTTGGGATATTCATTTTCTATAATTTCCATAAAGCCTGCGACTCTTTCCTGCAAAGCCGTAAGCGCTCCAGGACCTGTAATCACCAGAACATTGCCGCCCTCGGGAAGCAGCTTCCCAATCAGGTCTCCGGCAACTCTTCCACTCCTTCTCAAATCCTGACCTACGAAGCACATTCTTTCAATCCCGGTGATATCGGTGTTGAAGGTCACAACCTTTATGCCTTCAGCGGTAAGCTTATTCAGTTCATCTCTGATCAACTCTTCATCGAGCGGAGGCAACGCCAGGGCAGATATGTTTTTGTTCCGCAGCTCCCTTATGCACCTCAGCTGCTCTTCCGCAGTGACACTTTTCATGGTGCAGTATTCTACCGTAACGCCGAAGCCTTTCAATTCCTGGGAAGCCGTCTTCACGCCTTTATAAACATCCTGAAAAAAAAGGTCGTCTTTACTAAGAATGATAACTCCTATTTTTAAAGGCTTCTTTTGAAGGGCCAATGCTTTCCCTGCAAGGTTGGGCTGATATCCCATTTCCTCAGCAACCCGCCTTACCCGTTCCCTCACTTCACCGCTTACGCCGGGCCTGTCATTCAAAACCTTGTCGACAGTCCCCCTTGACACATTTGCAGCTTCTGCAATAGACCTTATTGTGACTCTCATGCTTCTCTCCTTAAGTGCCCGGGCACGTTACATAAACAATTATATAGTCGTCTGCAACTCTTGTCAATAAATTTTATTAAAATAAAATATTATATTTTACTATTTATTTCCCCGGCAGGTAGAGGTTCATGGCACTGCAAACAGGTAATCCCTTTGTTCCCGCATCACTTACGGATAAAGCACCACTTCCATGGCTTCACCCTTCCGCATTGCCGCCAGTCCCTCTTCAAAGCGGCTTAAGGGTAATTTATGTGTTATCAGGCTTTCCAAATCAACAATTTTGCTTTCCAATAAATTTGCCACATTGCGAAGTGTGTTGGAGCCAATGAAGTTTCCATAGACAGTCAGTCCCCGCGCCGTAATGTCATTCTGGCTGACCTCCTGACGGGCACTGGCATTCATGCCGAACAGCAGGATGGAACCGCCGCTTTTTACGGTACGTATTGCATCCGGTAACAGAACACCGACGGCATCAATCACGATATCGGCCCCTACCCCCTTTGTTTCCTTGAGCACCTCTTCATATAAATCCTCTTTTGCAGGATTGATCACACGATCAGCCCCATTTGCGGCCGCATATTTTGCTCTAAAGGGAGATATTTCCGAAACCAGTACTTTTCCGGCTCCGCAGCTTTTCATCATCGCCGTGAAGTACAAACCGATGGGCCCGCCTCCCAGGATGAGCACCCTATCGCCCGGCATGATTTTCAGCTTCTTGATTCCTCCCATGACGCAGTTTAACGGTTCCGCGAAAATTGCGGCTTCGATGGGAATATCCTTTGAAATCTTTGCCGTCATATTTTCCGGCACTACCGCATACTGCGCAAATACACCGTCAATGTGCACCCCCATGGAAGCCATATGATTGCAAAGATTGCCCTGTCCTTCCTGGCATGCCGGACAAATGCCGCAGGGCAAATTATTGTCCAGGATCAGGCGGTCGCCGATTTCGTAGTTTGTCACGCCTTTTCCCATTTCCACCACTTCTCCCACACACTCGTGTCCCAAAATGATGTCCAGATTTGCCACAACTCCCGGAGGATTCCCTAAAATATGCACGTCGGTACCACAAATACTGGCGGCAGCAATTTTAATCAGTATTTCTTTGTCATTTTTAATCCGGGGAATGGGCCTTTTCTCGTATTGAAATTTTCCGATTTCTTTAAATACAATGGCATTCATCATTTGATCAGCCATGTCCACTACCTCCTCTGATTTTTCAAATAGGCCTCATGCAGTTTCAGGCAGTATTCCAGACTGCCCGTTCCATCCCTTGCGGTTGTCTGCGGCCGGCGGTTTTCTACGATACAGTTTGTAAAATCTTCTATTTCATTATAATAAGCCTGTCCCCAGCGGGCTAAAAAGTTGTCCTGGCACGCTTCGACATATCCCGCTTCCGTGAATTGTCCAAGGTAATTTTTCCGCGGGATCGCACTAATGCAGAGCGTTCCTTTTGTACCTATGATTTCTGTCGCTATATGTGAGCAGGTATGTGTCCTGCCGACGTGAATATAAGCCGTTGTCCCATTATCAAATTTGGTAAGGGAGAAACCGTTGTCATAATCATCATAGTCGGCCAGTTCTTCACAAACATAGGCCCCCCCTGTTGCAAAGCATTCCTCCGGTTCCCCTTCCAGGAACCAGCGGGCCAGATCGGTATCATGACTGCCCATTTCAATAAACCAGGGTACGTAGATGCCGTTTTTTACCCCTTCCAGGTGACTTGGCAATACGGAGGCAGGGTCCAGGCTTGTTCCCTTATATAAAATAGGTGTTCCGATTTCTCCTGCAAGAATCTTTTTCTTGGCCTCCATATAGGAGGGGTCAAAGCGGCGCATAAAGCCCACTGTAAACATTTTGTCGGCATTTTTGACAACTGCGGCCTCGATTGCCTTACAATCTTCCAGCGTTTTGGCCAGAGGCTTTTCACAGAAGATGTGCTTCTGGGCTTCACAAGCTTTTATGGCCTGTTCTCTGTGGGCACTTGCCCCCGTTGCAATGACAACCGCTTCTATTTCAGGATTTCTCAGCATTTCGTCATAATCGGTATACCCGTAGCGTACGTTAAATTCTTCCTGCACCTTCTTGACCGTGCTTTCAATACAGTCACATACCGCAATGACCTCGGCATTGGGCACACGGCTTTGCAGGTTGCCCAGGTGCATACGGCCCATGTTTCCGGCACCGACGACTCCGTACTTCACTTTTCTCATGGAATACATCCTCCCTTTCCAATGATGGCTTTGTTAAACACCTGCCGTCTTTCTGATATACTCCCTGGCTTTGAGCGCGTATTCAAACGGATTTGCAAGGGCCGGGTCCTGTTCGGCCTCCACTAAAAGCCAACCTTCATAGCCAACCTTGTCAAGCTCTCTGAAAACACCGGGGAAATCCACAAAACCATCTCCTGGAACAGTGAAGCAGCCTTCCACTACGGCTTTACGGAATTTGTATCCTTCCTTTACCGCTGTTTCCATCCGGTCTTTCCGGATATCCTTCAGATGCACATGTCCGATGCGCGTGCCGAACATTCTTGCGGCTTCCACAGCATCTTCCCCCGAGAAAGTGAAATGTCCCGTATCAAAGCACAGATAGACATATTCCGGGTCTGTATTGTCCATCAGGCGTTTTGTTTCTGCAATGGTTTGTACCACGGTTGCCATGTGATGGTGGAAGCAAAGCTTGAAGCCTCTTTTCGCTGCTATTTTGCCTAATTTGTTCAGTCCTTCCGTCAGCCTATCCCACTCCGCGTCCGCTGCAATGGGTTTGTTGGCTCCAAACATGGAGCATTCCTCTGCAAACAAGTTGTAGCTCAATTCGCATACGTTAACGCGGTCGGCGCCTACCGCCTCCAGGAAATCCAACTGCGCGGCAAAGCTCCTTTCATTCTCTTCATAAGGTGTTGTGCAAAGAAATGAACTGAACCACTGGCTCGCTATTTTTATTCCACGCAGGTCTAAAGCTTTTTTCAACGCCTTCGGGTCTGCCGGAAACTTTCCGCCCACTTCCGTTCCGGTAAAACCTGCCAGCGCCGCTTCACTTACGCATTGTTCAAAGGAGTTCTCCCCACCCAGTGCCGGCATATCGTCATTGGTCCAGCCAATGGGCGCAATCCCCAATTGGATTTTTTTATTGTCAAACATATTGGCCTCCTTATTGTACGGCTTCCCACTGCCTGGTCCGGATTGATTTGAGCACTGCATCTACGACGGCGTCCACTTTGGCGCCCATTTCGAAGCTTGAAATGTAACTTGTGCCTTTTGTCACCGCCGACAGGATTTCTTTTGCCTGCAATATTTTCATGTCGTCGAAGGCGATGGCGATTCCCCCTGCCGGCTGGAAGGCGGAATACCCTTTGTGGTACGGATTCAAGTGCACCGTCCGGTAACCGCAGTCCCTTCCTTCATCTTTCTTGAAGTATACCTGTACCTCACCCATCCGTTGCAGGTCATAGGCCACACTTCCCAGCGTCCCCTGGATTTCATAGAAGAAATAGTTCTTCCGCCCTGTGGCTACGCGGCTTGAACCGAAGGTCCCAATGGCTCCGTTTTTATATTTGCACAGGAATTGAACAATGTCGTCGTTTTCCACCTTCGCCTTTTCCTTCGAGCCCGCTGAAACCGGTCTTTCCGGGATTACGATGCTTTGAATGGCATTTACCTCTTCCATATCCCCCAGGAGCATTTGGGATACGCTGAGAAGGTGGCAGCAGAGATCGCCTAAAGCTCCGGAACCGGCTAATTTGTTGATATGCCTCCAGGTGATGGGAAGCTCCGGGTCCAACAACATATCCTGGTCATAGGTCGCCGTCACTCTCATGATCTGTCCAAGGGCCCCTGTCTTGATCAATTCCTTCACATACGCATTGGCAGGATTCATGACATTGGAAAAGCCTGCGTAATTTACAACCCCTTTTGCTTTTGCCAAGTCAGCCAACTCACGGGACTGCTTTCCCGAAATGCTCAAAGGCTTTTCGCAGAAGACATTTTTCCCATGCTCCAGGGCCGCCTTCGCAATTTCATAATGGGAGGAGTTGGGCGTTGAAATATCCACCAGATCAATGGAAGGGTCTTTAATTACCTCCGTCCAGTCCGTTGTATAACGGTTGTACCCTAAATTCTCCATGCCTTTCTTTGCAAGGTCCTCATTTATGTCGGCAATGACTTCAAATACCGGTACGCCAAATTCTTTTCCAAAGACAGATACCGCATTATGAAATGCCATCGTGTGAGCCCTTGCCATCCAGCCGGCTCCGATAACTCCGATCCTGATTTTTTGCATGATTATTCCCCCTACACAACATACTTTTTTGGGATTAAAATAACATAATTACTTTCATTCAAATATTATCCATTCAAACTCTCGTCATTGACTATACAAATAGTGCTTTTTAGACGCGTCTTGTTTTTACTACGATTATAGTGTATTATATAGAAAATAGTGCGTCACTACAAAATGCTGCTGTAAAATATACATTTCATGCTGTCCGTGATGGAGGTTTCCCATGGAACTTGGCATACTAGAAAAAGACGGTATTTATTTTTTGGAAACAAGTGATTTTGCAAAAAAGAATCTGTACTATTTGCATTGGGGGGCAACCTATGTGTGCGACAGTCCCTATGAAGTCTTAAGGGACTCCCTGGATGCCTGCATCCTCTTCTATATCCGGGAAGGAAGTCTGGAATTCAATTACCGGGACCAGCATTTTACCGCAAAGCAGGATCAGATTGTTTTATTGAGCGGCAGGTATGTCAACCACTATTATGCAAAAGAGAGAGTAAAATTCAATTGGTTTCACTTTTACGGAAATGCGACGGAGGAATATATCGAATTATTGCACAAGTCCAGAGGCGCTTTATTCCCTGTCGAAACTTCTTTTCAGGCCAAACCCTACGTTAAAGAGCTTATGAAAATATTAAAAGGCGGAAATAACGATGAGCATATGGCTTCCTTCCATATCCACGGGATTTTCAGCCATTTGGTGAAAGTGTATGGATATATCCAGGAAAATGACACCATAAAAAAAGCCTGCCGGTATCTGGATGAACATTATCAGGACAATATCCAGGTAGAAAATCTGGCAGAACAATTTAATTTGAGCAAATTTCATTTCAGCCGGATATTCAAAAAAGAAGCCGGCACCTCTCCCCACCAGTATCTGATAAACCGGCGGCTGCTCACCGCCAAGCAGCTGCTTGCAAACACCAATCTGTCGGTGGAAGCCATCGGTATGGATTGCGGGTTCAGTTCCACCTGCCATTTCATTCGTGCCTTCAAAAAAGCCATGGACATCACTCCCAAGCAATTTAGAAAAATGCCCTTCTGAATGCCCGTTTCCTGGTCGTTCGCCTCAGTGCATCAATAGAGTTTTTTGCCCACTCCCCGCCTTTCTTCCGTCTTTGTAAAGGGTGGCGCTGCCTCCCCGGATTTCCACATCATAGCAAGAATTGCCGAAATGAATGCCTTCCAGCTTTAAGTATTCAATCCCCACATCCACCGGCGAAAATTTGATGTTTCCGGCATCATCCGTATCCAGCCCGCACACATGCCGGATCAACAGGTCGATATAGCTTGAGTGATTGTAATCGTCCTGCCCGCTCAGCGGGGCACCCGTCTCCGGATTGTAGTGCTCCACGATGCGGAGGTCTTTCTCGTTCCCAAACAGAAAATGCTGCCTGGTATACTTACTGAATTCCTCCTTGAAGTGCCGGGCATATTGATCCCTCAACCCGCTCTTTTCCATTCTTTTTATGAAATTCCCCAGGGCCAGGAGCGCAAGGCTGGTGGAATAGGGCCATGTGGGACCGTTCCACATGCAGGTATGGGCCCTCGTGCCGTTCACCGTGTTGTTGGGGAAGTAGCCGAAGGAATCCTTTGAGGCGGAGGCAATGCCGTGCTTCTGATTGAATTTTTCACCATCCGTCAAATTGTCCAGAAAGCTCCGAGGGTTTTTGGGGTCAACCAGCAGAAGACAAAAGATGCCTCCCACCTGCTTTACCTGCCGGATGGGTTCAAAGCCCTCCGCCATCTCCAGGAAGAACCCTTCCTGTTCATCCCACAGGTGTTTCATAACGGCACTTTTTACGGCATTGCATCTGTCCAGGCAGTACTCCGCCCTGTCTTTGTCCCCCAGAAGGTTGTATATCCTGTGGAAAGCGTAATAATTAAGGCCGTAAAAGGCCGCCACTTCTGTCCTCCGGTTGGGTACTGGTCCTCCCCACACCCCTCCTTCCGCCATATAATCACAGGCCAGCCCCACCGCGGGACCTTCCCCCGCTTGTTTGGCGTCCCAGGCTTTATCCCCGGGGTGGTAGTGTGAAGCCGGCCCGAACTCCATGGCGCTGTCCCCTTCGTAAATCATCACCGGAAGGCCCGAATTTTCCGGGTCATACCTGCTCCAGCCGCACAAGTCCTCCCACAAAACAGGTGTAATGCTGCGGAGCCATTCCCTGTCCTCCGTTGCTTGATATATCTGCCATGCAGCATAGGGGAGCAGGTGGAAAAAATAATGCCCTACAAAGTCATGGATGCGTATGCAGCCGGGCAGCAGGGGGACATCATACTCATACTCCAGAAAGGTCTCCATTTTTCCGAAATTCCCGGTGTAATTCAGAATTTCCTCCTTTGCCGCTTCACCGCCCTTATGCCACCGCATTTCAAGAAGGTGGTGATGGACCGAGGCTAAAATCCCCTTGGAGAACTCCCACTCCACCGCCTCCCCGTCCCCCTCTTCCTTAAAATACCCATGCCTTCCCTCATATAAAAGAGGATGTTTTATATTGCCCAGCTTCGGATCGGCCATGTGGTGCCTGAGCAGGAACCACCGGTAGTAATACACCTTTTCAACTTCCCTGTCGGAGCAGGTCAATTTGGGGATGCCCCGGTAAAACCTCCCGTATTCCTCCTTATGTCCTTCAAGGTCGGTAATGCCCTCCGGCCACCCCTCCCCCTTCACTTTAAAGCCGCATGCCACGGTGAAGCGGAATTCCCCGTCCTGCTCCAGCACAATTTGCTTGTGTCCGAACAATTCATTCTCTGAGCAGAAGGCTTTTATATCAACAGACTGGTTGAACAGTTCCAATTTTTTTCGGTAATTGTCATCAAGTACCCGGGACTTCAAGCCCAATTTGAACTTGATCCTTCCTGAAACGGATTTTATACAAATACGGCTTACAATGAGATCGCCGGCAGTGATGTATTTTCTCTCTTCGATGATAAAGCAGGGGTAGACATGCTTCATATACAGGTGGGAGGGCATCCACTCATAGGTTGTCCTCAATTTCAACGGGCACACCATTTCCTTGAAATCCAGTTCGATTAGATCCGTCAGGTCCGATTTATGAACAAAGTGGAATATGCCGCACAAGCCGGGACTCTTGCGAAAGCTGCCGTAGACCCTGTTTCCCGTAGAACCGCACATGATCAAGTCCGGGTGATAGGTCATGGGCCTGTGGTCTGTCCTCAGCAGGCCGTCAATGTATTCCAGCATAAGCTTCTCTCCCTTCGGGCTGCATTATCCCTTTACTGCCCCGGTAATGACGCCCTTGATGATATATCTCTGCATAAAGATGAAAAACAGGATAATGGGCAGCGCCGACAGAACCAGCCCCGCCAGGGCATAATGGTAATTCCACTGAACAGAGCTGAACAGTGTGTAGATGGTGATGGTCACCGTTTTGTTTTTTGCACTCTGGAGCATGACGAGGGGCAGGGCAAAGTCATTCCACAGCCAGAGGGCATTTAACACCACGACGCTTCCGGTGACGGGTTTCAGCATGGGGAAGATGATCTTGAAGAAAGTCCCGAACTGGGAGCACCCGTCAATCTTTGCCGCCTCGTCCATGTCGGTGGGTATGGTTTTGACAAAGCCGTGGAACATGAAGATGGCAAAAGGGGAAAACAGCGGAAGCACCATGAGAATCAGGCCAGGAAGGCTGTCTACGAGATGCAGTCCCTTCGCCACCTTTGCCAGGGGAATCATGATGGTCTGGAAAGGAATGATCATGGATGAAAAGAACAGCATCATGATGATCCAGCTTTTTTTATCGTTTGTCCTTGAAAGCTTGTAGGCGCACATGGAGCCCAGCAGCACCACCAGCACCACCGAGATGGCCGTAACCGTCAGCGTGTTGAAAAACGCCCTTGTGTAATTCATCTTCTCGAACATGTATACGAAATTGTCCACATAGAAGGATTTCGGCAGCCCCAGGGTGTTGCCCAGGATTTCCCCCAGGGGTTTGAAAGCATTGATGAGGGCAAGCACCATGGGGAACAAAAAAAGAATGACAAGGATGAACAATGCCGCCGGTATGATGAATCTCAGCGCCTTATTTCCCATTCCGTCCATTAATACTGCACCTCCCTGTCTTTCGTAAACTTGATCTGGACCAGCGTAACGGCAAACACGATCAAAAAGAAGACCATGGCCTTGGCGGCCGCATAGCCTGCCGCATTGTTCGAAAAGCCTTCCCGGTAAATGTCCAGCGCCAGGCTCAGGGTGGACCTGCCCGGCCCCCCGTTGGTCAGCGCGATGTTTAGGTCGAAGGTACGGAAGGCCTGTGACATGGTCATGAACAGGTTCACCGTGATGGAGGGCATGATTAACGGCAGGGTGATGTTGAAAAATTTCTTCGCTCCCGACGCCCCGTCAATTTCGGCGGCTTCCACCAGTGATTCGTCGATGGATTGGAGGCCTGCCAGGTATATAACCATCACATACCCTGCCCCCTGCCATAGTGCAACGATGGCCATTGAAACGATGGCCATCCCCGAACCACCCAGCCAGTCCGTCTGGAAAATCCCCACCCCCGTCAGGTCATAGAGGCTTTTCGAGCCCTGTCCGAAGATAAACTGCCACAGGAAGCCCGCGATAATGGCACTTACCACATTGGGGAGAAAAAACGCCGCCCTGAGGAAATTCCTGCCCGCCAGCTTGGTGTCCAGCAGGACTGCCAGCAGCAGTGCAAAAACATTGGTCAGGACCACGTTCAATAGCACATACCTCGTTGAAAACCACAGGGAAGTATAGTAGTCCGGGTCGGAGGTAAAAAGGGTCATATAGTTCTTAAAACCCACAAACTGCATGGTGGTGCTTATACCGTTCCATTTGAACAGGGAATAGAAAACTCCCAGTGCAAACGGAAGGATAAAAAAAATGAGGAAAGGAATGAATACAGGGAGGACAAATGCCCAGAACATGGCATTATCAACCAGCTTTTTCTTTAATTGATTTGTCATAAATGTCACCTTTGAATAATTTATACGATATGAGGCTTTGACCTGCGTCAAAGCCTCATGGGATGTACTACTTCTTGGCGATCGCTTTTGCCCAGGTTGCGTCCAGTTTATCCAGCGTCTGTTCCCTGTTCAGCTTCTTTCCGATGTATTCCTGCATTACGGCTCCCGAATCATTCTCATATCCGTCGGGAGCATCGACCCAGCCCCAGATGGAAGCATTTCCCGCTTCAATGTAGGCTGCTATGTCCTGTCCAACGGAATTGAGGTCCGACTTCAAGCCTTTAAAAGCAGGGATGAATTTGCAGTCCTTTGTCACAAAGTCTTTTCCCGCCTGGCTGCTTACAATCCAGTTGAGGATTTTCTTTGCCTCGGCCTTGTTTTTGGACTGGCTGGAGACATGCCATACACCGTTGACATCGGCAGAAAGCTTCGTTTGACTGGCATCCTCCGTTGTAGGTACGGCAAACATGCCCAGTTCTACGGCCGGATCGATCTTTATGATGGTGTCATACACCCAGTTCCCTTCCGCCATCATCGCCGCTTTTCCCTGTCCCATCAGTGTGCATGCCGCATTCATATCTGAAGAGAGGGGATTGTCCTGGCCGTATTGCAGCGTTAAATCAAGAAAATCCATGTTGGCCTTCATTTCAGGCAAATCTTTGAGCTTCGCGGTTCCTGCATTCAGGTTCTGTATGAACTTTGTGGGATCGCTTGTGCGTCCGTACCCTGCCCCCGTGAGATGCCCCAGCATCCATGCATCCTTGTACTGGTTGACAAAAGGCGTTATTCCCTTGGCCTTTAAGGCTTCGCACACCTTCTTCAACTCGGAAAAGGTTTTGGGTATCTGCAGTCCGTTATCCTGGAATAGCTTCTTGTTGTAAACAATGCCCCAGCCGCCCATCTGTACGGGCAGGCCCAGTATTTTACCCTCCAGGCTTATGCAGGGTTTGGCTGCATCCACGATCTGTCCGGTGAAGGCTTCCGCGGAAAGGTCTTCGATATAATCCTTGTAGGTCTCCAGGTATGCATAGCCTTTTGTCATAAAGATATCCGGCATATCCCCTGAAGCGGCTCTGGTTTTCAGAACATCAAAGTATCCGTCGCCCATCACCTCTGCTTCAATTTTTACGTTGGAATTCTCCGTTTCATATTTCTTGGCCAGATTCTTAACCTGTTCCGCTACCTCAATCTGAAACTGGAACCATTTGACCGTCAAAGGTTCTCCGGTCGCTTTCGGACTGTCGGGTTGGGTATTTTGAGGATTTTCTGCCGGTTGTGTACCCTGCGTATCGGATTTTTCCGGCTGCCCGCCGCATCCCGCAAAAGAGGCAGCTAGAAGGAATGCCACAAGTACCAGTGATATAAGCTTTTTCATAATATACCTCCCAAATCGGATTTCATTATTGTTTGGATTTTCAGGCGCGCACTGAAGCTCCTCTGTTAATCATTATAAGATAAAACCTGAAAGTGAAAAACGTAATGCATTGATATATAAGGGTAAAATATTGATGAATGCAAGCATGGACCTATGCGCCGGGGTTCATTTGTATGCCCTGAGCTCGGTCATCCCGGAGTATTTGCCCGGCTGGTGCGTCATCAGGATTCTTATTTGCGTGGTGTTCACCGGTGTGAATGTAGCCTTGTTATTGCCTTTGACGGGGGCTGCAGGGTATTTTGCCTGGTCCGCGCAGTCCACCCAGCTTGAGCCGTTCCAATACTGCACATTATAGCCGGCAGGTACGGCTACGCCTTTCCCGTCGTCAAAGAAGCACGGGCGTATCTCGCTGATGCTGCGGACACTTCCGAAATTCACCGCATACCAATCGCTGCCGTTGCCGGAACCATAGCTTGTCCACCGGGTCCTGGGATAATTCCCGTCCGTCCAGTCCCCATCCGCTGCGCTCCATACGCTGTCGCCGCTGCTGGTATAGGAAGCCGAGGGGGTGGGATTGCCTGAACCGGCGGTGTTAAGCGCATGGTTTACGGTATAAGGGCTGTAGACTCTGAATTCGTTCATTCCGGAATAGCTGCCGCTCTGGTGTGTCATGACAATTCTCAGCTTCTGCGTATTCACCGGACTGAAGGTTACATGGTTCTCACCGGCTCCGGGAACTGCCGGGTACCTGGACTGGTTTGCGCAGTCCACCCATGTGCCGCCGTCCCAGTACTGCAGGTTATAACCGGCAGGTGCCTTGACTCCGCCGCCGTCGGAGTAGAAATTGACGGCTGCCTGCGCCACCTCCCGGCTTGTACCAAAATCCACCGCATACCAGTCGCTGGAATTCCCACTGTTGTAGGAGGTCCAACGGGACCTGGGCCTTGTGCTGTCGGTCCCCACAATGGTGTCTACCGCCCACCACACGTTGTCGCCGGGATAGGTATAGGACGCCGAAGGAGAAGGATAGCCGGACCCTGCCGTATTTGCCGCAAGGTTGGTGCAGTTTGCATCCTCTGCGATGGTCAGCTTGTGCTGCCCCGGCGAATTGAAGGTATAGCCTGCCCGTCCCACAGTCCCGCTGTCGCAGTAACTGTACACGGTTGCACCGGAGGTCAGGTTCTGGTCCGTTATCACATATTTTACATTCATGGGCAGGTTGCTCCACTGGCAGTCTACCGGTATGGACCCGTCGGTGGTGATATTCCTGGTGTTTTGATCATTGAGGGTAACGGCAAAATCGTGCCCCCTCAATTTGTAGTTTACGCTTATTCCATTGAGGGAGGAGTCGGCGCAAGGGTCGATGATGATTCTGTCATACTTGGGCTGGATGCCCATAATAAAGCTGTAAAAACCGGAGGCCGGCCGGACTCCCGAAGTCATCCAGGGTTCGGTCCATACCTGCGTACCCGTTGTCAGGTCCCAGTTCAGATAGCCGGTACTCCACAGATTATTGACGCTGTAGAGGTTTGTTGCAGTTTTCAGCATGGACAGCAATTTTTCCCTGTCCCCCAGCTTTGCATAAGCCCCCATCATGTCATAGGTATGCTGGAGGAAGATACCTCCGTTCTCAAAATGCTTCCAGTTGTTCCAGACCCACATTTCGTCCGAAGCAAAGCTTGAGGTCTGGGTGGGAAACAGGCTTAAATTGTTCGTGGCCATAAAATCCGTGTACCTGTTCATGATCTGCTGGGCCCTTTGCCCGTCAACCATTCCGAACAGCACCGGATAGGCATTGGTGAATACATACCGCACGTCCCCGTGCACGCTGCCGTCCTTATCCCTCCAGTAAACAAAGGAATTTGTTGCCGGAGACCAGAAGCCGCCATTTGATGTGTCCTTGTTATAGCTGGCTTTGAGCAAAGCTGCTTTATTTCTGTAGTTGGTGGCCCTGGCGGAATCCAGAAGGACAAATTCCTCGATATCCGCCCAGTCTGTCAGCGCCTTATACAGCATTACATTGGCATAGGCATTTTCATGGGCCGCGGACACACAATCATTCCAGTCGGAAGACCTGTTATCCGTATTGTAATTGTTGGCCGCTTCCACCAGGCCATCCCCGTCGGTGTCTCTTGCCAGCGTCCAATTTAGAACCGACCTGGCCATGTCTTTTATGCTATTGAGCCATGCCGTGTCGCCGGACAGGTCGAATATTTGTGCAATCCCCGCTACGAACTGGGCCTGTCCGTCCATAAAGTTGTCACCTTCCCAGCCCGTCATTTCCCGGTAGGTCCTGGCATAGATGTGCCCGTTGTTATAGATGGGATAATTGTGGTCTTTGATAAACGTTACGAAATTTTTGAGGGTTTGCAGATATTTTTCATTCCCTCCTCCCTGAAGGCCAAGGGCGTTGACCCCATACCACCAGGTTTCGTATGTGCCTATGCCGCTCAGGTCACAGTCTCCCATGCCCACGCTTCCGTCGATTACACTGGCCCGTCCAAAGTCCTGCATATATTGTGCCAGCTTATACTCATCCAGCCCCGAGCCTGCGGGTATACTTCCCAGGTCATAGTATTTGTTCAAATTGTTGGCACAGCTGAAAGTGTATGTGGCTGTATCGGTCTGTCCTGCCGCAACGGTTACGGGGTTAAAATTCTCTGTCTGAAATACCTTCAGCGGCAGATAGGTTCCACTGGGGAAGGAAAAGGCGCCGGAGTTTAGCTTGTTCTCAATTTTCAAGGCCCTTGTACCCGTCCTGTCGGTGGGCCTCCATATCTTCGTGGCCCTGTTCCTGTTTGAGGTGAGACCGATGCTCAGCATTTTACCGTTCAGCTTGTCCAGCAGGTCCATATTGGCGGAATAAAAGCTGTATTTGTCGTTGTTGTAGTAGGAACCGGTGGAATAATTGGCCGTTGCCTCGTTGGACAGGAACCTGTTTATATTTCTGTTGGGGTCCAGAAGGATGAAGCTTCCCCCGTCTTCCGTCCTCTGCACCACGTCGAAGGCCTGTTTCTTAAAGCACAGGGAAATGGATTTCTGGTCCGGGAATGTGGCAGCGGAGTCATAGGTCCTGTTCACCTGCAAATTTATGCTGCTGTCACCCGCCGTGACCGTCCAGGTTTCCGTCACGGTGCAATTGCCCGTGGTATAGGAAATGCCGCTGAAGGTGGCTGTGCTGCCGTTGACGCTGACCACCGGCGAGCTGTTTAAACGGTCCGTGCCCTTCCAGCCTCCGGTGGACAGGTTATCGGAGCCGTTGTATGCCTCTATCTCCGTTGCTCCGCTGTAGCTCCCCGTCTGGTGGGTAAACAGGACCCTCAGCTTCTGGGTGCTGACGGGAGAAAAAGTGTCGGTATTCACCGCATTCCCCGCCGGCGCGGAAGGGCTTTTGCTCTGTCCGGCACAGTCCGCCCAGGCGGAACCGTTCCAGTATTGTACATTGTAGCTTGCGGGAGCCTTGACGCCTCCCCCGTCGCTATAGAGATAGAGCTTGACCGAGGTTACCGTTTTACTGCCCCCGAAGTCATAAACCACCCAGTCCGATGTCCCCCCGGAGCTGTAAGAGGTCCACCGGTCCCGCGGCGAGTCACTGTAGGATATAACGCCGTTATTCAAGCTGTTCAGGCTGTCCTTTGAATAGGTATAAGATGCTGAAATGGAGACAGGGTTCCACATCAAGGCCGAGCAGGATACCTCGTTCGCCTCTATGGTCTCTACCGTTCCCCCCAGTTTCAGGGACTCTACCGTCAGCTTGCCGTTATAGTTGAACTGCATGCTCATGTTGCCGCCGGTAGCGGTCAACACCTTGTTCGCCGTGTCGTTTGTTATGGCTCCTGCCGCCAACACCTCCGTTCCACCGGACAGGAACACCGATGTCAATATAAAGGCAACAACAAGAACACAGGCAACTGTTTTTCTAAACATATACCTCTTCCTCCTCTAGCTTTCATTATTTACGGTCAATAACCTTTCCTTGCTGGTAATTACATCTGCAGAAATGTGCGCACTATTTTCCGCCCGGCGGTCAATTCGAATTGGATGATGCGTGTAAGTCCGTATCGTAGCAGTCAACTTTATTATAAGGAAATGGTTTTTTGTTGTATACGTAACTTATTGATGCAATTGGGTAATAAATTGATAAAACGAAGAAATACGTGATAGAACTGCCAGCCCGGGCTTCCTATTTTCCGGGCTGCCTGTTCCTGTATTCGCTGGGAGAAAGATTGGTTTTCTTCCGGAAGGCCTTGCTGAAATAGTTGCCGTTGCTGAAGCCCACCCTTAACGCAATTTCTTCGACGGAGTACTGGGTCTTCAGTATCAGCTCCTTGGCCTTCTCGATCCGGAGGGTTGTCAGGTAGTCAAAGAGATTGGTGTTGAATTGCTTTTTAAAGGACCTGGAGATATGCTCTTTGCTTATGAAAAATTTATTTGCCAGCTCTTCCAGGGTGATTTCACTGCTGAAATTGTCCCGGATATATTTCTCTATTCCGGATATGCCGTTGCCTCCCGTCAGCTCGTTGTTTCCTTCTTCCGTAACGCCCGCCCGCTCTTCTTCGTCCTGTATTTCGCTGATTGCGGCGGCAATGGCGTTGTTCAGATCCTGGGAGTCGATGGGCTTGAGAATGTAATCAACCACATTGGAACGGATGGCCTGCCGCGTATATTCGTAATCGCTGAATCCGCTCACCACGATCACCTTGGCGTTAAAGTGGCTGAAATCCAGTTCCTTGAGCAGTTCCACACCGTCCATGACCGGCATTTTCATGTCCGTCACCACGATGTGGGGCATTTCCTTTTCCATGATTTCCAGCGCCGCTTTCGCGTTGTGAGCCTCGCAAATTTTTGTGACGCCGAAATCCTTCCACTTTCCCAGGGCTACAATTGCTTCCCGCACAAGGTCTTCATCGTCGATAATGATGGCTTTATACATCCTCTTACTCCCTTTCGTAATTCATGGGCATGCGCAGCGTAATAACCGTTCCCTCACCGGCATTGCTCTCGATCGTCATGGCCGCTTCGTCTCCATAGATCAATTTCATCCTGTTCAATACATTTTTTATCCCCAGATGCTCTCCGCTGCCGAGAAGGTCATCCTCCTGCTCCAGCCATTCCCGCATCATCTCCAGTTTATCCCGGTCAATTCCCCGTCCCGAATCCCTTAATGTGATGAAAATATAACCGTCTTCCTGTATCGCTTTGATGGTAATAAGCTCTTCCGGCTTCTCATCGTCGATTCCGTATTTTATGGAGTTCTCGATGATGGGCTGCAGGATCAACCTGGGAACCAGGTATTGCCTGATGCTGTCGTCGATATGGATTTCCACGTTCAGCCTGCCCCCGAACCGCACCTTTTGAACGTACAAATAGTTATTCATGTTTTCAATTTCCGTGTCCAGCGGGACCAGGTCGTTGGAAGACTTCAAACTGTATCTCAGCATGTTGGCGATGGCATTTGCCATTGCATAAATTTCCGGGGCTTCCTTTCGGAGGGCAAGGGTCCCGATGGACTGCAGGGCATTATACATGAAATGGGGGTTGATCTGGGCCTGCAAAGCCCGCAGCTGCGCATTCTTCTTTGCAATTTTCAGCTTGTACTCCGAGTTGATCAAGAGATCGATCTTTCCCGTCATTTCATTGAATTTGTCCGTCAGCAGCCCGATTTCATCGTTTCCGGCATGAATGGCCTTTATATTAAAATTGCCTTCCGCAACTTTTTTCATGTTCCTTGCCAGGCGCTTTACAGGCAAAGTAATGGAATAGGAAATCAATACGGACAATACCAGCACTGCCGCAAAGGTCACCACGATGATAAAGGCGTTCATTTTCAGCGACTTTTTTGAGCTGTCCTCCAGAAGGCTGTATGGCGTGGATTTGAGCAGAATCAGTCCGTCAAAGGTCTTGCTGAAGACGACGAGGCTCTTTGCTTTGTCCCTTGTCAACGTATAATATCCGTTGTTTTCACCCTTGAGCTGTTCATCCCGGATCAACTCTTTGACATATGCTTTTTCGGGGCTGTTGCAGTAGAATACTTCCCCCTCGCTGTTGGCCAGCGCCACCGTCTCGCTGCCCGACGCAATGCTTCTGCACAATTCCCCCAGCCTTTTATTATCCACAACCAGCGACAACACCCCTAAAATATTGCCGGTGGCTATGTCCTTGATTTTCCGGTTATAGGTGATCACGTCTTCGGTACCGGAGGTTCCGATGTTTTTGTAATTGGTAAATTTCCCTTCGGGCGCCACATACAATCCACTGGCGTTGTTCACTGTTTTTGCAAACCATTCCTCCTCTTCCAGTTGAGGCAAATAATGGTCGGCATACATTTGTTTTGAGAAGGAATAGAGGATCTTGCTTTTGTAGATATAGTAATAAAGGTATACAATGTCTTCCCGGGAAAACAGCATGCTTTTCAAGAATTTTTCATTGGATTGGGTGCCTGAAAAATCGGTGGGTTCAAAGGCGATGTTGCTCATAAATTCACCAGAATAGAGGCTGAGGCTCAGCTGGTTCAGCCCGTCGAAATAATTAGCCACATTCCGGCTGCACTGGTCCACCACTTTTAGGTTGGATTTGATATATTCATCCTGCAGGGTGTAAACGGAATTGTAATAGGAAATAACGCTGGATATGCAAAGGGGCAACAGGGTCACCGCAAGAATGGTGAAGATGAACTTTGTTGTCAGACTTCCGGTGAGAAAATTTACTATTTTCTTTTTCAAACCTGAAAAAATTTCACCCATCTTGATCCCACCCTGGAGTTCTTCTTTCCGAGCATGATTATGTATACTATCGCAATTCTATCTTACAACATTTATGTCGTTTAGGCAAAGAAAGCGCCAATTTAAACGATATAAATTGGCGCTTTCCTATCTGAAACTCTTGCTCGGAATTTTTAACCCGCCTTTGTTACCCACACTTTACTTGTCGCCCGGGGCGGCATGCTTCTCCCATATGCTTTCTCCCAATTCCATTCCGGTAAAAATTGCGTCGAAGCTGGATTTCAGAGGACTGCAGGCATACACTCCTACATTCACTTCCCCCGCTCCTTCAAACAGGTGAAAAATTCTCATTTGTTCAAAGCTGGCACCGTCTTTGGAGTTCTCTATGCGGAAGTCCATGCCTCTGCGGCTCAGTCGGTAATACATGCTCTTTATTCCCGCCGGAATATCGGTGGTTGCCCAGTCGGAGTAACCGTTATTGGTAACAACACTTCCCAGCCTCTGGTACCGGTCGTTTTCAAATTCCACGGATGCCTTGAACCAGTTGTCGCTGTTCTGGTAAATGATGACGCCGCACTGGTCGTACAGGGTTTTCGTATCAAACTGGGTTTTTACCGTAAAAGTAAAGTCAAAATCCACCGGCAGGACAAAGGTGTGGGCATTATCGTTTCTGAAGCCATAATAGGTCCTCTGCCAGTAATCGGTTTCCGGGTCCGTCGTGATGACGACCTTGCTTTCATCGACGGTAAAAGCCTTCGGCTGGTTAATCCATTTGAGCTTTGAAATGTCAAAATTCATGGTTGCATCCCTCCTGATGTTTTTATGTGCACATAAAATCAATTCTTCGCCTGTTTTTCCTTTCCGTCACAAGGCTCATTGCCTCCTGCGATGGAACTATCATAGCCCCAGATACTTTTGAGCACCGGCACAGAAAGCTTCATACCGGGAATTTTTAGCGGAATCGCTTTCCTCCTTCCAGACATCATGAATATGTTCTTTTATGGAATACAACATTTCACAGTATTTATGTGCAGTATATCTGCTGCTTTCCGAAGCTTTTGTATATCTGATAATCCTGTTATCTAAAATTTTGTTCCATGTATCTTTTGACTCAACATCATTTATGGGGTCTATTTTATCCGTACACCCTCCACCTGCACCGCTATATTTGCAAGGGCTGCAAATATCATCCGCGGTCGCTGTTATCTCTATTTGTACTTGATGATCCCCAATAATTTCGTTTGCAATGCCATAGAAATTGTGATTATATTTTTCATCCGGAACAAATCTTTCTATTCCTTTTCCGTACAGCTTGATTATATCAAAAAAATGGTGTGGTTTGATTCTAATCATTTTAGTGTTCTCTCCCACCCTTCCGTTAATATTGCATAATTTACCCGAATGGTCGACTTACCTGATAAACCAGGGTATCTGATCCCTCTCGAAAGTCTTGCCGCCGCACTTTTCCAGCTCCAAAATAAAATCAGCGTGATCATTGGAACTGTATTGGTAAGGATTGTTGACCTGTATTATTCTGCAATTGTATGCGCCGTTCTCCAGAGGAATCGCCAGATCGGCCAGGTGTTTTTCCGGCAATTTTATATCCTCAAATTGAGCTCCCATTGTTAAACTCTCATAGTTAATCAAATAGAGTACACCCTCGGATACGCCAATGGTTCCTGTAACACTTCGAAACCCTTCAAAGGCTGTCATTCCGCTTCTGACTTCGACTTCATAGTCCCCGAAACCGCCTGTTCCCCAAATCAAGAGATTCTTCTCTTTTATCTGATCCTCAAAATGATTCAGCAATTCATCCAGCTCCCACTCTCCCCCAACAAACGAAGAGTACTTTGCCGGATTAAATATTGCTAAAAATCCTGAATCATCGGAAATTTTGAATTTCACTTCAAGGTACCTCCCTGCCATAAAATTTGCCCGCCCGGTAATCCGTCATGGCGTCCCCAAACATTCTTTGATGGATTATACGGAGTTTTTATGATTTTGTTTATCGGTTTACATTAATTTTACAGCCTTGATTGTCAATTGGCTAAAAGGGCAGTGAGTTCATTGAAGGTAGTTTGTATGGAAGGGCTATCTTAGTACTACTTTGATTTTATGACAGGCCAAAGCCTTTTTCGATCAGGTTGGTGAGCCTGGACAGTGCCCTTACTGCAGGAGCTCCGTCGATGATGTCATGGTCCACCGACACCGTCATATAAAGGTACTCCCTTATCTCGATACGGTCCTCTTTTACCCCGGGCTTTTTAATGATGGAACCCACTGCAAAAGAAAGCGGATGAACGCTCACCGGCAGGACCCACCCGTTAATCCTGCCCATCATGCCTACAGACGTCACAAGGACTGTCCCCATGGTCTGTTTCGTCACAAAAGGATTCCGGATTATATACCGCCATATGAGTTTTCTGATAAATCCGGGCAAGGCATAATAGGCTTTCATCAGATATTCATTCTTCTTTTCACCCAGCACATAATTGCCTTCGTTGTCTATGGACTGGCTCTGCCCCGTTTTTATTTCATTGTAAATCTCAGAAATATTTTTCTCGTTTGTTTTCCGGATCACATAGGGCAGCGGGACTTTTTCCCCTTTGATCTCCCGTTCGATCATGATTGATATGTCGACGTCCTCAAATATGACGATTTTTCGCTTCCCTTTTCTGATGCCGTGAATATCCCTGAACTCTTCCACCGATTTGCTGATGCACCTAATTAGCCAGGAGTTGAAGGAAACATTTTCATTCCGCTTCTTTTTCTCGGAAATCATTTTACGGGCTTCGGTGACATCCAGCTCTATCAGCGCTTTTATGTGATGCTTCATTTTGCTGGCCGCACCAATGTCAATGGTACCCAATCTGCTTGTGGGAAAGGTCTCAATACGGTATCCGTCTGTATGCTTCATACACTGTCCTCCAACCAATCTTCAACCGGCAGGCTGAAACTGATAAAGTGTTCATTCTGCATTCTTATGCTCCTTCTCCTTTTAGCTTCGTGCTTAACTTTCCGCCTAAGCGGAACAAGGGGCGCAATGAGGCAATGGATATTGCTGAAACAGCAATGAGTGCAATCCCCATTTTGCCCAACTGTGCTCCTTCTTTCCAATGATTCAAAACAATTGCCATTCCTATGGGTAAATTCAGCAGCAGCCCCGTTATTGTTCCCGGCGCGTACCTCTTGATAACAATGGTGGCTATAAGATGGGGAAAAACAGAATTCAAGCACATCATCAACACAAACCCCAAATACAAATACTTGATCAGCTCAGGGGACCGTCCGAAAATTAAAAACAAGAATGTCAACAAATATCCTGCCAGCGTAACTACAATCAGCGCAAAGCGGAATTCATGCTTTGTAACCTGCGGATGGTACCTTCCGGCATATTTCGACCACGCCGGCAGCCATATGCCCTCCTCAATATTATGTATGGTAAAAGCCAGTAAAAACATCACTTCCATCAAAGCTGTGCTCCTTGAATATTCAGTAAATTAAAAATTAATAGCCTATCATTTATTTTATCGGTTTGTTTACGTTTCTGTTTTTAGAAAGTAAATAACAACTGCCGGATCGCAATCTCCCAAAAAGCTTAAAAATCAGTGATCCTTCTTTGAATATTTCATGTAAACAAGATAATTGACACCGCTCCGCTTGCTATGTCATGGCCAAATACGGCCGCACGGATAATTTTCATTGTCAGAGTCCCCCCTTTCCGTTATTGGCCGCTTTAATATTACTTCCGCTGTTTAACCGCTCCTGTTATATCGTCCAAGCATTCCTCGTCCCACCAGGCAACTACAGCTCTTTTCCCAGGCGTCTGGCCCTTGCCCCATCCCCGCTTTTTTCCACATCTCCCCTGGAATTCGCGCTCAGAGCAAGAAGCATACCGCTTTCCTGCCAATTAAGGTAGCGGCAGACGGTATGAACCTGCATTTTCAATGCATCCATTGCCCAATCGTCCTTATCAGCGCCGGCAGCAATTAAAAAAAGTTTTCTCGGGGCCTCCCGTAATGCAGCATTAACGGAAAAAAACCGGTCAACCGCACACTTGAGCTGCGCCGTCATGCCAAAATAATAGAGGGGTGTTACCAGAACAACCACATCCGCCGCCAGCAAGTGGGGATAAATAAGTGTCATGTCGTCGTCATACACGCATTTTCCACCATTTCGCCTGCAATGATAGCATCCGATGCACGGATGGACCTTCAACCC
Source organism: Bacillota bacterium (assembly GCA_023424965.1). Taxonomy (GTDB): domain Bacteria; phylum Bacillota; class Clostridia; order Acetivibrionales; family JAFADI01; genus JAFADI01. The sequence goes on from JAFADI010000077.1 coordinate 24,246, forward strand.
TGCTATTTCAAAACGGACCACTTCATGGCCCGCTTCCTCCGCCCCGATGCAAAACTCGTCCGCCAGAAATGCCGTCGTCCCCTTTGAGTGAGGGCTTCCAGCCAAAACCAATACCTTCACGCTTATTACCTCCTTCTTCTTGGGTGTTTCAACAGGGCTCTCATGCGTGGGGAGGTAACCGCCCATTCTAATTACCCCGGTACCCTTCCGGCTACTTAAATACTATAATACCCCAAATATGGGGTTGGTTCCACATGAATAATTTCTTCCTTTATATCCTCTAAAAACCAGAAAGGCTTCTACCAAATTCTTACCATCGAAATCTCAAAGTACCCCAGTATAAGAATAAGCATCATGGCAGTTCCAAAATCACAGCAAAAGGAGATAATTCCGGAATATTTTCCACAAAGGTTTCACTGAATTTTGGTATTCAGTTTGCCGCAAAAATATATTGGTAAAATATATATGCAGAGATACCTTATCAAATTCAACGCCCATAACGCCAGAGAGCCCCATGAACGGGGCTCCCTTAAACTATTTTGCTAAATCGCTATTCATTTGGTTAGGGGTACTTTCCAGGTAAAATGTATCTGGACTTAGATCAGCACCACAATCCCATTCAATGGTACCATCAACAAGATGAAACCTTTTAAATTCCTTTTCATCTGTCAATGGATGAAAAACAGGATATTTCAGATACCTTTTAATATCAAATACTTTCTCTTCTCCGTTCGCAAACACCACGAGTAATCTATGACCATCTAATGCCTTCGCATCTTTTACATCAGGACTTTGCATCACAAACCCTCCATTTCAATCAAATCTGCTTCGGTTCAATCTTTTCAATATATTCACCAGCCACTGCTTTGTTCCATCTATCCCAGATTTCTTCTCGATGTATTAACATCCACGCTTTGATTAGTTCTCTCTGCCTGCTGTTTAATTTTCCTTCAAGTATCTTTCCATTTGATATCGCAACCGATGCTTTATTTCCATCTGTAAGAATCACATGAAAATGCGGTTCTTTATGCTTCTGTGTATCCATAGGATACATTTTTATTCTAATTCCTTCAAAACGAGCCAGTTCGCCCATACATTCTTCCTTTTTAGGTAATGATTCGCTGTAATTTTATTATACCCATTACGCCAGCAACCCACAAGTATAACTTGATTGATGATGCTTGAAACCCGTTCCTTTCAATGCTCCCATTATGAAAAATACAATATGGCTTCTACCAAATTCTTACCATCGAAATCTCAAAGTAACCCAGTGCAAAAATAAGTATCACAGCAGTTCCAAAATTACAACAAAAGGAGATGATTCCGGAATATCTTCCAAAAGGCTTCCACTGAATTTTGGTATTCAGTTTGCCCCAAAAATATATTGGTAAAATATATATGCAGAGATACATTATCAAATTCAACGCCCGATAGTTAAGACCCCCTATGAATGCTCGTTTCAGTCCTACGACCGAAGCTGTAACCAGCCAAAATATCAAGCCAAAGGCTATATGAAAAACAATAAATTCAACTTTATCCTTTAATCCGCTCTTATCAATATTCAAGAATTTTCCCCTCCCCCAATATAGCAACCCTGCTGTATGGAACTAATAATATCAAGATTTATCATACTATACAACAAAATGACTGCTCCGCAAGCCTATGCGCACACAAAATCACGGCGGCAGTATTGAAGCGCCGCAAAATCTCTGATATTATTTTATCACAGTATTATATTTACCTTTTTGGCAATTATTTGTTTTCTTTTATATTTCTCCGAAGGGGACTAACCATGGAGCAAAATCGTGTTGTGGGATTACTGAAAGCTATTTTTTATCTGGGGAAGAGAAGAAATGAATTCTCCTTGCGGCAGGCTGCCTACCTCTTCCATGAACTTGCCGGAAATAAAGAGAAGGCAAAGGAATTAAGGCTTGATACCCTCAAATCCTACATCGGGTTAAAAGAGAACTCCCGGTATTATATTTTAGATGACCTGCTATTTGTCAAACCTTCCGGAAACTTGACGGAGGCCCTCATCGGCATGTGCCTGGATATCTTTCTGGAAGATAGCTTTTACAACTTCACAGACAAATCAATAAGGCAAAATATTCAGGAGGAACTGCAATTCTACTTTTATCATGAAGACCCTTACGAAATACAAGAAGTACAGGTATGCGAGAATGATATGGTAATTGATGCGGGGGCAAATATGGGACTGTTCTCTATTCTGTCGGCAAAGAAGGGTGCAAAGGTTTACTCCTTTGAACCCCAGGCCTTGTTTTATGATTTGCTCAATGAAAATTGCAAAATAAATTTCCTGGAAGAAAAAATCCAAACATATCCCCTGGCCGTTAGCTCCCATGAATGTAAGGCTTCTTTATCCGTGAATCAATCCAACTTACTTGCGGCCAGCATCAATATCGATAGAAATGGCGGGTTTGAAGCCGTATCCTGTACATCTGTCGATACCTGGGTAAAGGCAAACCAAATACCCCGGATTGATTTCATAAAAGCAGACATTGAGGGTGCTGAAAGGCTCCTGCTGAAAGGAGCCGAAAATACCATAAAGGAGTTCCGGCCCAAAATAGCTTTAGCCACTTATCACCTGCCCGACGACAAGGAAGTATTAAGGAAAGGAATCCTTGAAATATGTCCGGAATACAAACTGATACAAACGGGAGCAATTCTGTTTGCATACTAACCACAAGTATGGGAGTGCATTATCATGAAATCAATCCTTGACAAAGCCATTGACAGATTGGTTATAAGCATTGTTGTAAGCACCATCGCAGGCATCTATGTAAATTATGCTTTCTCCAGGATCAGCAACCAGTCGAAGGGAAATGTCATCCTCGGCATTTCTCTGGGTATCGGTGTTTTGATCACTACCTATCTTGCATTGAATACTGTCTCTTATATAAAAAGAGTTTCCCGGAAAAAAATAAATCTCCAGGAATCGGATATTCTATTAAAGTGGGTTGAAGAAAATGTGGAGAAGGAGGATGTCAAAAGTGTCATCCGTGAATTTTCCAGGTACATGGAACAATTTTTCGACACCCATGCCGATGATACTCTTTTCGATATGAAATGCAAATGGCTTGCCTACAAAGAAGGCAGGGAAACATTAACGGTGTTTATTAACCATCTGCACTCATTTCTACTGGACAAGAATTTAAACTCCGGTGAAGTATCCGCCTCCAAAGAGAGACTGGAAAAAATCCGCGATGAATTTTTCAGTAACATGCGCAAGCTGAAGATCTTGAAAATGGACTCCAAAAACATCTATGTGGATCTAAACGACAAAAAATTGAAGCGGGATATTCAGGAATACGAGCCTTACCTGGGCTATTGGGACAAATCCGATGCATGGATCAACGACAAAATGTGGACCTATGTGAATAAAATGCGCAAAAGCAACCCCTCTCTGGATTTCCTGGACATTGGCACCGGAACCGGGCGGATAATAAAGGTTCTGTGCGAAGAGAAGGACCGTGTATGCTTGATCGATTATGACGGAGAGAGGTTGTCGGAAGCCCGAGAAAAAGTACTGAAAATCCTTAAGGATGAAACCCGTATAAAATGTATCAAAACCCATTTCGAAAAACTCGAAGACCCGGAGGAGCGCAGCAAGGCCGGGCTCACCAACCATTACGACGTAATCATATGCTCCCACGTGATACAGCACAACAGTACTGAAAACCTGAGTGATTTTTATAAAATAATTTATAATTTGCTCACCCCTGGCGGAGTGCTGTTTCTGCTGTTCCCCATCTCCAAATCCGACCTGGATGAGTTTGTCGTTCACGGTCTGGAATTCGACATCATAAAAATCAACAGGGGAGATTTCCTGAAAAGTCAGCAAAACGGCTCAATGGGCAGCCTCAATAGATACCTCCGGGCTGAGGACGGCTTCGATACATTCAATACCAGCCTCACCAGTTACAACGACAATTCGGGCTACTGGAAGGTTACCGGAAAAGCAAGCACAGAGCCCCTGTATGAGATTGCCGAGCGGAAAGACAAGGTGTCCGCCTATAAAAGGATTGTGGACAGGGGCTTGATATGCTCTATCGGGACGGAGTATGCCGCATATTTTTCGGGTAAAGATAGTGCCGGGCATGCAATACGCGCAATCAATGACTGCCTCAAAAAATATACCGTCTACCCCGGACAGATTCCTGAAAACGCAACGGTGCTGGGCAACATGATATCGGAATACTGGCTAATCAGTGATACCAAAACCAACAACACACTCATGCTTTTCGATAAGCACGGCCATTACGTGGCGGCACCCGTCAAAAGAGTCCTTAAAAAGCACAGGGTTTACAATGATTTACTGGCTTCAGGCTGCGTTCCCCCGGAATTTTTGAGCTTTATTCCCGGTGGCGGCGGTACGCTGGTCCTAAAAGAGAATGAGAAGATTTCTTTCTGGGAGATCCGGAACCGTTCGGGAGAGATTACCGCATCCATACACAAAACGGAAAGCTACTACTGTTTGATTCTTGAAAGTGAAGAAAGATACGAGTTTGATGTGGACAGGGAAGAGCTTTTAAGGAGACAGGTTCCCTCCGCCCTGAAAAAAAGCTTTTTCAAAGGCACAAAAGAAAACCCTTCCGATTTTATCATCGACCCCCAGGTTTCGGACGGGTGGCTCATCAAAGCCGATGATGAAATATGCTACTTTGCAAGGCATGACAGTGACTGGATCAGGGTTTTCAGAACGGAACCCCTTTTTGGCCCACTGGTTGAAGGTGATCTGTCCATCGAAGCCCACGGCAAATTCCCATTTAAGCTGTGGAATGAAGAAAATATTACCGTCAGGCCCCTGATGAAGAACAAAATGTGGCGGTTGGAAATGAAGCAGGGGAAAAAAGAAAAGTTTGCAGAGCTTCCGGCCTATACAGTTGTCAGGATAATGGAGGGCAAGGACGCAAAATACTTTGCCTACAGGGATAAAAGGTATCAGGATTTATCCAACCTGACCTTTAACAACCTGTGCCAGCAGCAGATAAACGGCTTGCGGATTTTACCCACCCACAGGTTCATCCTCCGTAAGTTAAAAAAGGATTTGAAAAAGGAAAACCTCCTGGTAAAAAAGCACATCCTGTATCATTCCTTCCGGCCGAGGCAGATTTTTATCGACAGGCTTGATTTGCGGGACAAATACTTCAACCTGGGGATTTTGAAAGGGTTGCGGAAAATCCATGAGAAGCTGGATATACAGGATTGTATGTTTATCGTAAAAAAAGAAACGGGGAAAGTGTAAAAGCCTTCTCAACGCTGCGGCAAACCGTCGGACGGCAGACTGCTCCGGATATTCTCCGGAGCAGTCCCCCTCATCAGTTGGCTACAAGCTGCCACTGCTGGTCGATGGAACCGTTATCCGTCCATTGCACCAGTTCGGCACCCTCTGCCGTTGATCCCTGCCATACACCCAGGCACTTTCCGCTATTGCGGTTTACGATTTTATAGTTGCTGCCCACTGCCACAAAGGTCCACTGCTGGTCAAGTGCTCCGGTGTCATTCCACTGGACCACCTTTGCACCCTCTGCCGTAGAACCCTGGTATACTCCTAAGGCCTTGCTGGTTTTTACATCGATAAGCTTTGTGTACCCACCTGTGAGGTTCACTCTCTGCCACATCTGGTCATAAGATCCGTTGGAAGTCCATTGAACTGCCTGGGCTCCGTCTGCCGTAGAACCCCCATTGATTCCCAGCACCTTACCGCTCTTAACATTTACCAGCCTGTAAGATCCTGTAATGGGCGGCACCCACATGTCTGCATAGGTGATTGAATTGTGATTCGGCGCTACAAATCCTCCCCCACAAACGATGAACAGGCGCCCATTGCTCAGCGGCAGCAGGCAGCGGTTATAAGCGGCACCAGTCGGGGTCCCCATTGCAACCCAGCTTCCTGTGCCATCATTTTTGGTATTAAAGTAGATATCCCCGCTGCCATAGGTTTGGGCCAGAATCCTTCCGTCACTTAGCACCGTTACGTATGAACTTCCACCGTTGGCAATTTTGGTACTGGTGCAGGCATTCCATCCGGTTTCCGGGTTGTTGTTGATCTTGGCGTAACACGGTACACCGCTTTGCCCTACCACTTCATAGGTCATCATGTAATTCCCGTTTGACAATTTGACAACGATCGGCATCCCGGGACGTGTCGTGCTGTCCGGCCAGACGACATCGTCAACCACGGCACTCCATGTCGTTCCGTTTGTCGTCGTCTGATGCACCAGCTTTTGTGAATGCGCCGGATCACGCTCATCCGAGTAGTAGCAAATGAGCTTGTTGTTTGCTACAAGAAACCATGGCTCCCAAATGGGATCGCCCTCTATCGCATGTCTGCCGCCTGTGGCAATACGGCTTACAAATGTCCATGTCCTGCCCAGATCGGTGCTTTTGTACAAGTCCATTCTGGTAGCTGACCTATCGCCTGGAACGGAATTCCCGGCACAAATTAACGTACCTGCCGTCAGGCTGCCGATGGTCTGAGGCATCTCAAACAGCTGAGGGCAGTTCAACATCCCCCATCCGTTCTGGGTGTCCCTCACATCTCCTACCTTTGTCCAGGTTTGTCCATTATTGGTGCTCTCAAATATGGGGAATGTAGGTACGCCGTTAGAACACTCCTCAAAGGTGGTGTACATTTTCCCATTGTTGGAACCGCTGTACTTGAGCTGGATCGTTCTGGGAGACAAAACTCCATAAGACGGTGCACTGGACGGAGGCGTGTACATGGTCAGCGGACCGTAGGCGCTGACAGAGGTACTGGTCAATAACATTACACTGAGCATCGCAATGACAAGCGTTGCTGTCAAAGCCTTTCTGAACCTCTTTTTCATAGCTTTTACCCCTTTCACTAAGTTATTTTTGCAATTCATGTCTGAACATGTTGATTGCAATCCAATCGTATGTCAATAACCTAGTCATTTGAATGTAATTGCTTTACCATTTTTTATAAAATCATTACATTCTGGAAGTACAATTTCGCACAACAGCTGCCCCGTTTCACCTACTCTACTTTAACGGGTGAAAAAAAGATTTTGTCTCTTCCGATTTTGGTTCTTTCCCCAGAGATCTTGAAGCTTCCCGTTGCTCTTATATCCTCGGAGGAGCTTCCCACCATGACAACCATGTCTCCCGGCTCTATGACAAAAGCCATGGACATGTCATAAAAACCAAGTTGTTTGGGGGATAGCATAAAGGTTACCGTCCTGGTTTCACCGGGATTGAGTGAAATCCTTGTAAAGCCTTTCAATTCCTTTACAGGCCGTGTAACACTGGCAGCTTCATCGTTAACATATAGCTGAATGATTTCATCCCCCTTTACGGTACCGCTATTCCTTACATCGATACAAATGTCTATATAGCCGTCAACAGACACCTCAGGACTGCTTATTTGCAGGTTTCCATACTCAAAGGACGTGTAGCTCAGCCCGTAGCCAAATGGGTAAAGGGGTCTGGTACTGGTTTCTACATAATCCCCCCGCCAGTGGGAGCGTCCTCCGGATTTCTTGTGGTAATAGTAAACAGGCACCTGCCCCACAGTCCGCGGGAAGGAAATGGTGAGCTTCCCCCCGGGATTGTAATCCCCGAACAGCACGTCCGCCACCGCCCTTCCGCCTTCCTCTCCCGGAAACCAGGCTTCCAGGATGGCAGGAATATTCTCCTGGGCCCAGTTGATTGAGAAGGGCCTTCCGTTGACAAGCACAACGATGACCGGAGTCCCGGTTGCTGCTACGGCACGGACAAGCTCCTCCTGAACTCCCGGAAGGTCCAGCAGGGCACGGTCCCTCGACTCGCCCACGGAGCATTCACGGATGAGGCCCGCCCGGTCCCCCACAAAGAGAAGGGCAACCTGGGACTTTCGGGCGGCTTCCACCGCCTCAGCAAAGCCTTCCCTTGAATCGTCCAGAATGTCGCAGCCCTTCGCATAATTAATTTTGGTGTCCTTTGACACTTTTGACTTTATTGCATCAAGAATGCTGATCATTTCAGGCATATGGATATTCTCCGTATCAAGGTCCTCAGGGACAGGCTGTCCCAGGGTGTTGTCGGTCTCCTTCACCTCGATCAAGGTCTCAATATGGCAGGGATAGGTGTAATCACCCAGCATATTTCTTATATTGTCCGCATTGGGCCCGATGACCGCGATAGACTTTAGATCAGGTTTGAGGGGCAAAACATTATTGTCATTTTTAAGCAGCACTATGGATTCCAGGGCAATTTTATGGGCAATTCCCCGCTGCTCCGGCGTGTCGAATACACTGGCTGTCTTCTTCGCATCCACAAAGGGATTCTCGAATAAACCAAGCCTGAACTTCATATTCAATATCCGGGAGACCGCTCTATCCACAACGGAAATATCGATGACACCCTTTTGTACGCCATCGATCAGCCACTGTCCACAGCAGTCGGTATTGGGCAGTTCCACATCCACACCGGCTTTTAGGGCCATCCGTGCGGCATCCGTCAGGCCCCCGGCCATGCAGTGGTAATCGTGCAGCTGTGTCATGGCAAAATAGTCGGACACGACGATTCCGTCGAAACCCCAATCCTTTCTCAGCACATTCTCCAACAATTCTCCGGAAGCATGGCAGGGTACCCCGTCCAGTTCATGGTAACCCGGCATGATGGAAGCCAAGCCACCCTCCTTGACTGCAGCTTCGAAGGGCGCAAGAAATACCTCCCGCAATTCCCGCGGGGGGATATGGGCAGGTGCCCAGTTCATCCCGCCTTCGGAACTGCCATAGCCCACAAAATGCTTTCCCGTGGCCATGACACCGCTGTTCCAGTCATCCCCCTGAAGGCCTTTTACATAAGCGGTTGCCATTCTCGATACGAGATAAGGGTCCTCACCGTAGGTCTCCTCAACCCGGCCCCACCGGGGGTCCCTCGTAATATCCATCAAAGGTGCCAGTGCCTGGTGCATTCCTGCAGCCCGCATCTGTGTCCTTATCACTTTTCCCATTTCCTCCACCAGGGTGGGGTTCCACGTACAGGATACCCCGATGGTCTGCGGGAAAACAGTGGAACCCCTTG
>JAFADI010000078.1 GCA_023424965.1 Bacillota bacterium
CCGGTAAAGTTCCGGCAGGCCTGCAAGGACTTTGCCATGAAATACCTGGGTATCCAGAGAGAGGCCTTTAAGCGGCTTGGCGTGCGAGGCGACTGGGAACACCCCTATATTACCCTTAAGCCGGAGTTTGAAGCAAAGCAGATTGAAGTATTCGGTGAAATGGCCAAGAAAGGCTATATATACAAAGGTCTGAGACCCGTTTACTGGTGTCCCGACTGTGAAACGGCTTTGGCGGAAGCAGAAATCGAGTATGCGGAAGACAAAACCCTTTCCATTTATGTAAAATTCCCTATAAAAGATGACAAAGGCAAGTTCGGGGGCGTTTTAAAGAATCTGGACAATGCCTATTTTGTCATCTGGACCACCACCACCTGGACACTGCCGGGCAACCTTGCCATATGCCTCAACGGGGACTTCGAATACGGAGTTGTCAAGGCCGGGGATGAGTATTACGTCATGGCTACCGAACTGGTTGAAAACGTAATGAAGGTGTCGGGCGTTGAAGCGTATGAAATTGTGGCAAGGGCCAAGGGAGAAGAACTGGAGGGTATTCTCTGCAGGCATCCTTTCCTGTACAGGGATTCCGTCGTTATTCTCGGCGACCATGTCACGCTTGAGGCCGGTACGGGTTGTGTCCACACCGCCCCGGGCCATGGTGCGGAAGACTTCCAGGTCTGCCAGAAATACAAGATTCCCGTGATTGTGCCCGTCGATGACAAAGGGTACCTGACGAAGGATGCGGGCAAGTTTGCCGGGCTTTACTATGAAAAGTCAAATGGGGCGATTATTGAAGAACTGAAGAGTGGAAACTATCTGCTTGCTTCTGAAAAGATCATTCACCAGTATCCCCACTGCTGGCGCTGCAAGGAGCCCATTATTTTCAGGGCTACGGAGCAGTGGTTTGCCTCCATTGAAGGCTTCCGGAAGGAGGCCCTGAAAGCCATTGAAGATGTTGCCTGGACACCTGCCTGGGGTGAAGAGAGAATCACCGCCATGGTCAGGGACAGGGGCGACTGGTGTATTTCCAGGCAGAGAATCTGGGGCGTTCCCATCCCTATCTTCTATTGCAAGGAATGCGGCAAGGAAATCATCAACGACGATACCATCCATGCGGTTAAGAACCTGTTCCACGACAAGGGTTCCGACGCCTGGTACGAATACGATGCCAAAGACATACTGCCGAACAGCGTCAAATGTGAATGCGGCTGCGGGGAATTTGAAAAGGAAACGGATATCATGGATGTTTGGTTTGACTCCGGTTCCAGCCATGTAGCCGTTCTTGAAACAACCGAAGGACTCCGGTGGCCTGCGGATATGTACCTGGAAGGAAGCGACCAGCACAGGGGCTGGTTCCAGTCCTCCCTTTTGACATCGGTGGCCATGAGAGGGGTGGCCCCTTACAGGACGGTGCTCACACACGGCTATGTCGTTGACGGCGAGGGCAGAAAGATGTCCAAGTCCCTTGGAAACGGCATCGATCCGGAAGATATTATAAAGGAATACGGAGCGGATATTTTAAGGCTCTGGGTTGCATCCTCGGACTACACTACCGATATAAGGATTTCCAAGGATATTTTGAAGCAGCTTTCGGAGGTTTACCGGAAGATAAGAAATACTTCCAGGTATATTCTCGGAAATATCTATGATTTCAATCCTGACAAGGACAGTGTGGATTACAGCCAACTCCAGGAACTGGATAAATGGGCGCTGCTCAAGCTTTCAAACCTTATCCGGAAGGTTGACGAGGCCTATGGAACCTATCAGTTCCACCTGATGTTCCATGCCATCCACAACTTCTGCGTGGTGGATATGAGCAACTTCTACCTGGATATCATCAAAGACAGGCTCTACACCTCAAAGGCTGATTCGGTGGACCGCAGGGCCGCACAGACGGTGATGTACGAAATACTGGAAGCGCTGGTTAAAATGCTGACTCCCGTCCTTGCATTCACTACCGAGGAAATCTGGCAGTTTATGCCCCACAGGGCTTCCGCCGATGGGGAGAGCATCCAGTTGAACGACTGGCCGGTGTTGAATGAGAAATACTTCGACGCAAAGCTGGAGGAGAAATGGGATAAAATACTTGCATTGAGAACCGATGTATCAAAGGCATTGGAAATTGCAAGGGCCAGCAAACTCATCGGCCATTCCCTCAATGCGAAGGTAACGGTTTATGCAGATGAAAAGACCTACGATTTCATAAAAGCCATTGAGGGCGACATGGTCACCATCTTCATCGTGTCGGAATTCGAGCTGAAAACCGTGGCGGATGCACCGGGAGACGCCCTTGCGGGAGAGAACCTTCCGGGAATTAAGGTGTCTATTTCCCAGGCTTCCGGAGAGAAGTGCGAGCGGTGCTGGATGTACAGTGAAAGCGTGGGAACCCATGAAACGCATCCCACCCTCTGCTCCAGGTGTGCCGGTGTCGTAGAATAAAATAAGGATCACAGGAAGATTGACCCAATCTCAATCTTTTTTGGGGGGTGAGGGTATTTAAATGATAAAGTTAAATATCAATTTGGGAGAGAGAAGCTACCCTATCTATATAACGACCGATTACGGCAGCCTGGGAAAGACCATTTCAAGTGCCAGACTCACCGGGAAGACGGTGCTGGTTACCGACACCAATGTGGACAGGTTCCAGGCGGAGGAATGCATTGAGGCCCTTAACACGGACGGCTTCAATGTGGAAAAGTATGTGATTCCGGCAGGAGAAAAGAACAAGACGCTGGACACCGTCAGGGATATCTATAAATACCTCATCAGGTTGAAGCTGGACCGCAATGCCACACTTATCGCTCTGGGAGGCGGCGTTGTGGGTGACATCACCGGCTTTGCAGCCGCTACTTTCCTGCGGGGGATAAACTTCGTACAGGTTCCCACAACCCTTCTGGCCCAAGCCGACAGCAGTGTGGGAGGGAAAGTGGGCGTAGACCTGGACGGCAGCAAGAATATCATCGGTTCCTTTTATCAGCCCAGACTGGTATACATTAATGTAAATACGCTCAAAACCCTGCCCAAAAGAGAACTTCAGTCGGGCCTTGCGGAAGTGATAAAGCATGGGGTGATCAGGGACCCGGACTTCCTGGACTATATCGACTATAATATAAAGAAGATTTTCAATTTCGAGCCGGATGCTCTCCAGTTTATGACAAAAACAAACTGCCGGATAAAGGGCGGTGTGGTGGAGCAGGACGAGAAGGAAAGTGACCTGCGGGCCATTTTGAATTTCGGACATACCATCGGCCACGCCATTGAGACGGTACAGAATTTTCAACTGCTGCACGGTGAGTGTGTGGCCCTTGGCATGGTGGCGGCCTTCAGAATGGCGGTATACCTTGGGATGGCGGATGAAGAGGATTTGAAGCGGCTTATGGACATCCTGGACAAAGTGGGCCTGCCCACGGCTTTGAAGGGCATTGATGTGGATAAGGTCTACAATCAGATGTTCTATGACAAGAAGGTGAAAGGCAGCAAGCTGGTGTTCGTGCTGCCCAGGAAGATCGGTGAAGTGCTGCAGCTCACCATTGAGGATGAGGAGCTTGTGAAGAGGGTCATAGGAGAGCTGGGGAAGGATATATAGTGTAGGTATAGAAGACTCTGATTTGAAATGCGCCAAGTGAGCCAGGGATGGCGAACGCACGCGTTGATTCAAGGATAGAATCAACGCGTGAAGAGCAGGTTAAATCAGAGTCTTCATCTATGAAACTATATAGGTTAAACCATATAATAGTGTAAATTTTATAATTTTAAGTGAAGTAAGAAAGGGACATATTTTAACGCCGGTAGTGCTTCGGGCTTGAAAATATGTCCCTCTTTATGTTCTATTTGCAGCAGTTGCACTCTTTCGCCGGATCAATCCTGCGGATAATCTCAAACAGCATTTCTTTGAGCTTTTCATTGTTTTCCTGGAATACCTTGAGTACCGCCT
>JAFADI010000162.1 GCA_023424965.1 Bacillota bacterium
GATCCTTATGGTTCCCTTCGACGGATGCAAGCATCCTGAGCACTCTCCTTACACCAGGAAAGGGGAATCCCCTTTCCAAACCCCATATATAGGAAATTCAAAACCATAATTTCCTATACAATAAAAACTCCCGGAGTTTTATCCGGAAGTTTTCTTTGCATACATAGTTTCATCGGTGAAGCCGCTATATAGTTTCCTGTGGAAAGGGGCTGTCCCGGATCAGACAGAAATCTGAGACGAGGCAGTTCCTTCTAATAAACCCTGATGCAATAGATCTGTGCCCGGTTGATTCCATTGGTGGCCCATATCTCGACCTTCAGCTGGGATGCCCGGACGGGCTCAAATTTGTGGACACGCAGTCTTTGATGGTTGCCACATACGGCTGCAACCTCTTTCCAGTCCCCAGGCCCGTCACTTTTTACCAGCACCCTGTAATCCTTTACCAGCGACGGTATCACGTTGAAGTCATAGCCATTCAATTCACAGTTGCCGTCTGCCCGGAAGGCGGACAGCATATAGTCAAGGGAACTGTCAAAAATCAGTTCCACCGAATTTATTTCCCTTTGCTGCTCCCACTTCAGGTGCACCCATTCCGGAGTGCGGAAATCCGTGGGAGCCGATATCCAGAGATTGGGCAGGAACACCGGCCGGTTCCACGGGTTGATAATGTTCTGTACGCCATATACGGGTTGCTCCGGCTTTATCCGGATACAATACGCGCTCACATCCTTCAAACTTCCGGGCACGTTCCAATCCAGATTTTCCTTTTCAGTATGCACATTGGAGTCCGGTGAACCTTTTCTCCTGAACAATGCCCTTATGCCGACAGGTGCGAATTTTCCGGTGTGGACCTTGAGCTTCTCATTTTTTTTAATCTCTGCAAAATACCATCCCGGCTTCGTCACAGGCAGCTCCAGGGGCAAATCCACCCACTGCCCCTCGCCCTTTCCAACGTGGACGGTGCTCCCGCAAAGCAGTTGATTCGGCAGTGAGCCTACTTTTACAGCCCCTGCATAAAAATTGTACTCCAGTACGGTGCTTTCCGTACAGTCCAATAAGACTTCAATCCTCCCGGCAGTGCCGGTCACCACCGGAAACATCCAGGCACGGTCGGTATCCATCGGCAGGACACCGGATGCCTGCTCAAGCACAGGTGACTGCAGTGCAGAGGATGAGGACACCTGGGCTTCAGGAGCCATATTTTCCTCATCCGCGTAGGGCAATCCGATGATGGTATGGTCCATCCGCTGCAGTAGTCTTTGTACCTCCTCCACCCTTCCCGTCTCAACCAGTCCGCGGGGTTTCATCCCGTATTGCCGGCAGACCGCCGCCGCCGCGCCCACCGCTTCGCCCATCTGGGTACAGGTACCCATTACCCTGGTGCTTGTCAGTGCGAGATGGGTTGCGCTGATGTTCCTCCCGGCAAAGAACAGGTTGTCTACTGACTTTGAATAGAGACAGCGCAGGGGGATATGGAAAGGACCCTTATGGAAATAGTGGGTGCTGGCCTTCAAGGTATTGAAAATACCCTCGGGAGGATGGTCGTCAAATCCCCAGCCTCCATAGGCCACCGAATCCGTAAAGTCCCGCTGCTCTTCAATATCGCCCTGGGCAAGGACATGATCCCCCTCAAGCCTCCGGTTTTCTCTTTTGCCCGGCATCGCCCCCACCCAGTCCAGGTCAAAGTCTGTGATTTCGTCCTTGATGGAGGATTTGTTTTTCAAATAGTCCCAGATGGCATAGATAATCTCCAGCAGCTCGTTTTGAATGGTCTTTGTTTCATGGACCGTGTCGAGGCTTCCCCCCCATTCAATCCACCAAAAGCCTCCCTGGGAACGTTTGAAGCCCGTTTCAATACTTCTTTTTTCAAAATCTTCTCTGGTAAAGCTGTATTTTACCCAGGAGGGCACCCAGAAGGAGACGGGCCTGCCCAGGTCCCTTGCCCTGAAACGGATGCTGCATCCCATCTCGCGGTCCTCCTGCTGTTCCGGGGCGAGGCTTTCATCAAATTCACACCTTGCCTCACAGCCTCTGCGGTAGGGCGCCCCTGCAAGGAATCCCACCGTCCCGTTGCCGGTACAGTCGGAAAAGTAGGACGCCCTGAAGGTATGCCAGGTCTCGCTGTCGATGGTGTAGCCTTTAACGGAAACAATGGATTTGCGGTCCTCCGACATCTCCACTTCATTCACCGTTGTATTTAAAAACACTTCCAGGTTTTCCTCCTGCTTTACAAGCCCCCGGAGGTTGATATCCCAAAGCTCTATGCTGCCCTGGGGATTGGTCCTCAGATTTTCCAGAAGGATTTCTTCAAGAATTCCTGTTTCCCTGGCGTATGCAAAGTTCCGGTCCACCGCATGGGCCCCTACGGGAGGCGTCTGGAATTCCTTGCTGGCATTCCCCCCCAGCACCGGCCGGTCATTAATCAGCGCCGTCCTCATTCCATTCCTCGCAGCGGTCACAGCGGCGGCTATACCGGTCAATCCCGCCCCTATCACCACAAAATCATATTGATGCTCCAATTTCAACACTTGCCCCATCCCCTTTCCATCGATTGATTTTCAGTCTTCCTTCCCTGCTAACCCTTTACCGCCCCTGCGGTGAGTCCCTCAATAAACTGCTTTTGCCCCAGCAGGAAAACTGCCATCATCGGTAGAATGGAAACAGACGCCCCTGCAAGAAGGTAATGGTATTCCGCCCCTTCCCGGGCATTGGCCATGGCATAAAAGGCAAGCCCCACCGGCAATGTGAACAATTCCTTGTTTCGAAGGAATACCAGCGGCATCTCGTAGTCATTCCAATGCACGGTGGCAACCACGATAATAAAAGTCGTAATGATGGGCTTTGCCAGAGGTACGATCAACTGAAAGCATATCCTGAGGTGATTGGCTCCGTCGATAAAAGCCGATTCCGATATTTCGTTGGGGATTTGCACAAAATACTGCCGCAAAAGGAAAGTATTCATCACTGCAAAAAATCCCGGCAGGATGAGGGCCCAATGGGTGTTCATAATCCCGAGCCATTGAAATATGATAAATCTTGGCACCATAAGCACCTGGTTGGGAATGACAAGGGTGGAAATAAACAAAAGAAAGATCACATCCCTGCCCGGAAACTTAAGCTTGGAAAAGCCATAGGCCGCAAGTATGCTGATGAACAGCGCCCCAAAAACATTGACGGCGGTGATCTTTATGGAATTCCAGTACATGATGAGGAAATTATAGGTTTTGTTCCCAAAGATATAGGTATAATTGTCGGGATAAAAATAGCCGGGTATCCATTGAACGGGAAACTGGAATATGTCGGCAGGCCTCTTGAAAGAAGCCGACAGCATCCACAAAAAGGGAAGCATGATGATTATCGCCAGTATCCACATGGTCACCGACGGGACCACCCTGTTTGAAAATATCCTGTTCACATTCAGCTTTTCATTTTTAAAATCAGTTAATTTGACTGTTGTCTTGAGCATTTGACCCTATTCCCTTCCTTAATAGTTGACCCAATTCTTCTGCTTTTGCCACTGTACATAGGTGATAACAAAGATTATGACAAAAAGTATCCACGCCATGGCGGAGGCATAGGACATCTCATTCAGCCGGAAGGCAGCTTCATAGATGTAAAACACAAGGACGGTGGTGGCTTTCAGAGGTCCTCCCTGGGTCATGATATTCACCTGTCCGAAAACCTTGAAGGACAAAATGAGCGTCGTAATCAGTACGAAAAAGGTGGTTGGCGTAAGCATGGGAATGGTAACATTTTTTATCTTCTGCCACCAGTTTGCGCCGTCAATATCGGCTGACTCATACAGCTCGCCGGGGATGCTTTGCAAGCCGGAGATGAAAAACATCATAACGTATCCCAGTTCATTCCATATTCCCATAATGATCAGGCAGGGCATGGCCAGCCTGGGATCGGACATGAAAACAGGAACGTCCTGCATTCCAAGGGTCTGTATGAGAAAATTCCGGATGGGGCCATATTGGTTGTACAACGCAATCCAAATGATTGATATGGTTGCGACATTTGTCATATGGGGCATGAAGAAAAACGCCCGGAGCATATTTTTCCCCAAAACATGCTTGTTCAGAATGAGGGCAAGGATGAAGGCCAGCAGCATGGTAAAGGGAACGGTAAAAAAGGTGTATAGAATGTTATTGAGCAGCGACCGCGTGAACCATTCGTCATTCCACATGCCGATGTAATGTTTGAGTCCCACAAATTTGAAACCGTTTATACCGGAAAAAAGGTCCCATTCCGTGAAACTGATGAATAAAGAGAACAGCACCGGCAGTATGGTCAATATCAGGACACCGCCCACATTGGGCAGGATAAACAAATACCCTGCGATTGACTCCCTGACGCCTCGCGGCAGGCCGGATTTTAAAGTAACCATAATCAAACCCCTTTAATAAATATTGGATTAACAAAAGCTCCGCAAGCAGCCCAAATAAAAGCTCCGGGGCATCGAGCCCCATGGCTTTTGGCCGGATTTGCTCCGCAAATGACCCTAAATAAAACCTGGTCCGGAATGCACAGCTGCATGCACCCCGGCCCGGTTTGACAATCGATCCTTATTGCTTATTTCGCATCTTTAATCGCTTGCGTGGTCCTTTTGTCAAGGTCGGATATCATCGCGTCGGCATTCATATTGCCGGTAATGAACTTTTCGTAGTTTTCCGTATAGATTTTAAATATCTGGGCATTCGCCGTGTATGACTTGATGGTCTGCGGGTCCTTTGCTTCCGCAAGGAGGACGCTCTTCATGGATTCGGTGTCAAAAAGCTTTTCGTTGTCTCCCACAAGCTCCTTTATGATGGAATCCTTGTCAAACTTCTGGTACAGGGGTATTCTTCCATGTTGAATGAGTGGTATATAGCCCTCGGTTGCAAACCACTTGTAAAACTCAAAGGCTTCCGCCTTATACTGGGACTTTGCATTGATGGAGAAGAAATCATTGAGCAGCTGGTCGGTATAGTATTTGCTCTGGTCCCCGCTTACCTTCGGCAGCGGCGCAAAAGCAGTAACAAAGGTGTGGGGGAACTTTTCCAGGTCTTTCACGTTTCTCAATACATAGGACAGCCCCAGTGCCATGGCACATTTGCCCGAAGGGAAATAATCGGCCTCAGCCAGCTTTTGCGTCAGCGCATCTACATAGGATGGGATGCTTTTATCAATATTGGTCATTTTATGGGAAATTTCCAGTGCTTTTCTAAACTCGGGCTTATCCCAGTTCGTTCCGGTAATATCCTTGTTATAGTAGAATTGGTAGTCCAGCGCCGTACCCGCCAGGATAACGGGAAGGTCGGGGCGCGGAGTGAAGAAGCCGAACACCTTGTTGGCACCTTCCCCTTTTGTCAATTTTTTCGCATAATCGGCCATTTCGTCCAGTGTCCAGTCGGTGGGAACAGGAAGCTTTTCCGCATCCAGCGCATCCTTGTTCAAAAGGACAAAGAAATTCATCAACGTCGTCGGTATTGCAAAAACCTTGCCGTCCTGCTGTTGAAAAGGCTTTGTGGCCGCTCCGAAATTTTCCGTCATGTCAAAATCATACTTTTTCATCAGGCCCGATAAATCTTCCGTAATTCCTTTGTTGATTCTCCCGGACATTTTATCAAAATCGTGGGAAAGAAATGCATCAATGTGCTCCCCGGACATGAGGGCAATATCCATTGCAGTATCGCCGTCACCGGTTACATAGCGGTTGTATTTGAGCGTAACTTTTCCGTCCATCCGCTTGTTGTAGTTCTCAACCATGGCATCCGGACCTTTATCCGCCGGTATTCCTCCCCACAGCACCAGTTCCACAGGTTTTCCTCCTGTTCCTGTTTGGCCGTTTGCTGCTTCCGGAGCTTTCGCATTCTCCTCTTTCCCGGCGCCACACCCTGCAAACGCCGTAAAGGTAAGTACTGCCACCATTGCGAGGGATAATATTCTTACCACAACTTTCATCAAACTTCTACCTCCCTGACTCATTTTAAGTTTTCAAACCGGCAATAACCGTACTCCAGGCCCTTTGTACACTTTTATTATAAAAAAAGGGAAGCTGTTTTTGAATGAACAAAATAACGATCCTTCAGCAATCTGTTACGGACCTTCGCAGCCCGGAGCTTTATGTTTCAAGATCAGCAAAATTATCCGAAAATTGAGTAAAATAATATGACGGAACTATTTCAGGGTGGAAGGGCTGATTCCTTTGATTTTTTTAAACACCTTGCTAAAATAATTGATGTTTCTGAAGCCCACCTTTTCTGCCGCTTCATATACTTTCATCCGGTTTTTGACAATCAGCTCAAAAGCTTTCTCAACCTTGACACGCAGGATATAATCAACAAAATTTTCGCCCGTTTCTTTCTTAAACAAGGAGGAGAAGTAGTTCCTGCTCATTGAAACATACTTTGCAGCAAAATCCAGCGTTATCTCCTCCATATAGTTTTGTTCGATATAATCCTTTATCTTTGCAATTTCCCTTCGGCTTGCCGCGTTTCTTTTCGCGGATAAATAGCGCAGCAGGGCTTCGCTGTACTCTTTAAGCCAGATGACCATATCGTCCATGTTCTCCAGTTCCTGAACATGCATAAACGGTAAAACCCGTTCTCCGGCCTCCATCTCTTCCAGCGCTCCACCCAGTGTTTTCGCCGTCCGCGAAAATATGAAAACAATTTCATTGATGATGCTCAATACCTTTAAGGGCGTATATTGGCTGCTGGCCTTAACCCTAAGAAGCAGGTCCTGAATGATTGCCGCAGCTTCGGCTCCATGCTGCAGGATAAGCTCCTGGTAAAGCTTTTGCTCCTCCGCCAGGGTCATCAGTACCTCGCCATCAGCAGTATACCTATAGGAGCCGTATGCGCTCAAGCTCCCCTTCCCCCCGTAAAACCGGTATCCCAGGGCTTCGACCGCTTCCTTTATTTTCCCCTGCAGCTCCTTGATGTTGTTTCCCATGGCGCTGGCTCCCCCGGACACGGATATATTCATATAATTCATCAAAGCATATTTCATCCTGTCGAAAAGGGCTTTCAGGAAATCCTCCTCCCTTGCCTTCATGTCCAGGAGTACAATAAACAAATTCTCTTCGACGGTGAAAAGCTCTTCAATTTCAAACTGCTTTAAGATGTTGTTGGACAGTGTTTTAAAATCGTTGACATACTTTACCCTGTCCTTGATATACCCCTCTCTGATCCTTTTCTCAAACTGGTCAATGGAAAAGGCCATCACCTGGAAGCGTACATCTTCGAAGCCAAACTTCAAACTGATCTTTTCCAAAACCGTCAAAATTTCTTCTGTTGCCATCCCATTCCCATGGAGAAGATTTTTTATAAAATTATTCCGTATCAGCTCAAAGTTATTCTTATATTGGTTCTCCAAAGATACGGCAAGCTGCTGTGCCTTTTTTCCCTGCACCGCTTTGGCCCTTATCCTCTCCACAATTCCAGCCAGTACGTCTTTATTTAAGGCAAGCTTCAGCAAATAGTCCTCAATCCCCAGCTTTATGGCCTGCTTCGCATAGTCAAATTCATCATAGGAGGTAAGAATGACAAAGAATATCTCCTCTTTGTACTCTTCCTTGACTTGCTGTATCAGCTCCAGACCTCCCAGGCCCGGCATAATGATGTCGGTAAATAGGATATCCGGCCTGGTATTCCGGCATATTTCAAGGGCCTCCAGCCCGTCGGCCGCCTCTCCCATAAGCTCACAGCCAAGGCTGTCCCAGTCGACAATCGACTTCAGCCCGATCCTGACCAGTATTTCATCATCCACCAAAAGAACCTTCAGCTTATCCACAACCTCACCTCATGCGCGCAGCGGAATTTTGATTACAACTTCGGTTCCTGCGCCTTCCCCGCTCAAAATGGTCAGGCCGTAGTCCTCCCCATATTTGAGCTGAATCCTCTTTCGGACATTGTGCAGTCCGATTTTACTGTATTTTTTACCTCTTTTTTCAATGCTGCCGTCCCCGGCAAAAATAGAATGCCGGCTCCCGTCCGGAATCCCCTTCCCGTTATCTCTTACCGAAATCGTCATTTCATCGCCCGTCTTCTTTGCACTTACGTTTATTTCACCGCTGCCGGCATTGCTGAACCCGTGAATGATGGAATTCTCAACAATCGGCTGAAGGATGAATTTCAGAATAGGTGCCTTCATCAAGCCTTCATCGATGTCCATCGTAAGCCGGATCATCTGGTTAAACCTCAGGTTCTGGAGGAAAATAAAGCTTTCAATGCACCCCAGTTCCCTCTCCAGGGTGATTTCATCCTCGGAAAAATTCATGCTGTATTCCAGGAGCTGTCCCAATTCCTTGATCATGTTGCCGATGTTATAGGCCTGCGATGTCTCGGCGGCAAGCTTAATGGTATTTAGCGTATTAAACAGGAAATGAGGATTGATCTGTGCCTGTAACGCCTCAAACTTAAGCCGCTGCTCCGTCTTTTGCTTTTCCTCGACTTCATCGATCAGCGATTTTATCTTCACCGTCATCAAATTGAAATTTTTGCTCAAAAGCCCCAGCTCATCTTTCGATTCCACGTCAACCTTCACTTCGAAATTTCCGGAGGATATTTCTTTCATTGCCTTTTTCAACCGGTTGACCGGCCGGATGATCCTGTTGACAAAGAGGATCAGGAAAACGGTAAAAGCCAGTACCACGCCCTCCGTAGTGAAGAGAAAGCTGATTCTTACCTTTTGCACATCCTCTGTTATGCTTTTTAAAGAAACAACATAGATGGTTTTCCATTCCGGCCGCTGGACGTCCCTGTAGCTCACCAGCATCTTCTGTCCGTCCGGCGCTTTTATCGTTTCTATTTCATGGCTTTCTACCGAGGGGATGTGTTCCTTTGCCGCGGTCAGGATTTTGTTTCTGTCTTCCCCGGAAATATTGGTAAACACAATATTTTCTTCCCCATTAAGGATAAAAATCCCTCTGTCGTCACTGCCACTCTCCACGCCCAATTCCCGCTTCAGTTCCTTTGTACTGATGCTGACAAGTAAGACCCCCACCGTCTTATAGCTCAGCGGATCAACGATTGCTCTCCCCAGGGAAACATACGGTTCTCCCGAATTGTTCAGGTAGTTCTTATGGGGAGCAATCCACTGGAAAAAACCCTTTGACGTTCTTACCTCCTGGTACCAGCCTTCCTGCCGCAGCTTCTTCAGGCTCTCATAGACTTCCGTGTTCTCGTCATTTTTTAAGCTGAACACGCTTCCGTCGTCTTTAAGAATTACCACATTGCTGTTCATGCTGAACTTTAACAGGCTGTTTCTGACATTGGCAATGGCGCCTTCGATCATTTTGACGTTTTGCAGCCTTCTGAAATCATCCGCGTTTTCAATGTAGTCCTCTTTTAAAAGGTTGATTATTTTTTCATCTTCGGCAATGATGTTGGAAGCGCTGATTAAATTATCCAGCATTCCTTCGATTTTCTGATCGACTTGTGAGAGATTGGAGGAGATGTGTTCGTTTACTTTTTCTATAATCACTTTTTCAATGGCGCTGTAGGAAAAAAAGTATACGATAACAACCGGAATGACCAGTAAAAGTATGATCCCGACAATAATCCTGTTCCTTATGCTTGTTGAAATAATGTTCAAGCTTTTCATGGAAAACTCCTTTAAGGCCGGTAATTGGTATTATATCATAATTAGCGGAAACATGTTATGTATTCCTAACGCCAACTCCAGCCGTCAAGGAGCAAATACGGAAAATTCGAGAAAAGGGAGGCACCCGCCGGAATTTTTCACACCAGGCTTTCCGTCCGCCCTGCGCCGGATTTCATCATCTGGCGGTATTCGGAGGGGGTGATGCCCTTCAGGTTCCTGAAGCAGATGGTAAAGTAGTGGGAGTCGCTGAAACCCACCTCTACTGCAATGTCGTATACTTTTTTGCCCTCTGCCTGCAAAAGCAGGTCCGCCGCCTTCTGAATGCGGAAACGGCATATGTAGGACGACAGGCTTTCCCCCTTGTGCTTTTTGAAGAACTGGCTCAAATAGTTGGGGTGCATGGAGACATGCTCTGCGATTTTCTCAAGGCTCAGGTCCTCATCCGGATAATTGTCTTCGATAAAAGACAGGACTTTCCGAATGACAGTGGCATACTTGAGGTACCGTTTGTTGCTTATATAGCTGCACAGGGTTTCCGTGGTCCTTTCCAGAAAACGCTTGAATTCATGGATGCTTCCGATGCGCTCAAGCTTTTCCGCCACGTCCCCTTCCCCGAACAAATCCGCCATGTCCCCCTCCAGCTCCACCACGATCTGCATCATCTGGTAAACCAGCTGCTTGAGGTGTATTTTTGCCAGATCCACGGCCTTCACGCTTTTATCGTTCATTAAGGCGTCGATGATCCTGTTCAGATGCACACAGGCTTTGTCGGCCTTGCAAAGGCGGATATTCTCAATAAAACTCTTTTCATCCTGATAGGGATAGTTGCCCGTTCCCAGGCCTTCCATATCCACATCCCCGATGTGGCACACATGCCTCTTCTCGTCAAAAAACCTGCTGTCAAGGGCCCGCACCGCCTCCCGGTAAGAAGCCGGCATCCCCGACGCCACCTCCTGTACGCCGCCAATACCGATGTATACGGTATGGCGCAGATATTCCGGCAAATGGTTGTGTATTTTCCTGGCACTGTCGAAGCAGCGCCGTTTAAGCTGGTCCATATCGTCAGAAAGCAGCACCAGGATCACTTTGGAAGGCAGAAAATTATTAAGGATGCTGCAATCCTCGCAAACCGTTTCCTCAATAATCCTCGTCATTTCCAGCTTATCCAGCATGACGCCTTCCGGATGCCTTGAACCCCTGTCGTTTTCACCCAGTGTGAAGACCAGTGCCATGCAGTACTTTTTGCCCAGATTTACTCCCAGATAGTCGGCCATGGTTTTGGCTTCGTCCCAGCTGCCCATGTCCCCCGAAATCAAGCTGTAGATAAATCCTGCCCGGAAGAAGGGAAGGGCCTTCTTGTTCCTCTCGGAAAGCTCCCGGTAATGCCTTTCCTTCACGGCATTTTCATTCAATTGCAGGCAAATCTCGCCCAGCACCTCTTCGATTTTCTCCGGCGGGCTTGGCTTGAGAAGGTAATATTCAACCCCGTGCCGCATTGCCCTTTGGGCATATTCAAATTCGTCATGGCCCGACAGGATTACCACCCTGCAGTTGATGTTATCCTCCCGGAGGGTCTCAAGCAGCTCGATGCCACTCATTTTGGGCATGCAGATATCCAGCAGCACGATGTCCGGCTTCCCGCTGATGATCTGCTCATAGGCATCGATCCCGTTTTCCGCCTCCAGCACTTCCGTAATACCAAGTTTATCCCAGTGGACCTTCTTGATGATCCCCCGCCGGACATAGCCTTCATCTTCCACAACAATCACTTTCATAATATCACCCTAAAAACAATAGATTTTACAGCAAAACAGCCCGCCTCATTCCTGCCGGTAAAATGTCTTCGGAATGCTTACCGTTATGCAGGTATATTCATTTTCCACGCTGTTTATCGAAATTCCGTATTGGTCGCCGAAATACAGCCGTATCCTTTCATTCACGTTGCTGAGCCCGTATCCGTCCTTGTCCTTATGGCTGAACCCGCCGATGACCCTGTCAAGCCGCTCCCGGCCCATTCCCCTTCCATTGTCGTACACATCAATGGAAAGGGTCTCCTCATCGGCAGACGCCGTGATATAAATGGTCCCCTGCCTGTCCAGTCCTCGCAGCCCGTGATAAATTGCATTTTCAACAATGGGCTGGAGGGTGAGCTTGAGGATGCACAGCTCCAGTGTCTCATCGGGTATTTGTATTTTGCAGTCGATCTTGTTTTCATACCTGATTTTTTGAATGGTCATGTAGTTTTTTACATGGTTGATTTCATCCCTGATTTTGATGATTTCCGCCCCGTTGCTCAAGCTGATCCTGTAATAATTGGTGAGGGCCGACAGAATGTCGCATATCTCCTTTGCATCCACCATCTGGGCCATCCAGTAAACATTGTCCAGGGTGTTGTACAGGAAATGGGGATTGATCTGGGTTTGCAGCGCTTTCAACTCCTCCACCCGGATGCGCCGCTGCTTTTCGGTATTTTCGAGAAGCAGCAGGTTTATCCTGTCCAGCATGGAGTTGAAAACATACCCCAGCTGGCTTATCTCATCCTGCTTGTCGCTGTTGTACCTGATTTGCAGCTCTCCTTTCTCCACCTGCAGCATCAGGGTGCGCAGCGTCATCACCGGTTTCATCAGGAAATAGGCGATCACGAGGGAAAATACGATGGAGATTACAAAGCAGGCGGCAACAATGGCAACCGTGACATACTTTATGATTTGAATGGGGGCGAAAAGTTCCTCTCTGGGGATCATGGCCACCATGTTCCAATCATTGGGCTGGGAATAGTAATTGACATAGATGTGCTCTTTTCCCTTCAGGCTGAGGCTTCCGCTGCCCTCTTTGATGTGCTTTGCCAGCTCGGAAACAGAAACCTGCTCCGTATTGCCGGAAGAATAGATTACATTCCCGTCGGGTTCATACAGCATCAGCAGGCTGGTATCCATGCGGTCCAGGGTTTTGAAAACCCCTTCCAGCTGGGCTTCGTTGACGTTGATGATCAGGATGCCGATCTGGGTGAGGGACCCCATGGCATTAATTGACCTTACCATGGACAATTTGTTGCTTCCCTCATAGAGTTTGGTCCAGAACCGCTTCCCTTTCAGCGCCCTGGCCTTGTCATACACCGGCGTGTTCTGGATATTTATGTTCATGACCTGGGACTTGAAGGCATTCTCGTAATGCTCAAAGCTCTTGTAGAACAGCAGGTCGCCGTTCTTGTCGTAAAGCTGGATGGAATGGATGCTGTTTACCGCCGAAAGGGCCTGGTTGATGATGCTTTTCGCTTCGTCCTCATATTTGAGCCGTTCCTGGTAATTGGACGTCTGGAGCAGCTTTTGCACATTGCTGTTGGACAGGATGTAAACCGAATACTCTTCCACCTCTTTCAGCCGCGCGTCAATCTCGGCGTTGGCTTTTTCGAATTTCACCACCGTGGCATTGGTCACGCTTTCTCTGAGCAGCGACATAGAAAATTGGTAGGAAACGATTCCAAGGGTTATGGTGGGAATAATCGAAATCGCCAGCGTAAGGAGAATCAACTTGTTTTTCATTGAAATGGAATGAAAGAGCTTAACCACTATTTTCATCATTGCATCACCAGCACCGCGGAAAATTATTGGACATTCTGTGGCCTGTACTTACCCGTCATCTTGGATGATAACAGATAATATTGATTATGTAAAGCAACCCGGCAGGCTTATTTCCCTGCAAAAGAAAAATCGTGCTTTCCCTGCCCTACCTCGCTGTAAGGTCTGCCAAAAGACACGATTCTTTCTTCTACGGAAAATTAATATTCCACTTTCACAGGCCTTCCCGTCTGCGCCGATTCCATGATCGCCAGAATGATCAGGGAGACGTTGGCCGCATCTTCCAGAGAAACGCCGAATTCCCTGCCGCTGTACAGGCAGTCCACAAAGCTCCGGATGCTCTCATAGGAAAATCCTTTGGCCTGGTTGAACACGCGGTTTTTTACGAGGATGTCGGGAGTATACACTTTTTGATCGGTGTTGATCTGTACGAGATTGTGGCTGGACGCGTCGATGTCCACCTTTCCCCCGGTACAGAGCAGGTTGAATTTTATATCGTTTATACAGGTATTCCCGTTGGGGGTGATCCAGCCGTTTTCAAGCTGGGCGATGCCCCCCTTCCTGTATTGCAGGGTTGTCATATACATGTCGACGGTGTCAACGCCCAGGCCTTTTAGAAGCCCCTCCCGTTTCACGCTGTATACATATTCCGGCAGGTCGTTGAAAAACCAGTTCACGGTATCCACGGTGTGGCTCCCCAGGAACCACAGGATGGATGACTTTGCGGCCCATGGCAGCATGTCGGTGGCAACCCATTTGATGTCGTTAAGCCGCATATACGCGCTGTAAGGCTCTCCCAGCTCGCCTCCGTCCAATGCCTGCTTGGCCGTATTAAAGGGCGGACTCCACCGGTTGTGCAAATCCACCATGGCGCGGACGCTGTTTTTTTCGACGGCCTCCACGATCCGGTAGACATCCTTTTTTGTGGTCGCCAGAGGCTTTTCGATCAGAATGTGCTTTTTTGCATTGGCCGCGGCTACGGCGATATCGGCATGCAAGAAGTCGGGAGTGACGATGGATACCATGTCGCAATCGCATTTCACAAGCTCGTTGTAATCGGAATACGCATTTGCGATATTGTATTTGGCCGCCACGGCCTCAGCCTTCTGCTTGTTCAAA
Organism: Bacillota bacterium; assembly: GCA_023424965.1. Lineage (GTDB taxonomy): Bacteria > Bacillota > Clostridia > Acetivibrionales > JAFADI01 > JAFADI01. Next base: position 14,289 of record JAFADI010000162.1, read on the forward strand.
TCGCAAACCGCCACCACTTCGGCCAGCGGATGCTCATTTAAAATGGTGGCGTGTGTTTCACCCCATATGCCCGCACCCACAATACCAACTTTTATCTTTTCCATAAAACCCCCGTTAAAAAACGAGGTTCACCTCCTCCAGAATAATGGATTTCAACCCTTTACGGCTCCGAATGTAAGCCCGCGGATCATGTGCTTCTGCACCAGCATGGCAAAAATAATCATGGGCGCTGTCGACACAACCCCCACCGCCGACATCTCCCCCCACATCACCCCGGACACCGACAGGAAGTTCTGAACCGTCGTGGGAAGGGTGTTGGCATTGTTGGCCGTCAGGAACAGGGCAAATACAAACTCGTTCCAGGACTGGATGATACAGAAGATCGCCGTTGCAACGATTCCCGGCATTGCCACCGGCAGGACCACCTTGTATATCCTCTGTACAAAAGTACAGCCGTCCACCTGTGCCGATTCCTCCAACTCCTTCGGTATTTCCTCGAAGAAGCTCCGCATCATCCAGATGGTAAAGGGGATGTTGAACAGCATGTAGCAAATAATGAGCACCATGTGTTTATCAAACACTTTGAGCAGGCTCACCATGACGAAAAAGGGAAGGACCGCGGCCATTGGCGGCAGCATTCGCAGGCTTAGAATCCAGAAGGCCAGGTCTTCTTTCCTTTTAAAATCGAACCGTGCAAGCCCGTATGCCGTCAAGCTTCCAAGCACAAGGGAGATTCCCGTGGTGCCCACGGCGATAATGAGGCTGTTGATGAGAAATTTGGCGATCCCCCTGTTTTGAAAAACCGTTCTGTAGTTTTCAAAGGTAGGCGTGAAAAACCATATCGAGGGATCATAGGACTGTGCCCTCGTCTTCAGGCTGATGGAGACCATCCAGAGGAACGGGAAAACACAGGCGGCACAAACTAAAAGGATTGTAAGAGTATACAGCGCATTTCCCAGAGCAGTCCTTATTTCTTTGTTGGCATTGATCACTGCGCAGTTCCCCTTTCATTTCTAAAGTATTTGAGTATGAATTGACTCAGGAACGTAATGATTACAAGCAATACCACCGACATGGCCGCCGCCCTTCCGATAAATCCGGTCTGGGCAAAGCCCAGTCTGAAAATATGCAGGCTCATGAGTTCCGTTTTGTTGCCCGGTCCCCCCTGGGTAAGGACATAGGGTATGTCAAAAAGCTTCAGCGAATCCATGCTCCGGAAAAGGATTACCAGAATTAAAAGGGGCTTCAAAAGGGGCACCGTAATATACCGCAGGTTCTGCAAAGCATTCGCTCCGTCCACTTTGGCGGACTCAAAGGGCTCCGCCGGGATGGACCGCAGCCCCGCATAGATGATCAGCGCCATATAGGGCGTCCACTGCCATATATCGATGAGGACGATGGAAAAGAAGGCCATGTCCGCACTGAGCCAGATGATTTTCATCCCCGCCGCAAGCTGCAGCAGGTAGTTCAGCACTCCATACTCGGCGTTCATCATCAGCTTCCAGATCTGCCCCGCAATGCTGGGCGTCATGGCGATGGGGATGATCAAACAGCCGAACACCAGGCCCTTGAGCTTGAATTCCCGCAGGTTCAGCAGGGAAGCGACAAAATATCCGAGAACAAGCTCCGCCGCCGTAGTAACCACCATAAAAACCAGGCTTATCTGCACGGAATACCAGAATACCTTGTCTTTTCCCGAAAACAGCCTGATGTAGTTATCCAGGCCGGCAAACTTCACATTCAACAGGCTGTAGCCCATTTCATAATTTGTCATGCTGATGGCGTAAAGAAACACCGTAGGTATCAAAACCAGCAGCCCCAGAACGATTGTCGTGGGCATGATAAAGACCAGATGGGGCCTTTGGGCGAAATACCGTTTGATTCCTGTTTTCTCGCTTAAATTGTCGTTCATTCATTCACCAACCTTTTTCAGAGATCCCCGGATTTGTATCCGGGAATCTCTGAAAATATGCTTATTCCAATAAGTCTTTCAAATCCTTGTGGGAATTCTCACAGGCCTTCTGGGGCGTTATCTCGCCAATGACGGCCTGGTTGCCGTAACCGCCCACGATATCCAGGATCTGGCCCAGTTTCTCATGGGGAGGTATCCAGGAAAGACCTCTCTTTACAAGCTCATTTGCCACGTCAAGGGCCTTGAGCTGTGCAGGAAGGGAAGGGTCTTTCGCAACCAGCTCCGTATCTTCATAGATGGACTTTCTGGTCTGAGAACCGCCGGCGTTATAGTAATCCTTTGCCGTGGCCTTTGAAGTCATGTACATCAGGAAGGCCCATGCCTCATCCTTGTTTTTTGCGCTGTTGGGTATGGAAGCTCCCCAGCCTGCAAGAGCCGCCGCCTTACCGTAAGGTCCTTCAGGTGTGGGAACGAAGGCTACCTTGTCGGCAATTTTGGAGCTGCTTGGATTGGTGATGACGGGAACCAGGGCGGTAGCGTCCAGCCACATTGCCGTCTTCCCCGAGGTAAAGGCGCCCATGGCTTCCTCATGGGTATAGGTGCTTACATCCGGCGGAGCGTTCTTGAGGAGGTTCACATAGAATTCAAGGGATTGCAACGTCTTGGGATCATCCATGATCGATTTGCCGGTTTTCTGGTCAATAAAGCCGTCGCAGAAGCTGTACATTACCGTCATCCATCCGGAGGCACAGTGAATGCCTTTCTGGGCGCGCATGGCAATTCCGTAGAGGCCCGGTTCCTTGCCGTTGAAGAATTTGGCAAGGTCCAAAAGTTCGTCCATGGTCTTGGGCGGCTGCTTGCCGTACTTTTCAAACAAATCCGTCCTGTAGCCCACAAATCTTGTTTCTCCCACCAGCGGGATGCCGTAATAGGCGTCTCCGATCTTGGTAAGCCCGTCCTTGTAGGCGGCCATGATGTCGTTGTGATCGAACCAACCGGGCGTTTTGGCGCTATCTTTCAAGACATCGTCCAGCGGCATCAGAACATTTTTCGCTTTGTATTCATCCAGCCAGAACCTGTCAACCATGTACACGTCATAGTTGCCGGCATTGCTTGAGAAGTCCAGGAGCTGGTCGTTCTTAAGCTGGGTTTCCTCAACCAGTTTCCAGTTCACTTTTATGCCTGTCAGTTCTTCGAATTTGGGTGTCAGTTTTTTTAAGGCTTCGGATGAGGGATGGGATGCAAAAACCACATTTATCGTCTTGCCCTGTGATTTTGCCTTGATGCTTGCCGCCCACCCTTCTACGGTGGAAATGTCCGCCGGCTTGCCAGCTTCTGCCGCCGGTGCGGTACCCTGGTTCGGAGCCGTTCCCGCATTGTCCGGCGTTTTGCCCCCGCCACAGGCAGCCGTGCCCAATACCAGCAGGACTGCAAGGGCAACCGCCAAAATTCTTCTTGCCATTTTCATTCTACCTCTCCCCTTTTCATTAAAAATAGTTTATTGAGTCCGTCATTATGTCCGTTGCCGCACTTCCAGTATAACCAAAAGGAACGCCGGAGCGTTTCAATTTTCTCATGTGATGGTCATTTTTTTAATACTTTCTTGTGGGGGCTGTATCTGTACAGGTGTTATTTTTGGGGACCACTCCAGGCTTTAACACCAGCCTGCAGCGTATCGCTATCATCCAGATAGGATTATTTTATTAATTTATAGGATAATATCTATTGCCTGAGATATAATGTTTTTGGAGGGGTAAGCACATGGATAAATTGGATGTGCTATTGGAAAAGCTTAACAAACTGGATAAACTGGAATCTGATATAAACTCCATAAAGAATGGCATCGGAAAAATTGAAAAAACTCAAGATATTATAATCAATGAATTTGCAGACATTAAAGAAAGAGTTACCGACCACGATGTTAAAATTTAAATTATAAACTCAAAAACCAAGGCTCTATAATGAGCCTTTTTATTTTGTTTTTAATACGTATGTGAAACAATTGTGTTGACACACTGTGCCAACCTTGATGTATCCTTATCCACCGCATATATGAATGCGTCTAAAAACTCATCCTTATCAATTAAAGACCAATCGATTGTATATCCACATTTTAGAGCCAGGCATCTGAAATATTCACGAATTGCTCTCCCATTTCCTTCTCTAAACGGATGAATCATGTTCAACTCACCAAGGAATGCCGCCGACCTAACAGCAAAGTCATCTACACCTAAACCGGCAAAAAACTTGTCTGCTTTAAGTTTTGAAAATAGTGTACTTAAGTTTTCAGCAATAAACCGGCAATCACAAAACTGCGTGTTCCCTTTTGTTATTGTCTCTTTTCTGATTTTACCTGCGAATGGATACAAGTCCTGGAATATGTACTTGTGTATTTTCAGTAAGTGAGTTGTGCCAAAGTGTCCTTTTACAGGATCGAGATGGAGCTCTGAAAGCCTTTGATAGGTTAAGTCGTTTTCAATGGACAATAAAATATCAGGGTCCTTAATGCCTAATTTATTAATATACACCTCGGTATCCTGATAATGATAGATTGATTGAACGTTTTCCTGCCGATCATATCTTGAAAATAGGTTGCCACTCATACTACTTTACCAAAACTTTAACATATTTGGCCTTAATTCTGCTGATGGCTTCCTTACTAGTGATCTTACCTTCAAGGAATTGACGATTTATAGTAACTGCCGATTTACTTGGTTTAAGTCCTTCAATTGCGAGAGTCGCCGTTACATTCTTAACAATTTTATCTATATTTTTAGTATTTCTTATTGTCATAAAACTCCTCCAAAGCGAACATCAAAAAACACTTCATTAATATATTATACCATAGATCGGAGAGTTAATGAACCAGAAATAATTAATATACCATCCAGTTCTAAGGGTAAGTTTAAATGCTATTATGAGCTCCTGTAAAATTGTTTTGTTATACTCTTCCTAGAACTCTTTCTGGACAATTCGGCCTTCTTTCAATTCATCTTTGAGTAATTCATATACATAGGCAGAGCTTTCCCTGTAAAGCCCTGTTTCACAATCTGAAAGCTTCTCAAATACAGTAGAACTATAGACTTTTTTCATCGCTTCTTCGATCGGAATATCATTATCTTCAACAACAAATATAATTAAGTCCTGCGTAATGCCCTCTATCAGTGCTTTTTTGACATCCATTCTAAATACCTCCCAATGATTTGAGATAACGTAAAGAATCATTAGAATGAAAAGAGTACTGGTCTGTCAACTTTTTATATTCCAACCCTTTAATTAGAGCATCCAAATCAATAAACCCATTCGTAAATGTTCTAAATAACAAAGCTAAATCATCATTTGCAATAGGGCCGACCACAAGATCATACTTGTTATCGTGGTTGCACTCCATACTTCCAAACTGGGAGAATGATCTATTCCTATTATTTAATACAAACAGAGCCCACTCCTTGGAAGGCCTCTCAAACTTTCTGATTCTCATTCCAGGATCGTCAAAAATACTCTCATCCAATTCGAATTGTGTCACGTATGCAATACCGCCAAATATAGCTGCAACCCTCTTGGCCATTAATTCCGCCTGTCCCTTAATTGTAGTACAGTAAAAGCCTCTTCCGAAGTCCTTAAAAGGCTTGCATCTTTGCAACTCAACTTTTTCAACAAAAGTATTCGATCCGTGATATAGAATCATGAGAGATGTCCCCCATTTTTTTTACATATCGTCACCATATCGTCTATAGCATCTTCTATGCTAAGTGTATGCTCTATTTCGTAATTCTCTTTTAAAAAGCTGATTCCGCTATGTTTATTCAAGTAATCGAAAGCATCCTTACTACTCAAATTATACCGAGAAGCAAACTCATTAATACAGACTACCATATAATTAACAAGATTTATTTGCTGTCTGTTTATCATACGGCTAAAGCTCCCTTCCATGCAGAGTATAAGCAACTAGGCAACCGATTTTGAGTTGGTATCATTATTAAGTGTACCACAAATTTACATACATTCATATGCTCCGATTACTTTTCTACACGGGTTCTCAGAGTTAAAACAGTTTCCAAAGCAGTTAATGATAGGCTCATAAACAATATCGCTTTTACTATTCATAATTAAAGCGTTCAAAGGTAAAAATTTAGTACTATTTTATGCGAACAAGCATATAAAAGTATAAACAAATCTATGCAAGAGGGATACCTATGAAAAAAATCAATCCATATACTATGTTTCAATTTATAAGCACCTCTTCAGGATTGATTGGGTTTATCCTTCAATGCTTTCAGTTCAGTGATAAAATATCCATACTGGCGGGAATACTCATCTGTATTTGTATTGCCCTCAACCTGATCATCTGGATTTTATACGGCAAGAATCGAAAAGTGGCCTACGGAAGAGATAAACTCATTGAAAAAGGTAAGACTCTCATAAAAAACACAAAAAGCAAAGCAGTTTTATTTGGATCAGACCTGTCCTGGGCAAAAGATTATTTAACTGAAATCGAAAAGGTGATTGATTCCGGCAAAGAAGTAATTATATTCTATCCGGCAACCGAGAAAATCAAGGCCGGCGACAACATAAAAAAGCTCGAATCCTTAGGTGTCAGTGTCAGGTCCACTCCAGTGGATTTAGGCCTGCGAGTAATCCTGCTTGAACCAGATAATCCAAATGATACGATTGTATTTTTGACCAATAAAGTTCTCAACGAAAAGAATTTGGATAAAAATCCTTATATTTATACTTCAGAAACATTTAATGCTAAAAATGACCACGTTGTAGTTAATTCATTTACAAAAATCTATCATATCGTAAACGGCATGCCTACGATGGAGCTGGAGCCAAAAAAGCAGCCTCAACTCCCTGAAAAATAATGCACTAAAGCATGGTGGATCAATCCTATCGTCTACCTGGCTGCACTTGCGAGCATCTCTTTTATGTTTTCCAATACCAGCTTTGTAATGGTTATATTTTTTTCGTTGATGGTATAGTTGCTTGTATCAATCTCAAAAACTTTGTTTTTAAATAGAACGGAATATTCCTCCAGCGCTTCATCAATAATTTCATTGATTTCGCTGATTGTTTTGCTGTTCATGATCGTACCCGTACCTAAAACTATCATATTTTCATTTTCCCGGGTCAGTGCAGTTTCTGCATCTGCCTTCATGACACACACCATGTCTATAAGACCTGTATATTTTTCCATGGAAATAAAATCTATGATCTTCCTGAATTCATCTTCATTCAAGCTTTCCTTTTTCTTAAACCATTTAAACCAGCAAATGCTGTCAAACAAGGCCCTTTCAAAAATCAGCACATCCATTTCAGGTACCGGTGAGAAAATATTTTCAACCAGAGAGTTAATTGCATAATTTAGTGTCCAAACATTGAAAAACCAATTGCTTTTGTCTTCTATCGGACATATGCTTGCACCTTCATGTATCGACTTGACCTTTATCCCATTCCTCCTGAGAAACACTTTTAAACTTTCGATATACGTGGTCTTTCCGGATTTAGGGGTGCCACTGATCTCGATCACGATTGGCTTTTTCAAATCAGAGGTTTTCAATTTGTCACGAATTTCTTTTATATCCATCTCCAATTGATTTTCTATTGCTCTCATGGACCTATTCACCTAAAACTTTTCATAATTTATCATATGAACTCTTGCGCTGAGTGGAACATGTACATATGGACTGTGTGCTCCTCTACATACATACTGTACATAAAGGTACTCAGCTATGTTGATTTAGAAATTATCGCCGGTTTGTTCACAATTTATTCCAGCGTTTGAAAATGTCGATGCCATAAGTGAAGGTATTTTAGCTGTTTCAAATGAAGTATAAGTTAAATGCCGTCAAGGACGCACAAAAAAGACAAGGACTGGCTTCTATAGCCTATTTAAGGGTTTGATTTTTCTTGTAGGCCCACTAAGTCCCATTATAAATAAAACCAAAGAAAAGAGCGCCTCCTCCAGAGAAACGCTCAATCCTCAACTATTCGTAGATCTCGTTTATTACCTCAATAATTATGTCATAGATGGCAGGACTCAATTTGCTTTGATATTCCTGAGTGAACTTTAAATTTTCCTCCTTTGTGTGCTCCAGAAAAAGCTCCTTGTTCTCAAGCAGCATCTCTCTGATCTGGTTGTATTTTCCCATTTTGACCTCCTTGAATGCTATGCCCCAAAGAGGTAATGCATCTGACAAAAATGCATCCGTGTTTGACAGGTAAAATTTGTGAGTGTATAATATGTGCATACCAAACGGTCGGTATCGGAGGATCTATGAAAGACACAAAGAAACATATACAAAATGTCTCTTTCAGGCTTTTTTTGAAAAAAAGCTTCAAAGAGGTGACAATGAAGGAAATCGTTGAAAAAACAGGAATGTCCAAAGGTGCTTTTTACCATTACTATGACAGTAAAGAGCAGATATTCCTTGAAATCATCAACAGCACCTTTTCTTCTTTTCTCTATACGGATTACAGCAAGTTGTCCCAAAATTCATTATGTGATTTTTACCATGATTATATCCATTATTTAAACCGCATGTATGAGAATTTTCAAGAGGTGAACGGACAGGATACGGACTTCGATATGAATTATTACTCCCTCATATTTGATGCCATGAGAATTTTTCCCCATTTTCGCGACAAAATGATCCAGTCCTCCAAGGACGAGCTGGAAGCTTGGACGCATATCATAAGGGATGCCCGGGCAAGCGGCGAAATAAGGTCTCCCATGACGGATGAACAAATCGCCGGAATTTTTATTCACACAATCAGCGGAATCGGCATGAGCAACATGATCGCAGTGCAAAACGAGGAGACGACCCAAAGCCTGCTCAACCTCTGGGACGCTTTTTACGCTCAGCTAAAAGCATAGGGTACTTTATTGCGCAATACATACCGAACGGTCGGAATATTATTAAGGAGAGAGTAGAATGATAAATAATTTAAGTAAGTGTAAAATGGCACTCACAATAGCAGGCATCATGATCGGAATTTTATTGGCATCCCTCGACAGCAACATCGTCGCTACGGCTATGCCCAAGATCATCGGAAGCCTCGACGGATTTGAGCTTTACACCTGGCCGATGACGGCATATCTTCTTTGTGTGACAATCTCAATGCCGCTATTCGGCAAGTTATCCGATGTCTATGGCTTCAAGCCGGTTTATGTTTTCAGTATATTGACTTTTCTGGTGAGCTCGCTTTTGTGCGGATTTTCACAAAACATGGTCCAATTCATCCTTTTCAGGGGCTTGCAGGGAATGGGAGGCGCCATATTGATTTCAAACGCCCTCGCGGTGGTGGGGATTTTATTTCCTCCGGTGCAGCGGGCAAAATATGGGGGATTTGTGTCTTCCGCTTCAGGACTTGCGGCCCTCATCGGGCCGTCGCTCGGAGGTTTCATCACAGACAGCCTTAACTGGCGGTGGATTTTTTATATTAACATTCCTTTGAGCATTGTAGCGCTGGTGATCGTAATCTTTGCGTTTCCCTCCTATAGACCCGAACACAGAAAAGGCATCGATTTTGGCGGAGCACTCATCATGGTCGCGGCGATTGTTCCCCTGTTGCTTGCCTTCACTTTTGGGGGGAATAAGTATGCCTGGGG
>JAFADI010000187.1 GCA_023424965.1 Bacillota bacterium
CCATAGGCGTCAGAGACAGTTTCCCACGAATAACATCCAGCACCGCCCTTTGTTCAGCGGTGAAGATATTGTCCTTCAGGAACGCGTCAAACTGTGCCTGATCCCAACAATACACCTGCTCCAGCACCACTGCGTCGCCGCAGGCAAGCAGGAGCTGCAGAAAATCCTTGAAATCTTTTGCCAGCGGATGCACATAATTCTCCGGCGTGTTCATCGGATTGACGGCAAATACTGTCTCTCCAAAGCCATGCACAAAGCAATAATGGATGCCATCCACACCTGCCCAGCCAATTATTTTCGCACCTTTGGGCTCGCAGAAGTAGTTGTTTTGGTTATTGCCAGGCTCCAGCCCGATACAGGAACGGTCAATATTCAGTTGCAGATATCTTTCATAAATCGTTTTCATAACAACCTCGTTCGTATTTAATGCTATTACCCGGTTAATTGGAATTGGCGAACAAGAATGATGATTATGCTATCCGCCTGTTCTTTTTGCCGTATATCACAACAGTTACAATTGAAACAAGAACAATCACAGCATTTGCGGCAATGGTTCCCTCCCAAGTCATAGTCAGGGTGCCAAAGATGGGGGATGCCGCATTGAACATGGTGTGGAATAATACGCACATAAACACACGGCCCTTTCCGGATATTTTGTAGATTGCCCCGTTGAAAAACCGAAACGCAATGAGTTGAACTGCAAACATCCAAAAGTTAATGAGTCCCTCGCCGTGATTCGTCCCCGGAATGAAGAAAAGAGGGATATGCCATAAAACCCAAATGATTCCAACAAAAACAGAAGATAAAACAAAGCCATATTTTTTGTCAAGCTCAGGCTGCAATATATACATCCAGCCAGCTTCCTCCAAGCCGCCGATAATAAGATTACCAGGCAGGGCAAGGAAGAATGTATAAAATGGAAGCACCATTTCCGTGCGGCCTGAAACTGCAAGATGTATCAAAAAATACAGTGCAAGCCCTGCAACAACGTACAAATAGATAGATATATTATTTTTGGCGTAAAAAACAGTTTTCAACCATTCCTTAAAATCTGCTATTTTGTTATTTTTCTTCAGAACGATATATGAAGCAATAGCGGGCGACAAAATATAGATTGCAAAAGGAATATTCATCCCAAATTGCTGTAACGAGTGAACCCAATTGTGAACCGAATATCCGAATTGCCCAAGAACAATCAAAGCACCTGACACAAGATAGGCTATGCAAAATGTCAGCATCGTAAATTGTACTATGATTTTTTTGCCTGTCACGATTTTTTTACCTCACATTTTGCAGTATACATTAATTTTGGCGGATGGACGCTTTGACTTTTATCACCGAATGTTTGCTTTCTGCCAATTCAAAGCTGCGCTCCGCGCAAAATATAAATTTTCTACGTTTGAATTATATTTCATAAGTGTCCTGAGCTAATTTGTTTTCTACTTCGCAGCTTAACAATTGACTACAATTATACAATTTATGCCAAGACAAAGCAAATCCGGCTTGCACATGCAAACCGGATAGCTTTTTTGACACTCTGACCTGCCGGAATGATTTAAGATTACCCGGCAGGTTTTTATTTATCAATTGATGTGTTATAAAATTGCTCCGTCCTTTATGAGACGGGCCCGCAGTTCACCGGTGCCAATGCTGCGGGGAGCGGCCTTTTGAGCGGCGGACATGGCTGCGGCAGTACCCGCCGCCTGCCCGGTGGCCATGCAGGAGGGCATGATGCGGATGGAGGCAAGAGCTTCATGGGTTGTTGAAACACATCTTCCGGCGACCAGCAGGCCGTCTAATGTTGCAGGCACGAGACAGCGGTAGGGAATGTCGTAGCTTGCGTCGGGACTCTGGATTGCCGTGGAGGTCCAGCCTTTTCCCCTGGGGTCGTGGATATCGATGCAGTAACCGTTCTTTCCGACACCGTCCTCAAATTTTCTGCCGGATACCACGTCGTCTCCCGTCAGGGTATATACGCCGGTAATTCTGCGGGTTTCCCTGACGCCGATGCTGTTTTGCACAGCTCCGATATAAGCTTTTTCAAACCCTGGAACATTTTTATTCAGAAAACGCAGAATGCTTTTCATCTGGCGCCGTCCTTCCATCTCGGCGGCCGTCAATTGCCACGGGTCGGTACCGTCCTTTCCCGCCACGCGCACCGTATTGACATAGGTCAGCTCGTTGTGCCGCAGGGTGCCCGCCCAGAGATTGTGGTCGGGATGGTCAAAGATGCCCTCTTTTTCGAGGATGTCATTCCAGCGGCTCAACGTGCCGTTGATGTGGACATTATAAGTTTCATCCGTCCCCTTGGGCCGGGTGACGATCGGTGAGCGGTCGAAGAGACCGGTGGCGGTCTTGACATCGACATTTACCAGCCGGAATAAAAGGGACATGGCCTGCATCAGGCCGTCTTCAGGACGGCCCTTTTCGAAATCCGCCCCTGCAAAAGCGGCGGTATCTCCGTCGCCGGTGGCGTCCACAAAGCAATCCGCAGAAAACTCACTAATACCGGCTTTATTGGCGACAAAAACGGATGCCAACGTGTTATCTTGAATCTGTGCCTTGCAGACAAAGCTGTTATAAAGGATGGAGCAGCCTGCCTCCAGCAGCATTTCTTCCCCACAGATTTTGACCCATTCCGGATCGATCATTGTAATGGAGTTCAGATGTCCATTGCCTGTCCGGATATGGCCAAGGGAGGCTTCTTCCCTGCTGAGGCGCCGCATCAATTCCTCGGCTGCGCCAGCGATCAGCTGCTCCCCGGTGCTGCTGAAAAAATCGATGTAGGGAAGGCCTGAAGCGGCACAGCCGCCGAGAAAGGAATTCTTTTCTATGATAAGCGTGGATGCTCCCGCCCGTGCAGCGGAAACCGCCGCTGCCATGCCGGCAGGTCCTCCCCCTGTTACGATTACATCATATTTCTTTCTATCCATGCTGGATAAACCTCCTCACGACTTATTAGACTATAGCCTGAGTGTAGTAAACCGGGGGTTTCAAGTCAATGGGACTGCCAAAAGCTCAAAGGATTTTGATAAATTTAAAAGAATAATATAGAAAGGACAAATGACAATGTGCTATAATCTTTTCGAACCTTTCATCTTATTTAGCCTCCTTTTGACGGAGGTCTTTTTTTTTGCCAATATTTCACACCTAAAAATAATTAAGTAAAAGGTAAAAAAAGTAGAATGCCCACGGAGATAATCTGTTTTATAATAAAGTCAGTAAGAGACAACTTGAAGGGTATTGGCCTGAAGAGTCATACAAAATGCAATAAGTGTGAGACCCTCCGACGTCAGGGGTCAAACATTTATGATAGAAAAACATCATAAGGAGGAGTTAGTTTTGAAAAGGATAATTGCCTTATTGCTGGTGTGTGTTTTCATGGTATCGATGGTTTTAGCGGGCTGCGGATCCAAGAGCGAGCCTGCTCCTGCGGCTAAGGAAGAACCCAAGCAGGGAGAAGAGAAGAAGGAAGAACCCAAAAAAGAAGCTGCGAAGAAAACGACTTTGAATTTCTGGACATTCCAGGAATTACATAAGGGCTTTATGGATGATGCTGTTGCCAGCTGGAACAAAGCAAATCCGGACAGGGAAATTGAGTTAAAGACAGATGTATATCCCTACGATGAAAACCACAACAAGCTGCTGATCGCATTGCAGTCCGGCACAGGCGCTCCTGACATCGCCGACATAGAAATCAGCAAGTTCCCCAACTTTCTCAAAGGCAGCAAGCCTGGATTGGCTGAACTTAACAGCGTAGTGGATCCCATTAAAGACAAGCTCATCATGGGAAGAATGGACAACTATGCAAAAGACGGAAAGTACTACGGTGTGGACTACCATGTAGGAGCACAGGTTATATACTATAACACCGAAATTCTCGGCAAGGCTGGCGTAAATCCTGATGATATCAAGACCTGGGATGACTATGTAGCAGCCGGTAAGAAAGTTGTAGCAGCCACCGGAAAGCCCATGACCACTCTTGAAGTGACGGAGCACTGGTCCTACTATCCTCTGATTACCATGCAGGGGTCGGATTTCCTTGACAAGTCGGGAGCCCCCCAGTTGGATAATGAAGTAAACATCAAAACACTGCAGTTCTTAAAGGATATGCTTTACAAGGATAAGATAGCGGTCCCGGCCCCCGGCGGCTTCCATCATGCGGAAGAGTACTGGGCGTGGATGAACAAGGGAAATGCCGCTTCCGTGTGGATGCCGATGTGGTACATGGGCAGATTCACCCAGTATATGCCTGACCTCAAAGGCAAGATCGTCATCAGGCCGATGCCTGTATTCCCCAATGGCAAGAAATCAGCAGGTATGGGCGGTACCGGAACAGCTGTTACCGTTCAAAGCAAGAACGTTGAGCTGGCAAAAGAGTTCCTGGCATTTGCCAAGCTTTCCAAGGAAGGCAGCATCAAGACCTGGACCATCCTCGGATTTGATCCTATCAGGGCGGATGCATGGAGCGATCCGGCAATGGCGGCTGACAACCAGTACACCCAGTACTTTGGAAAAGACATTTTCAGTACGCTTACATCCATCGTTGGTGATGTGGGTGCCATCAATGTGGGAGAAAAGTTCCCGACCGCCGTATCACTTGTTCAGAAGAACGTAGTATTCAAAGCTTTGAAAGAACAGAGCCAGACCCCTGAAGAAGCATTGAAGGCTGCAAACGAAGAGCTTAAGAGCAAATAAAGTTTATAATAACCATTTAAGAGTAAAAGATTCAACTGGAACTCTGGTTGAATCTTTTGCTTTAAAAAAGGAGGTCATGAGATGTCTGTTGACGTTGCGAGAACTCCAGGACTTCAACAAAACAAAGTCAGAGGAAAGTTCCGTTTAACTCAGGAAAAGGTTGCACCTTATATTTTTGTGCTGCCCTTCATAGTTTCATTTTTGGTATTCTTTTTATACCCCATCATATCCACAAGCATCATGAGCTTTCAGGAAATCCTGGGGCCTGAAGATGTGAAGTTCATAGGCATTAAGAATTACGCCAACCTATTGAACGGACATTTTTACAATGCACTTTTGGTAACGACGAAGTATACTTTCTGGACCATTCTTGTTCTGATACCCCTTCCCGTGCTGCTTGCGGTGCTTTTAAACAGCAAGCTGACCATTGGCAGCAATTTTTTCCGATCTGCATTTTTCATTCCCGCCTTAACCTCTGTCATCATCGCGGGACTTTTTTTCAGGCTGGCCTTTGGGGAGCAGGAAACCACGCTGGTGAATGCAATTTTGGGAGTTATCGGCATACCAAAAAGGACCTGGCTCCAGGAAGCAAATACGGCAATGTTTGCCATGGTCATCCTGTGTACCTGGAGATGGCTGGGAGTGAACATAATCTACTTCCTGTCCGGACTGCAGGGAATTCCGGCGGAGCAATACGAGTCGGCGTCAATCGACGGTGCCAATGCCTGGCAGAAATTCCTCAGCATTACCCTTCCCGGTCTTAAGCCGGTAATCATATACGTGGTTACCATCAGCGTATATGGCGGTTATTCCATGTTTGCAGAGTCCTATACAATCTTTGCAGGTCCGCGTTCACCGGGGGATATCGGGTTGACCCTGGTAAACTACATCTACCAGCAGGGCTTTAACGAGAATAATCTTGGATTCGGTTCGGCCGTTGGTATCACGCTTCTGGGCATTGTGATGGTCGTCAATCTTATTCAGCTGACACTGACAGGCTTTTTTAAGAAGGAGAGTGATTAAGGATGACATCATTTAAGAACCAGAACAGACTCATGGCAGCAGGGATATTCTTTGTACTGGCGGTATTCGCTATATTCTGTCTGGCGCCGTTTTTTTTCCTGCTTCAATCCTCCCTCAAACCGGGTGCGGAGATGATCAGGAATGGAAT
>JAFADI010000191.1 GCA_023424965.1 Bacillota bacterium
GCCAAAGGTGCGGATATCATAGAGCTTGGGATACCCTATTCCGATCCCATCGCCGAGGGCCCGGCCATTCAGGCGGCCAACAGCAGAGCCATGGTTCACGGGATCCGGATAAAGGATGTAATGAAGGCCGTGAGGGAGATGCGGGAAGAGGTGGATGTTCCCATCCTGTACCTGCTCTATTACAATTGCATACTTCAATACGGGGCGGCAGCTTTTCTTAAGGACTGTGTCGCCGCAGGAGTGGACGGCCTTATCATTCCGGACCTGCCCTTTGAAGAAAAAGAGGAACTGGAGGAGATTGCTTCAAAATATCCTGTGGATTTGATCACCATGGTGGCGCCTACCTCCCGGGACCGGATCGAGAAAATTGCAAGAAACGCGAAAGGATTTTTATACTGTGTCTCCTCCCTGGGAGTTACGGGTGTGAGGAGCAGTTTTGAAACCGACTTTGAAGAGTTTTTTTCCCATATCGACAGGTTTACGCAAATTCCAAAAGCCATCGGCTTTGGAATATCAACCCCGGAGCACATCCGGAGACTGAAAGGTTACTGTGAGGGGCTGATTGTAGGAAGTGCCATTGTCAGGCAGGTGGAGCAAAGTCCTACTCCCGGAGAAGCGGTGAAAAACGTGGGAGAGTTCGTCCGGACATTGCGGGAGGCAATGGATTCTTGAACAAGGCTTTTTTTCAGCAAGGGTATTTTCAAAACTTCAAAATATGATAGAATATATAGATAACAAGCGGTAAAATAAATTCAGGCAGTTATCGATAAAATTCGTACAGCTTGTTTGATGGAAATTTTGGATCATCAACGGTGCCCATTGGGATGGAGGTTAAAATGACAGAAAATTATTCGGCAGCCCTTGCTGAAATTAGAGATATGATTAAAATCCTTACTGAAAAGCAGGACTTGCTGGTTCAGGAAATAAACCAGTTGAAGGAAGATCAGAGAAAGTTGATGGAAGAAGTGAGAATAAGCAATTTTGTTCTCAACAACATAACGATGCGAAGTGAAATACTGAATTAAGACAGTAAACATGGGGGACACACCTTACGGCTCAAGGGGAACTTTTGCCGTTAGCTGCTGTCCCCGTTTTATATAATTGCGATGGAATATGGAGGCTTACATGAGCGGAAAAACAAAAGTGCTGGTTATTGACGACGATATCAACATATGCGAATTGGTCCGGCTGTACATGGAAAAAGAAGGCTATGAAGTGATGCAGGTCCACAACGGTATTAAAGCTGTTTCTTCCTTCAAAGACTTCGCTCCCCACATCATCATACTGGATATCATGCTTCCTGGAGCCGATGGCTGGCAGGTGTGCAGGGAAATAAGAAAGGTCAGCAGCATCCCCATCATCATGCTTACGGCGAAAGGGGAGACCTTCGACAAGGTGCTGGGACTTGAGCTGGGAGCGGACGATTATATTGTGAAGCCCTTCGAGCCCAAGGAATTGGTGGCAAGGGTGAAGGCCGTCTTAAGAAGATATGAGCACAAGGAGCTGGATGTGCAGGAGGTGGTTTACCCCAACCTGGTCATCAACCGATCCGACTATACCTTAAAAGTAAACGGAAAGGAGCTTGAGGTTCCGCCGAAGGAACTGGAGCTGTTGTTTTTCCTCGCCTCCAACCCCAACAAGGTTTTCACCAGGGAACAGCTGCTGGAGCATGTGTGGGGCTTTGACTTCTTCGGGGACTCCAGGACGGTGGATGTGCATATAAAGAGGCTCCGTGAAAAAATTGAGATCGAAAACCAGGTGTGGCAGTTGAAAACCGTCTGGGGTGTGGGCTATAAGTTTGAGGTGAAGTAATGTTCAAAACCATTTTCAGCAAGCTTATAGCAATCTTCATCTCCATTTTGCTGGTGGGCTTTTCCCTCACGGGCCTTATGCTCTATTATTTCCTCAGCGGGTATGTTACGGAGGAAAAGGTCGGGATCCTCGACAAAAGTGGAGACATAATAAACAAGTACCTGGGTTTTTATGTGGAGAATACCGACAACCCCTGGGCGGTGCAGTTCCTGAATGAGAATCTGGAATTTCTTAGCTCCAATGCCAACGCCTTTATATGGGTGGTCAACAATGATGGAGAAATCATCGCCTATAAGCCGGGTACCTCCCAAACGGAGGCGCTTTTAAAAAAGCTTGCCGATGAATCGGGAAAGCGCTTTAAGCTCAACGATGTGCGCCAATACAACAAAGTCATGGTGAGCGGAAAGACCGTCCAGGAGATAGGAGATTTTTACGGTTTTTTTAAAGAGACGGGAACCTCCTGGCTCACGTTGGAAAAACCTTTCATCTATAAGGAAAAGATTTTGGGAGCCGTATACCTCCATACGCCCACTCCGGAGGTAAACAGGCTCCGTACGTCTGTCTTGAGGTTTTTCATGCTTTCGGTGACCTTCTCCATACTGATCTCCATCATCATCGCGTACCTTTTTTCGCTGAGGCTGTCAAAACCCCTCAAGCAAATCAACAATGCGGCAAGGATTATTGCCGGGGGAGAGTTCCAGAAGCGGCTGGACATCAAGTCCAACGATGAAATCGGAGAGCTGGCGGCCAGCTTCAATCACATGGTGGTGGCCTTGCAGAACCTGGAGGAAATGCGGCGGGGGTTTATCGCCAATGTATCCCATGAGCTGAGGACGCCCATGACCTCCATCCGGGGGTTCATCGAAGGCATCCTGGACGGGACCATCCCCATGGAAAAGCAGAGCTACTATCTGATCATCGTGCGGGACGAGGTGAACCGGCTGAACCGGCTTGTAAACGATCTGCTGGACCTGGCCAGGATGGAGGCGGGGGAGATGAATTTCCAGCTGAGGAACTTTAATTTGAATGAGCTCATCCGGCGGTGCATCATCAAGCTTGAAAACATTTTTATCGAAAAAGGGCTGCAGGTAGAGGCGGATTTTGAGACGGACGAGGAATATGTAAATGCGGACCCCGATGCAATCGAACGGGTAATCATCAACCTGCTGCACAATGCGGTGAAGTTTACCGGCGAAAACGGAATCATAAAGGTTTCGGTATCGAGGCACAAGGAAAAGGTGTATGTGGAGGTGGCGGACAACGGCATCGGAATCGAGAAAGACGAAATCGACCTGATCTGGGAAAGGTTCCACAAGTCCGATAAATCCAGGGGCAGGGACAAGAGCGGTACGGGCCTTGGTCTGGCCATCATTAAAAATATTATTAATGAGCATGGACAGAATATATGGGTGGAAAGCGAGCTGGGAAAAGGCTCTACCTTTACCTTCACCCTGGCCAGGGGAACCGGGGAGGAAGAATAAATGGCAAAAAGCAGGATCGGGCATATAGTTAACAAATTGTTCATATTTTCTTCAAAATGTTATCCTAAAATTGAACTAAAGGGAGATGTGAAAAATATCGCTGCCCATAGATCGCAGACAGGGAGGAATAATATTTATGGATGATTTTAACAACATAAATGATGAGTATACTTCAAAAGAACCATACAATTCCGAGAATGTACCGGACACGGTCAGGTCCTCTTCATTTTATACGGAAAGCTGTAGAAAACCCAGGAGAAGAATCAACGGAACGCTGTTTCAGCTTGTGCTGGTAGCCGTCATAAGTTCCATCCTGGGAGGGGCGGTGGTGGCGTCATTTTTCCAGTTCGTAGCCCCAGGCTTGCAGCCGTCAGTGAAAGGATACCTGAACGGCCTGATTCCGGGAGGAAGCAAAATTGCCGAAGCGGCGGGCGGAAACCAGGACGCAGCCCAGTACAAAAAAATTGAGATACAGCAGACCGACAGCCCCGTCAGTGCCATTGCAGAAAAGGTCAGTCCTTCCATCGTCGGGATAAGGACCACCTTCAAGGCCCAGAGTTTCTTCTTTGAAGAAGGGGATGGGAAAGCGGAAGGTTCAGGGATGATCATCAAAAGCGACGGCTATATCATGACCAACTACCATGTGGTGGAGAATGCCCTGGACAAATCAGGGAAACTGGCAAACGGTTCCAAAATCCAGGTTATTCTTCCAAGCCAGAAGGATAAGCCCTATGATGCACAAATCATCGGAGGCGATCAGAGAACCGACCTGGCGGTAATTAAAATTGAAGCCACAAACCTTCCGGCAGTGGAATACGGAAATTCCGACGAACTGAAGGTGGGGGAACTGGCGGTGGCCATTGGCAACCCGGCAGGGCTTGAGTATATGGGCTCGGTGACGGTGGGAGTCATCAGCGGCTTGAACAGGACCATCCCCATTGCCGACGACAAGGAATTGAAGCTGATTCAGACGGATGCATCCATAAACCCTGGAAACAGCGGCGGTGCCCTGGTGAATTCCAGCGGCAAGGTTATCGGGGTCAATACGGCGAAAATGGGAGGCTCGGGTTTTGAAGGCCTGGGCTTTGCGATACCGATCAACAAGGCTAAGGAAATAACCGACAACCTGATGGAATTCAAAAAGGTAAAGGGCAGGCCTTTTATCGGCATATCGGCAGATCCCCGTTTTGATGAGGCGATGGCCCAGAGGTACAATGTACCTGCAGGAGTGCTGGTGGCGGATGTTTCCCCGTTGAGCGGAGCTTACAAGGCCGGTATTCAAAAGGGAGACATCATAACGAAATTTGACGGCCAGGCCGTCAAAAACCTGGATGAACTGAACGCCCTGAAGAACAAACACAAGCCGGGAGATACGGTAGAGGTTGAACTATACCGTGATGACGGAACCGTCAAGGTACAGCTGAAGCTCTCGGAGGAGTAGCGGCGGAAAGAAAATCAAGGGGAACAGTCCTTAGATTCATACATAAGGACGTTCCCCTTTTCTATATGTAAAAATTCAACAAAATTTATTAAGTTAGAAGGAATTTATGGATAACGTGTAGAATTCTAACCCAATATGTATTTTTATGCAGTTCTGTTTACTCTATTGTCAATCTGCCGGCTATCATTTTCACTGCCATGTACTCAGGAGGAAATCATGTTCAAAAATTTCCAAGCATTTGACCCGGTAAGGTATCTAATCGTTGTTCCTCTGCTAATCGTTTTGCTTTATCAGTATGTTAAGGCAAAAGACCCTGTCTTTTTCTACCTGTTTGCAGCATTTGCCGCCGTATGCCTGCTGGTGGAAGGCCTGGGCAGAATCTTACCCGGCAGGAACAAAACGGACCCTTCCAGGCCGGATATTGCCGGAGAACTGCATAAAAAGCAGGATGAAATACTGCTGCTGAAAAACCAGTTGAATCTCATCAACAGCGAGTTTAGAAATTCCATCGAAAATATAAGCAAAATGCACAAGGAACTGAATTTGAAAAATGAGGAGCAGGATGCCATGAGGGAAGCGTCCACCGTCATTTCCTCTTCCTTCGATATAAAAGCCATCGTGGAACACGTATACAAGGTTTTTAACAAGTTCACCGGCTGCGACAGGTATTTGATCTGCTTTGTGGACAGAGACCACAATAGGCTTATCTGCCGGTATGAATACGGAAGCTATGTATTTGGAGAAGTGGGAAAGGTCATGGAAGAAGATTCTACTACAATTACCAGTTGTTTTAAAAGCAGGCAGACGGTGGTAAGAATTAACGTACCTTTAAGACACACTGGAGAAATGGGGGATAAAGCAGCTCTTCCTCTCAAATTTTCCAATGAACCCGATGGTGTAATATACATAGAAAGCGTGAATGCAGGCAGCTTTCTCAACATCAACCTGGGCTTTCTGGAGAGCATGGCCAATTATGCGGCCGTGGCAATAAAAAATGCCGAACTTTTTAACGATGTTTACAGCTCCAAGCAGGAAATTGAGGCCCTTTATGAGGAAACGGCCGCCGTAAACGAGGAACTGAGCAGCTATGTGGGGGACCTGAATGTTGCAAAGGAAGAGCTCAAATTAAAAAATGAAGAAATGGTCAGATTCAACGATGAAATACAAATGGGGTATTTGCAGACGGTCATGGCCCTGGCCAATTCCATCGAAGCCAAGGACCCCTATACGAGGGGACACTGCCAGAGGGTAATGGAAATATCCTGTGAGATAGCAAAGCAAATGGGCTTTAAAGAAACGGAGATCGAAGACCTGAGGTATGCCGCCATACTGCATGATATCGGAAAAATAGGCATCCCCGCATCCATATTGAATAAAGTGGG
>JAFADI010000226.1 GCA_023424965.1 Bacillota bacterium
TTTTGATCCATTTTGTATGGTCCACCCGCATCCGGAGTGAAAGTACGCCCGTCGAAGGACCCGATATAGTATGACAGGCCTGCATCCATCAGTATCCATTTCTTCGTGGCCCCTCCGTCTACCGCCAGCTGGAACATGTCGGGGCATTCAAAACCCCATGCAAAATTGCTTTCCCTTGTCCAGCTTTTAAGGTCCGGGGAGCTGTAGATCGTTATCCCGTTTTCATATTCAACGCATATCCACCGGCTGGTGGCAGCATACCAGAACACATGCGGGTCACGGGTGTTTTCATTAGTTCCTCCAATGGCTACAGGGTTGCCGGCGTATGCCTGCCATGTTGCCCCCAGGTCATTGCTGTAGGCCAGGCAGGTGCCTTTCTTCGTTGCCGTGTAAATGGTTACAAATACAGGATTGGAACCGGTTTTAAAGCCGGAGGTGTTATTGGTGTCCACAACGGTGGAGCCCGAGTAGCACATGCCCGGAACATTGACGTCGGGCTGCAGCATCACCGGCTGCTGTACCCAGTGAATCATATCGTTGCTGGTGGCATGTCCCCAGTGCATATTGTCCCAGCCCGTCCCATGGGGATAATGCTGGTATGAGAGGTGATAAACCCCGTTATGGTACCATATGCCATTGACATCGTTCATCCACCCGCTTTGCGGCGTGAAGTGGAACTGAGGGCGGTAGGGTTCATCAAAGTTTGATAAGGTGTACGGGAATTCGGGGTAGCCGGATTCGGGGGCCGCTGCAAAAACCTGGCCGCTTGCCAGGAATGAAACCAGCAGTACACAGATAACCATAAAAGACAAAACTTCTGATTTAACGTTCATACACTTAACTCCATTCATATTTTTTTACCGCAAACCCTTAATTCTCTCCCTTTGCAGCTTTCTCATTGCGGCAGTGTGAAAGCACAAACACAAAGCCGTCGCACCTCCTTCATTTTTTTATTGATTATAAATTTAAGGGTTTCACATCCGGATCAATTATGTAAAGAATTGCAGCCAGGCTGCCGGTCCAACAATGAGGTAAGTACTTGTCCCAAAATTAAGAGGAGTATGGTTTTGTCATAATTTGTGGATAGGTTTATCATACTATAGGGGAATTTCATAAAAAAGTTACATATGTCATAATTTTCAAGTTACATATGTAACCGCGCATATGACAAAAGGCCTGGTAAAATTTTTATCTTACCAGGCCTCTGCTTCCATTCCGTTAATGCCCCTGTGTTATTGCTTCACCAACTGCCACCGCTGGTTGTTCGCACCGGTGTCGGACCACTGGATAATTGCAGCCCCGTCGGCGGTGGAATTGGCATTCACGTCCAGGGCCATGCCGCTGGATTGGGCGGTAATCCTGTAGGAGCCGCCTCCCATGTCCTCCAGCCTGAAGCGCTGGTTGGTTCCCCCGTTGTCTGTCCACTGGTCCAGCTGCGTCCCCGCCGTCGTTGAAGCTCCGGGTACCTCCAGGCATTTGCCGCTGAAGCTGTTGGTCAGCTTGTAGTAGCCGTTTCCCGTATCGTCGATGCGCCATTTCTGGTTGGCGCCGTTGTTGTCCGTCCACTGCTGGACCAACCCGCCGTCCGCCATCGAAAATCCGGCGACTTCCATGAGCTTTCCGCTGCTTACGGATTTGATCTTATAGGTCGCTCCGCTGGCAATCCCGCCTGGAGTCCCTGTGGCGGTCATAATAAAGCTGTAGGTGCCGGAGCCCACGTTAAATGCGATTCTTCCGTTGGCTGTGCTTTGCAGGCTGTCTATCCCGCTTCTGCCGCTGATAAATCCGCCGTTGTAAATCTCAACACCGCCTTCTGTAATTTTCGGGTTTGTGCCCCCTAACGCCGGTATTGATACAACCGCCTTACAGTTTGCAGGAATGGTGACATTGAGGTTAAATTGGGTACCGCTCACTTTTGTCCAGCTTGTTGAAACAAAGCCCCTCACTGTCTTTACCGATGCGCTGGCGCTCGTCAGATCGCCTACCGCCTCGGGCTGAATCAATATTTCCGAATACCCGGGCTTTGACGGGGATATGCCTGCGATTCCCTTATAAACCCACATTCCCGGGCCTCCGCCGAACATGACATGATTGAAGGAATTCATGCTGCTGTTGATTTGCCTGTCCGAATCCCATCTTTCCCAGAGTGTGCCCCGCCCGTCACCCAGCATGTATCCGAAGCCGGGGTATGAAGTCTGGTTCATGAGGCTGAAGGCCACATCCGAGCGGTTGTACTGCCACAGGGCCTGCATTACCGCCTTGGTTCCCAGGATCCCGGAAGTAAAATGGCTGTTGTCCGATTGTATCCTGCTCGTCAGACTGTTTAAGACGTTGCCGGCATAGGCGTCAGGGACAAGGCCAAATTCCAGTGCCACGGCATTTCCGGCCTGCGTGTTGTTCCCATAATAGCTGTTTGACTTGAAGTACTTGGCGTTGAAGGCGTTTTTGATGTTCTCCGCCAGGGTGTTATAGGTATTCCGGTCCGCCGTGTTGCCCAGTTCACCGGCGATTTTGGCCATCAACACCGCATTGCGGTAAAAATATGCATCGGCAAAGAATACCTTTTCCTCCGTGGCTCCCGACGGAACCCAGTCACCGTTGGCCGCGGGGGTTCCAAGGTAATCTGAACCCGCAAGCCCCTGCAAATAGTTAACGGCCAGCTTCATTTTGTCGTAGGATTTTGAAAGTATGCTCCTGTCACCCGTTGCCACATAGACCTCCCAGGGGATTAATATCCGCTGCGACATCCAGGGAGTATCGGAAAACCTGGGGAAGGAGTATTTGGGGCATACATCCGGCACACTGCCGTCGGCGCCTTCACTGTCATCCACATCCAGGAAGGTCTTTTCATAGAAGGGCTGCATCCCGAAGGAAAGGCAGGCGGCTTCCGTCACCAGATAGGCATCGGCTCCCGCAGGCATCCGCTCGTCCCTCGACGGGCAATCTGTGGGGATGCTCATTGTATTGCTGCGCTGGGAGCGGGTATACGCCTTATAAATGTTGTTTATGAGCGAATTGGAGGAGGTAAAGCTGCTCTCCCTGGAATAATTGTCATGGACCACTCTTCCGGTAATGTTGCCAGTCGTCAGTGTCCCTGGAAATCCCGTTATTTCGACGTAACGGAAGCCATGGTAGGTAAACCGGGGTTCATAGGTCTCCGTGCCCCCACCCTTCAATACATACGTATCGGCTGCTTCTGCCGAGCGCAAATCGGCGGTCTCAATATTCCCGTCGCTCTTTAATGTCTCCGAATACCGCATGGTTATCATGGTGCCCGCAGTTCCGGATACGGTGAGCCTGATCCAGCCGGCAAAATTCACGCCCAGGTCGACCACATAAACCGGGGATGCTGAGCCGGATGTTTTCTGGAAGTAACCGTATTTGTGTACACCGGGGAGCGGATCCCCAAAGGTGGCGGTATTGAAGGTTATGTTCCCGGTCACATTATACTTGTAGTTGTAGGTTCCATTGGCTCCAAAGGCCACGTTTACAGCTTCAGGAAAGTTGACCGTACGTGTTTCACCGGCACACCACTGGTATCCTGCGGGGCCGGTCCCGCTTACCTGTCTGACGCTTTTGGTCGGAATATCTTCTGTCACCCTTATGGTCTGGTACGCCGCGGATATGGCTCCCGAGTAGGTTACGGCACCCGGGGCCGCCCAACTGGAATCATTGTACCCATAGCTGGACCAGCCCGGCAATTCCTTCGTCGCATCATAGCGCTCACCGTTATACACATCATCATAGGTGATGGGCCCGCCCTTCAATGCTTTGAACCAGCTGGGGTTTGTGCCGTAATCATAGGTGGTCCCATCGGTAAAGGTTATGTGGAACTCCGCCCTCACCGCCAGATTGCCGGGGACAAACCTTTTATAGTAGGAGCTTCCAAGCATAATCCCGATTGCGTTATTGGCAGGTGAAAGGAGGCTTTTGATGTCATAGGTGCTGTAAAGCACTCTCTTGTCAAATTGTGTGTAGGCCGGGTTAAGCACATCGGTTCCCGCCTTCTGTCCATTGAAATAAACCTCGTTGTAGCCCAGGCTGGTCACGTAGAGCCTGGCGGAAGCAATGGCCTTGTTGGGGAGTATGAAATCATCCCGGAGAAGATTGAAATCCCCGCCAATCCATTGGGAATTCTGCCAATCCGCCGCACTGAACAAGCCTGTTTCGAAAGTGGCGCTTGAAGAATAGGAGGATGCCACCCCCGCCTTATCCCAGATGCAAACCTTCCACCAGTACTGTGTTCTCTTTGCAAGGGAGGCTCCGGAGTACTTTATACCGTTTTGCTCGGAAGAGGGGACCTTGCCGGAATTCCACAGGTCGCCGTTATTGCTGTCGATATTTGCCTGGGAAGATGCCACAAGGATCTGGTAGGCGGATTGCTGCCAGCCCCTGTCGGAGCTGGTATTTACCCAGCTGAACCGCGGGTTCGCAGCGTCGATGCCCATGGGATTGACCAGATTTTCCGTCTTCAGTTCCGTGGGAGCGCCGGGTGCCGCCGCCATTGCAGGTACACCGGTCGTCATAAATGTAAAGCATGCCAGCAATACTATTGCCACTAGTTTTTTTAGCATAACTTATCACCCCATTCCTCATTTACTGTTTGATCAGCTGCCACCGCTGGTTGTTTGCACCGGTGTCGGACCATTGGATAATTGCCGCCCCATCAGCGGTGGAATTGGCATTCACATCGAGAGCCATACCGCTGGATTGGACGGTAATCCTGTAGGAGCCGCCGCCCATATCCTCCAGCTTGAACCGCTGGTTGCTTCCGCCGTTGTCCGTCCGCTGGTCCAGCTGCGTCCCCGCCGTCGTTGAAGCTCCGGGTACCTCCAGGCATTTGCCGCTGAAGCTGTTGGTCAGCTTGTAGTAGCCGTTTCCCATATCGTCGATGCGCCATTTCTGGTTGGCACCGTTGTTGTCCGTCCACTGCTGGATCAGTCCGCCGTCCGCCGTCGAAAAGCCGTCGACTTCCATCAGTTTTCCGCTGCTTACGGATTTGATCTTATAGGTGGCCCCGCTGGAAATGCCGGGCAACACCCTGAATTCAAAGAAGCTTGCCCAGTTATTGGAATCCAAGCCTCCCGTAACGGTGATACGCACATACCTGCTGTTTGCGGTAAAGCTGTCGCTCTGGGTCTGATTGGAATTGGTATTTCCTGTTTTGTCCGCCACCGTCGTCCATGCGGAATTATCAGTCGACGTCTCTATCCTGTATTTGTAGGCCCGTGCCTTTTCCCAGACAACCTGGGTACCGGAAATAGCGTAGTTCGCACCGAGGTCCACCTTCCACCAGTGGCCTGTGCCCGAATCGTTTGCACACCACCTTGAGGTCAGGCTGTCATCGTTGCCGTTTGACGCCGGATTTGAAGCCTGCGCGCTGTCTGACGCCGCCGCCTTGCCAAGGGCCAGGTTGGTGGCGCTGTACGGAACATTGGCCGGCGGGGCCGCCGGATTTACGGAAATATTGTTGAAGTAATTCTCCATCAGGTTCGACAGGCATCCCACGGCTCCGTTTGCGATGGAACTGTCGCTGTCCGACCTCACCGCCGTGCCGTTGACATAGGCGTCGAATTTATTTCCGTTCACATTGACCCTGAGATTGTTGTAAGTACCTACACTGACAAAGGGACAGGGTACATTGGGACCGATTTTCGATTCAATGCCGTTCACCATCTTGTACAGCTTCAAGTAGCCATCGGCACACCATCTGTATACATAATAGTTCTTATTGTCTTTAAACCGGAAGGCCAGACCTGCATAGGTATCTTCCTTCTCCGAGTCGATGCCGTACCAGATATAGGGATTCTTCACCGGCTTGACGGATACGCTGTAGCTGTAATCCGTCCAGTTGTAATTGCCCCCCACCATCATCGGCTCGTGGAGCGCACCGCTGAAGGTACCGCCCTGGCCGGTCTGGAACTGTTCCACTCTTCCCTCGCTCATATTGTAGTTGTGCAATACCTTTGCCGAGCCATCGGTACTGATTTTCCAGTCTCCATTTCCGTCTACCACCTGCCAGGCAGCGGGACGGCTTCCGGCCGTATCCCCTGCAAAGCTTTCCGTCCAGGGAATGCCGGGAGCACTGATGATATTTACATTTACCGAGGCCGACACCGACGCATCGTCTTTGCTGACGGCCTTTATGGTGACGGCTCCGCCTGAAGGAATGGACCCAGGCGCGGTATAGCAGCCATTGGCGTCAATGGTGCCATAGGTGGAGTTACCTCCGGCAACGTTGTTTACATACCAATTGTAGGTCTGTGTCCACCCTTCCGTTTGCACCGCATTGAAGGTGAATTTGTTCCCTGCTGCAATGCTGCCCGGATTGGGGAATGGGAAAACAAGCTGCATTGGGGCATATGCGGGATTATAGGAAGTGCCCTGTTCAATGACGACGACGTCATGGTAGTCCAATTGCGGTATGGTGATTGTGGCTATCCCGCCGCTGTAAGTGCAGGACAGGGTCTGCTTCCTGGAAGCCGAAAGCTTGTCCGGCGTTGTCATCCACACCCCCGTGGGGCTTGACGACAAGGCGATTCTCACTGTAAAGTTGTTCTGCCCGGTCATTGTCTGCGTGCCGGGAGTGAAGTTGCCGTTGACCACATGGAGCACCGTCCTGCCTGTTTGTCCGAAGGCATTGAGGTAGACTTTCCCTGCGCTGGAGGTCAAGGTCGACGGCGTAAGATAGGTAAGGTTATGCCACAGATCGCCGTTTTCCCTCAGGAACTTGAAAAAGTTCGCCTGGATGTTGAAGCAGCCGTTCTGATAAGTATCATAGGAGTTCATCCAGCTTCTCAACTGTCCCGGTATGCCGCCTCCTGCGAGGACCTGGGCATTGCCGGACCTCAAAAATGCCGGATAGTCCACCGCATTGCCGGGACCTGTGGTATAGGAACCCGAGTGGTCCTGGAAATAGAAAATGGGCACCGGCGCATTTTTTGTCCTGTTGACCACCTCCGGTATGCTGTTGACGGAAGCGTCAAATCTTCCGCCCGCTTGCGGGTTGGGGTAATACCAGAGTCCATAATCGGTTATGCCTTTTTTCCCGTCATAGTTGTTGCAGGATAAGAAGACTTTCTTCCCTTTGGAAGCCGCATAGTCCCTCAAGGCGGTCAAAATGGCGTCTGCGTTGGCCTGGTTGTACATTTCGTCGAATTCAATTCCGTCAACCCCCAGGTCAATCTGCTTCTTCGCCTTGTAGATGAGCTGGTTCATACCGCTTGTTGTTCCGGGGTTGAGGTTGCAGTAATCGGCATTTGGGTTATACCCGGCTTCATTGACATTTACGCCCGGTGCAAGGGTCTCATATTTTGGGGCCCACCAGTTTGCGGAAACCCCGCCCTCCACGGCAATGCCGTCTGCCTGCAGGCTGCTGATGCTTTGCGATACGCCATCAAAATTCCTGTCCTGCAGTTCCGTGCCAACCCATTCATAGATCCCCCGGTGAATGATATCCGGCCTGATGATCCGGACCAGTTCCCGTTCTCTGGAATTGTTGACGGCCTGGTCGAACACCAGGACATTCACCTGGGACATGTCGGTTACTTTTGCCGCAGCCGCAGCCGTTCCTCCAGGTAACGCCAACTGGCACACCAGCAGCAATACCAGCAATTGAATGACACCTACACGAAATCTTTTCATCACACTTTTCCCCTCTCTCTTTTATTATTTTTATTCTGCTATAGCTCAACGGTCACTTCATTGGTATCCTTTGCCATCCTCTCGGGCAGCAAATTCCCCTTGATTTCATGACCGTTGAAGGTCACCCTTTTGACGCCGAAGCCTGTTTTGCTTTTGTTCACTACACTGATCACATAGGTCTTTCCCCGGAATACCCTTGTAAGCTTCACCCCCTCCCATCCCGAAGGAATGCAGGGACTGACCCTTAACCCCTCAAGCTCCGGCTTGACGCCAAAGAAGTGTTCGCAAAAGGCTACCATGGAAGCTCCTGCCGTCCCCGTAAGCCAGGAGTTGGACCCTCTTCCCGGGCAAACCGGGTTTTCGTCGCTCACAAGGCTCTGGCAGTAAACATAGGGTTCGATTTTGTGTATTTCCGCCCGGTCGTTCCTGTTCAGCGGATTGATCCTCTTTATCACATCATAAAGGTCGTCGCCTCTTCCCAGCTTCGCAAGGGCCATCATGTACCAGGGATTGGACTGTGTAAACACGCCGGCATTTTCTTTTGTGCCGGGGTTGTACCGGGTGATGATGCCATAGAACTTGTTGTATTTTGAATAGGAAGGGGTGCTCAATTTGACTCCGTAATCACAGTATAAATATTTTTTTACGCTGGCAAGGGCGGTCTCCGCCCTCTCCCTGTCCGCGATACCCGCTATGATGCACCACGTCTGCGGATTGAGGAATATCCTGCCTTCTTCCGCAGCGCTGTTGCCAATGGGATCTCCGTTGTCGTCATAGGCCCGGATATACCACTCTCCGTCCCATGCTTCCTTATTTACAGCCTCTGCGATTTCATCCCTTCTTGTTTTTAAAAGCTCGATTTGAGACAGATACGCACGATTGGAAGGAAGCGACTCAAGGAAACTGATCAATTCATTGGACGACCAGCAGTATAAAGCACCGATAAAAACGGATTCTGCCGCACGGTTCGGGCCTCTTAGCAGCAATGTATCGTTCCAGTCCGCATCCAGCACAAGGGGAATTCCATGCTTCCCTTTGTTGCCGTATATAAAGTCAAGAGCCCTGCACATATGCTCATACACGGTTCCGCTCCCGTTTCCGTCTCCGTAGGGAATATCCTTATCCAGGAATTCCACATCTCCTGTTTCTTTTATGTAGTGGCATACAAGTGGGGTAATCTTTAATGGGTCATCCGAAAATTCAGGCATTTTCTTTTCACCGGTGTGAGGGAAAAACACATGGTACACCGCACCTGTGGACAGCTGATATTTCAGGAGAAGCTCTATTTTCTCCCTTGCCTGGTCAGGGATTGTGTGTATCACCCCGTGGGTGTCCTGGCAGGTATCCCTGTATCCGATTCCCCTCCCCAGGCCTGTTTCCCAGAAGGAGGCATACCTTGACCAGTCAAAGGTCACCTTGGATTGATACGGATTCCACACATTGAAGAAATCATTCAGATTTTTGTCCGGCGTCTCAACGACGAATTTCCCGATGTAGCTGCTCCAATGCATTTTCACTGCCTCAAGGGCCCTTTCAACCAGCCTATTCTCCCTGTACTTCTCAACAAGCGCCTTCCCTTCTTCCCTGGTTACGCTGTACCCCAGCATTACCGCCAGCTCTTTGGTTTCACCGGGTTCAAGGGCAATGAGGGTCTGAAGCGCTCCGCAGGCATTCCCTCCCCGCATCCGGGAGTTTGTAAGCCTTTCTCCGGTAAGTCCCGCCGGGTTGTCCTCCGAATTATAGTTTCCGATAAACACGTCCCGGTCCAGTTCATGGCTTTCCACCCCGGCATTCATGGTAAAGAAGGCCCATCCCGGCCTGTCACCCTGGTAGTATGGATCGGGGCTGCCCACCATGGGGTGGCGCTCAAGGTATTTGTTGAAAATGATTCCGTCTTCAAAGTCCGCCATTACGTTGTTGGGGACCCATTGTATGTTAAGGTCTTCATTGACGTTCCAAAAAGAGAATTCCACATAGGGGTAAAGAGAGATCTCCTTTTTCTTCGGGCTGTTGTTTACCAGCCTGACCTTCCAGATTTCAATGTTTCCTTCGAGGGGGACAAAATAGGTCACCTCCGCCTTCAAGCCCCCATACTCCCCTTCAATCCTTGTATACCCGAGTCCGTGGGCGCACCGGTAGGTATTGATGTCCTTCATGAGGGGCATCAGCATGGGGGACCAGGTTTCATTGCCTTCTTTAAGGTAAATATACCTTCCGGGCCTGTCGGCCGGAACGTTGTTGAAACGGTATCTTATCAGCCGGAAATCCCTTGGATCCTTATAGAAGCTATAGCCTCCCGCCGTGTGAGAGATAAGGCAGGTATAGGTCTTGTTGGACAGATAGTTTCCCCACGGTGCCGGAAGCTTGGGATTGTAGATTTCATATTCCTTCGTTTCATCGTTGAATTTTCCGTATTGCATTTTTTCCTCCCTTTTATTTCTTTATTTCGAAATCTAAAGGCCTGGCGTGCTTTGCATCGTTGCCTGATTCTATCATAAAATATCCCCCTGGCTTCTATGAATGCAAAATCTTAAGCTTTCTTGTCATATCTACGCCATCTGTAAAAAGAAAAGTGCCGGTCTTTTATAAAACAGAACGGCACTTTTTCAGCAGTCTCAGACATTTTGAGCCTCAGCGGGGATTTTACCTCACAAGGTTCCTGTATTCCGTGGGCGATACACCGACCACCTTCTTAAAAACCTTGCTGAAGTAGGGTGGATCGTCATATCCGACAAGCGCCCCAACCTCGTAGGTTTTTACCCGGATGTCCTTGAGCAGTTCCTTCGCTTTTTCTATTCTTACCCGTGTAAAATAGTCAACGAAGCTTTCTCCCGTCTGGGCCTTAAATATCTCCGACAGGTAGTTTGGATTTACATATACAAGCTCGGCGACTTTGTTCAGTGTGATATCTTCACTGTAATGCCTGGTGATGTGGTCCTTCACCACCTCGATGAGCTTCTTGTCCTTCCGGCTGAACATGGCCTGCATCTTACAGATAACTTCCGTATAGACCGCACAGGCATACTTTTTTATCTCGTCAAGGGTATCAAACAAATCCAGGCTTTTTGAAAAGGAGTAGTTGGAGCCGTAGCTCTCAACCACCGCCTCTTTGAATTTCGTATTTTCAAGCTGCAATTTTGCGAAGGTATCCCCAAACGCTTTGACGGCTTCCTCAGGCTCTACGTTCATTTCCTTGAGTTTGGAACAAAATTCATCCATAACGGCGGGAATTTGTTTCTCACTGGCCATATCCGCACAGTTCTTCAACTGTATTTCGAATTTTTCCGCCAAACCCTCCAGGGAATTTTTATGATAGGGCTTTTTCCCTTCGTCGTACCTGATTACCTTCGAATCCTCCATATAAAATCTGCCCGACAAAGCTTTAACGGAGCTGTCATAGCTCTCTTTCAGCTTTGTAAGGCTGTCTACGGGCTTTCCCAGGCTGATGGTGAACCGCAGGCCGGTATATTTTTTCAGGTTGTCCGAAATTTCACCCGCCACCCTGTCAATCAATCCCTTGCCGGTTTCAGGGCTCGAACATGCAATGACCAGTCCGGCGTCATCCATAAAGGAAAAAAAGCTGGTGAACCGGGATACCGATTCTTCCGCAATGTTCCGCACGATAAAGGCGTTTATTTTTGACTGTTCGGAGCCCAGCTCCTCATACAGATACCTGTAATTGTCCATACTCACAATCAAAATATGATAGAGCCCTTCCGATATCCGCAGATTATAGTATTGCAGCTTTTTTTCAACCTCTTCCGGAGAGCTGTACTTTCCCTCACAGATCAGTTCATAGATAAACTGCTCTTTAAGAAGGGGCAGGCTTTCATTGAGCTTTATCTTGAGGTTCAGCACATTCAGGTTCCGTTCGTTCTCCGTCTTTATATCCGCCGCAATCTTTCCCAGCAGCCCGGTCAATTGTCCCACATCGATGGGCTTGAGCAAATAATCCATTGCACCGTTCTTCATGGTATCGCGTACATAGTTGAATTCGTCAAACCCGCTTAAAACTACTTTCCTCACCTTCGGAAAACGCTTTTCCAGATTCTTTACCAGCTCAATGCCGTCCATTTTGGGCATTTTAATGTCGGTTATCACGATATGGGGATTTTCACTTTCAACCATCTCCAGGGCCTCAACCCCGTTGGACGCTTCACCGGTCACCTGAAAGTCCTCCCCTAAGGCAGTAATTATTTTGATCAAGCCTTTCCTGATAATTTTTTCATCGTCTACAACCAGTATTTTAAGCATAACACCACTCCTGGGAATACAATATCGTTGGATTTCCGGCCAATTGAGCTTTAGTTGATTTCAAGCCTGTTCATGCTTTCCTTGTCGGGCAGTTCCAATCTTACAACCGTGCCTTTTCCCAATTCGCTGTGTATTTTCAATCCGCAGCGCTCTCCATAATAAAGCTTTATCCTTTCATTCACGTTTCTAAGGCCCACCCCTCTTGAACTGCCTTGCCCGGCCGTAAAGTCGTTGGCACGCTGCACCAGCTTTTCCAGCTGCTCTTCCGACATGCCGATCCCATTGTCCTCGATCTCAAAGAAGACGCTTCCATCCCATTCCCCTCCCCGGATCTTTATGACCCCGTTGCCGTCTGTCGTTTCAAGGGCATGGTAGATGGCATTCTCAACAATCGGTTGGAACACCAGCTTGATAATGTTGATGTCATACAGATCTTCCCTGATATCCAGACTCAATTCAAATTTGTCTTCAAACCGGTGGTTTTGCAGCACCAGATAATTTTTCAGGTGGTCCATTTCTTCCTTTACGGTCACCAGCTGATTCTTTGTATTGATGCTATACCTCAGCAGCTTCCCGAGAATCGACAGCATCTCTGAAGTATCCCCGTCATCGTTTACCACCGCCATCATCCGGATGGATTCCAGGGTGTTATAGATGAAATGGGGATTGATCTGCGCCTGCAGGGCATTCAATTCCGCCTCTTTCTTCCTGGTATTTGTTATGTATACGTCATGGATAAGGGTATTGACCTCGCTGATCATGTTGTTGAAGCTTTTGCCCAGCTGTCCGATTTCATCGTTGTTTTTTACCTTGAAGCGGATGGACAGGTCTCCCTTTTCGATGACTTTCATGGTGGAAATCAACCGTTTTAACGGCTTGGTAATCCCGTACGACATGCCGATTGAAGAGGCCAGGGACAGCAAAGTAAACACCAGGGCAAGGACAATCAGCCGGATTTGAACCTTTTGAACATTGGTATACAGTTCATCCTCCGGAATAATCCGCACAAACCGCCATTGGGGCACCTCTATGTCCGAACTCATGATTAAATACCTTTTCCCGTTCACTGACAGGGAAACATTTTTGTTGTCCCAATCCATCCCCTTTAAAAACTCCAACCCCAGCTCGGGGTCCTTTACGGACTTTGTGATGTTTTCCTCGTCGATATCATAGATCACCGAGCCGTTGGGGTCGATAATAAAAATTTTCTCGCCTTTGATGGACTGGATTTTCCTGCACTCATTCCGCAATATCTCTATGTTTGAAAAAATGCTGATGACCCCGAGAATTTCTCCGTTCCCCGGGTCCACCAGGGCCCTGGAAACGGAAAATGCGATCAGATTGTCTGCCCTGACCATGTAGGAGTTCAAAAACTTGGTGCTCTCGGAAACAACGGGGGCGCCCTTTTGTTCAATGGCTTTCTTGAACCAGTCCTTTTCCCACGGGTTGTAGGGGTCAAACAGCACCCCGTTAATCATTACGTAGGAAAGCACCTTGCCGGTTTCATCAAAAATAAAATCCGAATGCAGATATTGCTTTGATTGGACGATTTCATTCAATAAATTAGAAAAGAACTCGTTCACTTCGGGAGGCAGGTTGGAAATATACCTGCTTTTTTCCTTCGGCCCCGCCTGCGTTTCACTTTCCCCACTATCTGCATCCCCTTTCCCCTTTGCATTCCCGGCTATTTTAAGTGCCGGGAAGAAGTTGTTGTCATACAGGGGCTGCTTTGAAAGCTGCATCAAATCACT
>JAFADI010000023.1 GCA_023424965.1 Bacillota bacterium
CGCTCTTCAAGTACATCCTGCCGCCATTCATAGTCATGGATATTGCACAGGTCGGTCTCCACCAGCTCCCAGCCGTCGTTGGACACCACCGGCCTGGTAGAGTCCAGGGATTTGGTCAGATGGTACATCGCCATGGCATGGTGCTGCTGTACCTCCTCGGTGAGGATTTTGGGAACTCCCCAGCTTTCATTGAGGGGAACCCACGCTATAATGCAGGGATGGCTGTAGTCTCTGTCAATGACGCTCATCCACTCTTTTGTGAATTTATGGATATATTCCTTTGAGAAATCCAGCGCATTGGCCATCTCTCCCCATACAATGAGCCCCAGCCTGTCACACCAGTACAGGAACCGGGGATCCTCCACCTTCTGGTGCTTGCGGACGCCGTTGAAGCCCATGGCCCTGGTCAGTTCAATGTCCCTCCGGATGGCCTCATCGGAAGGCGGAGTAAGGATTCCATCGGGAAAGTACCCCTGGTCCAGTACCAGCTTCAAATAATAGGGCCGGTTGTTGAGGCACAGCTTCCCTTTCTCGATGGACACCTTGCGCATGCCAAAGTAGCTTGCGACTTCGTCACAGCTTTCACCGCCACTCAGCAGCGTAAGCTTTACATCATACAGGTGGGGGGTTTCCGGCGTCCAGAGATGGGCTACATGGTGTTCATTGAATTCGTGCAGGCGTATCCTTCTCGTTTCTGAACCGGCTTTTACCTGGTAAAAATCTTCGCAGATACCACTTCCGTCAAAAAACACTTCCACCTTCAATTGGTTTTTCTTCCCCGGGTCCAGGTTCTGGAAGGCCGCTTCAAGCTCCACTTCACAGGTGTCGATATGGGGAGTGAACCTGACCGTCTCGATATATGCATCCCCCACGGCTTCCAGCCATACCGTCTGCCATATGCCGGTGGTGTTGGTATACCAGATCACTTCCGACTTTTCTTTCCAGTACTGCTTGCCCCTGGGCAGGGTAATATCCGTGGAAAAGTCTTCAGCTTTCACCACAAGGATATTTTCCCCGGCCTCAAGGAGGTGGGTAATCTCCGAATGGAAGGGGGTATGTCCGCCCTCATGGGAGGTCACATGCTGTCCGTTCACCCACACGTCCGCCAGATAGTCTACGGCTCCAAAGTGAAGGAAAACTCTCTTCCCGCAAAAGTCTTCCGGCAGGATGAACCTCCTGCAATACCACACGGCATCATGAAAGGCCCTGTCCCCAATTCCGCTCAGTTCACTCTGGTAAGCAAAGGGAACACGGATTTTCTTTGAAAAAGGCTTTTGCCCTGTAAACCATTTTTCTTTCAGCCCGGTACGCGCGTCGTCAAACTCAAAGTCCCATTCTCCGTTCAAATTCAGCCATACAGGCCTTTGGAAATCCGGTCTGGGATATTCGGGGCGGGAAATGTCTGTCTGCATAAGATATCACTCCATATATTTAACTTTAAGGTTAATGATATAACCCATATATTAAATATTATAAATGCATCAGGTGATCGATGTCAATCACGCCATACAGCTTTTGAAGAGAAATCTTTTATACATTCCGTGCATGAATCCTCTGGTTCAAACTATATAGTTTAAACATACGCAGTATAAAAAGCCGGCATATTCCGCTTTACTAATTAACCCACAAGTTATATAATTGTAATGAGATACGCCAATAAATCATTCATCTCTATAAGGAGCACTATGAAGGTTACGGTAAGCACAGACAATATGAAGTTTTTTGAGTGCCTGTCGTCGAAAACAAGGATACGCATTCTTGAGCTTCTGGCGGATGGGCCCAAAAACATCGGAGAGCTTGCAAAGCTTTTGAATATCTCTTCCGCCATCACTACGCGCCATATCAACATGCTTGAAAGGGCAGGCTTTATCACCACGCAGAATATTCCGGGCAAAAGGGGCCTGCAGAAATTGAGTTCCCTCTGCTCCGGGGAGATCGTGCTGTCTTTTCAAAAGGAGTCTGCAGAAAGCCGGTATGACAGGGTTTCCATCCCTATCGGCCAGTTCGCCGCCCATGATGTCACGCCCACCTGCGGTCTGGCCTCCACCGCCAGGCTTATCGGCATCTGCGACGACCCCCGCTACTTCAGCAACCCTGAGAAGGTCAACGCTGCCCTGCTCTGGTTCCAGACCGGCTGGGTGGAATACACGATTCCCAGCTACATTGTCTCCTCCCGTTCGGTCCAGGCAATGGAGATTGTGATGGAAATCTGCTCCGAGTACCCCTCTTACAATGAAAATTGGCCTTCGGACATTCACTTTTATATCAACGGCGTATTGCTGGGAATGTGGACAAGTCCCGGAGATTTCGGGGCTTCGAAAGGAATTTACACCCCTGCCTGGTGGAGGTCCGGCACCCAGTATGGACTGCTGAAAACATTGAGGATAACGCACACCGGCAGTTTTATGGACGGGATCGAGCTATCCAAAATTTCTCTGGAGCATATCCCAATGGAATACGGGAAGGATTTGTCCCTCCGGATTGAAGTTCCTGCAAATGCAAGAAACCCCGGCGGAATAAACATCTTTGGCAAAGGTTTCGGAAATTATGATCAGGATATTGAGGTACGGGTGGAATACGACTGAGCAGAAAGGTTACCTGAAAAAACCCAGGGCTTTCAAGAAAGCCTTTACCGGGCTCACAGGTGAAGCAGAAAAGTTTCCCTTTTCAAAATTGTCCGGGAAGTGAAAGAACCTGTTGTATTCCCTTTCCAGGGGAACACTGTTGTCCTGCAAAAACTGCATCACATCCTTAAGCTTGTAGTGGGGATAAGCCTCAAGGATGTACAGCACACATGCGGCAATGACAGGGGTGGCACAGCTTGTGCCGTCAAAGGGATTGTCCAGCCCGTCAATGGTTTTGATCCAGTAATTTCTGTCGGCCGTGATGTCGATTTCAGGGCCGTAGCAGTTGTCACCATAAGTAGAGCTTACGGCAAGGGCGTATTCCGAGCGGGCGGGATAGTCTACGGCGCAGTTGGCATGATTGCCTGCCGCCGCCACAAAGATCCCTCCCCATTCGGTGTACCTTTTCAGGTAAAAATCACAAAACTCCGGTGCGCCTCCGCTCCAGGAGGCGTTGATCACCCGGACGCCGTTCTCCATGGCCCAATGGATCACTTCCTCAAAGCTGCTGCCGCTGCCGCAGATGTAAAGCTCCAGTTCGTCACCGCCCACGATGCGGACCACCTGCCCGCAGAAATTCCCGTGGGATCCCCGGTGGTCATCGTCCCTCAGCACAAATTTATAGTATTCGCCGGGCCTGGGGGTTTCAAGGTCATATACAAGGAGCTTTCCCCTGGGCTTCCATGAAGGCAGATTGAGCCGGGCAAGCTTTTCTTTGTTCCGTTCCCGGAGGTATTGGAAGTCGATCATTTCTTTCCCACTCTTTCGCAAATTGTGTATGACAGCCGCATCGTTTAAATCAGGAGCTTCACTCATGAAGCCATACGGTATTTATATTATACCCTGTTTTTTGATTTTGTGATACGGACGGGATGCGGTGGGAAGCTATATTGACACCGCTTTCTTCACCCCAAAAAAGTAGCCCACCACCATGAGGGCCATGTCTTTTATGCTGTCGGCACTGATGCTTCCCATGTACGCCAGGCCAATCACCGCCCATATGATGGAAAGGGTGATGATGGTTTTCACGTCAATCAGTTTTGTTATCTTCTCTTTCACAACTATGCTCCTTTCGCATTGTAAATCTTTTCGATCAGTTGGGGCAAAAACCGGAATATCTCCAAGGCCCCCAGATCCCCGTCGGCTTTTGCGGCATTTATCGCCGCTTCAATGGCTTTTTCCCATTCCTCCGGTGATGACGCCACCTTTTTTATAATTTCTTTCCACTCCATGCTGCTTCCTCCAATCGCGTTTTTGATGAGGGGTATAAAATTTGCCTGACAAGCCTCTACTGTATTTCCCCCGAAAAACTTTATACCTGGACAGGTCTTTGTCAGGCCCGTGCCGTTTGTCCTTCTACCTGTATCCAGGTCGTACCAGTGGTGATATACGACTGCATCCGTGCCGGGTGTGAGGCCGAAACATATACACAATACCGAATTCAGGAAAACAATGCTCTTTTTATGTTCTTCGGTCATGTTGTCTTTGTTAAAGTTTCCTACATGCTCAATACAGATCGCCCCCGTATTGGCTCCGTATATGCCGGCGGGATCCCGCTCAAAATTCCGGCACAGTGCAATCGTTCCATCAGGGAAGGTCGTGAGGTTCTGGGCTATATCCGCAAAACCTTCCTGCTTGATATGGTAATCGCGCATACTATTGAGCATGTCGAAGTGGTTGCTGCCGCTAAAGGATTGATAATCCGGAAGGTAGGTATGGTGGTTCTGAATCAGCTTCACCTTGCGTTTAAATTGGCTATTGAAAAGCCAGCTTTTGAACTCTTCCCGTGTAAACAGCAGAAATTGTCCCTCCTGCTTCATTTGATCAGCCCCCTCTGGGCCGCAAGCATGAAGAAACCCACCAGCGCCGTGGCCACAATGGACACCAGGCCCCAGATGGCTTTTGTGAGGCCGCTCATCTGCTCACACAAATCGTCAATGGCCTGGGTGTTTTTGGCGTCGGATCTGTCCAACTGGTCAATCTTCTCTTCGTGCTCCGCAAGCCATTTATGGTGGTGGTCCAGCCGATCCTTGATGGCGTCGTGCTTGTTGTCGCAAAGTGCCTTGTGAAATTCGTCGGTCATGTGTTTATCCCTCCTTTTAGGGGAAAATGTAAAAACCCCGGGCCTATGGCCCAGGGCATAAAAATACCGGCTACCTACGCAGCCGGTTCCGTTGAAAGTGGGTTTCCATACCCATCCAGTCCATCGGCCTCCAGTAGGGCCAGTACATCCGTCTGCAGCGTTCCGGTGTCCGGCACCTGGGTTATATTCCTCCGTTTTGCTTTGATAAGGGTGTAATATACTTGCGCCATCAGTCCCCACCTCCGATCATCATTTCGTATATTTCTGCAATGGCTTCAAAAGCTGTCAGGGTGTCGTTTTCCAACTGCATAATTCGTTCCTCCGGTGTGGGGATAGATGGTCCAGGCTCCGGCGTCTCGACGGGCTTCCCGTTGGGGTACAGCTCGCGCCAGGCTACTGCAATGGCCTGGGCGCCTGGGCCCCAGTATTCAGAAGGTGCGGCATGTTGTGCACCATTTTTATCAACAAAGGTCATTATAGAGTCCACGATATTTATAGTGTCTTCGAGTTTTCCAAGAAGGATATCATCATCGTACACATTTCCATTATCAAAATCAAATTTAAGCATTATATCACCCCTTTACAATCTGCAATAATGTCTATGCCATATGCCCGAACGCCATAATTCTTTATTGACGTGATTGTGTCTGGATCAGTCACAATGAAATGAATGCTGGCTTTTACTCTGGTTATAATTATTGAACTTATTGTTGCCTTGCCTTGGGCCGTAAGATTATTACCAGCAGGACCATCCAATAAGTGAAGACTTTTTATTGTTATCTTTGGAATTGTATCCTTCAGCACAGTAAATTGTATGGGAACTTGAACATAAAGAGCAGTTGCTCCATTATATGCCCACGAACAGTAGTTGGACGGTGTATAAATGATTCTCTCATAAATACTCATAGCATCAACATTATCCAGTGTGCTACTTGCCCGCTGCTTTCCCTCCGCCAGCTTGATTGCCCTTTCGATGCTGCTTGCCATATCTGCCGTGTACTCCATGGAGATTTCTGCGGCGGACTGGTAGGCATGCAATGTATTGAGGATTTGGTAGTCAACGACATAAGTGGCGTTGGTGTCATAGTTGGCCACAGGTATACCCGCCCTCTGATTTCCATACGATGCTGCATTATTTGCAATGACCCAAAGATTATCATAGATACCATTCTTTTTTATTGCTTGAATTATTTCAACCTTATTTCTTAGGGCACTACTTACATTTGACGGTAATACATAGCGATTTATGAAGTAATCTGTAGTTGAAAACAACTCAGGATTAGCAACCTCACCGATCACCCTGCCACTGTCCAAATATACATTATTATTACCCGGCACAAGGCTCCACAGGTCACCCTTACGAGGTACGTTGATATCTGTGATAGGTTCTGGATTTTGGAGTTTGTAGCGGAGTTTGTAACCTTCGTAGCCAGAAGCAACATTCTGTGAGCACCATGTTGCAAGATTATTAGTTGTAGCATTATCGCATACAACAACTTTTGTTCCTGCACTACACGGAGTAGTATTTCCAGAAATTCCCTCAGATGAAGATATTACATTTCCACTTATGTTCGTTATTGTTTGAATATATCCACCGCCATTATCAGCTTCTACAAATATGGTATTACCTATAGAAAATTTTGTAGCATCTGTTACAGTAAATGTGTTAGTACTGGTCGTTATACTAACAGACAAAGTCGTTTGTGGTGCAATACTCGGATAATCCCCATCTATGATATTAGTCCACAATACATATCTATTATTCTTAGTTGTTCTTGCTTTCCAGCCATTCATATAGGCTTTAATTTCAAGTGCGTTTGGGTCTATTAACTCAGCCCAGCCGGAGGCAGAATCCGCGACACACAGCAAGAACCTACCGTCAGCATAATTGATATAAGAGTCGATCGTCATTGCGCCACCATCGTACACCATAATCTTCCCGTCATATTTAAATACACGCGCCGTCGCTCCTGAATATGGAAAATTAAATGTGTTTAACGGTGTCATTATTGCTTTAAACCCTGTTCTATCAGCAGAAAATTGCCAATCATAGTCCTTGCCTAATAGTTTCCTGTCCTTCCACCATTTGTGTCCATTAACCTTCCCATTGTAAACGATACTTCCATCAGGCTGTTTGATACCACCAAGCTCTATTACATCATCCTTTGTGAGTTTGGTTTCCAGTGAAATGAACCGCCTTACGCATGACTTGTAGGAGGTGGGTGGGGTAGTTCCTGGAACAAGCATGATGGAATCAAACGTATAAGTTGCGGTATCTACACTACCACTTAATAGAACACTTATCATTGTAGTATTACCAGAATTAAATGTTCCAACCTCAGTTTTAAGTAGTGCCCAGGTATAATAGTCCCTAACATGTAACATAGTAGTCCCAGAAGTTGCGCTCATATTTGCTGAAATGTAATAATCCTTATTCGGTTCTACTGGTACAGATCGGTATACATATCTACTTCCGGTAGTAACTGGTATCATAGCAAATTTATTATTAGTGACGGTAAATGAAAGGATTTCATCACTTCTTCGCCAGCCAGAAACACCATCCTCACAATTACCATTTTCAATAAGGTTATTCTCGCGGTTCTCCAGGTACAAGTTCTCCAGTACACCGTCACTGTCGACGTAGGGATATTTCTTCATAAGCTCGGCATCCGAAAGCGCATCATCAGCCGCAGAGATTTCATTGAGCATAACCTCGTCAACATAAGCAACTAACGTAGATGTTGCACCATTTATTATACCAATCCTGAGGCTGTTTTTGCCTGTGAATCTGCACACTACACGTTGCCATTGATTAATTTTAGTATTATCAGCTATACCATATATAGGATTTAACCAACCACCGCCGTCAGATGCAGCTATCCTAATACTTCCATTTGTATAGCTCTCGATATAAATCCATGCTGATACCATATAATATTTAGATGAGGTAAGCGGAATATTATCTATAACTCTTCCATGATTTTCACTAGTATTGGCAAACTTTATACTATAACTTCCCGATTTCTTTTGTGTTGTTGATAGAGCGCTGTTTGAAGATGAATTTCCAAGTAAATAAGTCCATTTATTTATATCTTCACAATTTCCACCAATACCACCCAGCAAATTCACATAGTCATTTCCCTGTACCCGCATATAAAACGGTACAGGCGTTTCACCATTGTGCTGTATGTGGTTTATGCCCCATGTGAGGGCAGGGGTATGCTTTACGCCGCCCATGACCTTGTTTTTGAGGTCCTCTACCTGATCCTCCACCACCGTCACAGCGGATATAATTTCGTCCACCTGGCTCTGGCTAGCTGTGGCGGCGTCGATGATATCAAGGTTTTCATTATAGCTTGCTCTGTTGGCTATTTCATGTCCAAGGGGTTTTTTCAACCCCAGTTTTGTTGTTATATCAGGCATATAACCACCCTCCTGTTTCATATTCATCCCAGGTCAGATTCTTCGCATCGATCATCTCCCAGGTTGCATTTATGGCATCCAGTTCATCCCAGATTAAATATCGAAAAGTGTAAATGGCTCCAAGATGGGCCGGCTTGATTTGCTCAATGGCCTGCATCAGCCCAGGCATGTTGGGGGGGATGCCCTTCACCCCGATAAACCGTATTTCAAACCGGTATTCCTCCGGGTGCTCGATGACCTCCACGTCGCCACCGGAGAAAGCAGCGGCCACTCGCCGGACCATCTCGCCGGTAGTGGTACCTACACCCCGCAGCTTCGCCAGCAGGATTTCCCTCCGGCGTTCATAAGACTTGCTGTGGTCGGTAGCAATCCCCAACTCCCGTTCCCATAGGTCCAAACCCCATGTGGCCGTGGCAATAAACTGTTGGTCCAGCAGCTCATTCACCGTCTGCCTGCTCCGACCAATTTCTTCCCCAACTGTCCCATGGAGCTCCTGCATTTCCCGTAGTTCTGCATAGTGGGGAGGGAGGTATGCCATAAGGTCGGGAATATAGGTCTCCTGCAATGCATTATACCCGTGTTGTCCCTGTATCATGGTCTACACCTCCAGTTCCACTGTGCCCAGCACCGGAATTTCCTCATCCAGCAGCGCTACATTGCCCGTACCGCCGTTTAAAAGCATCCCCGCATAGTCCAGCACTCCGGGTACGCTCAAAAGCAAGGTGCCAATCCTGGCATAGCTGACATAGTTCACCTCAAAAGCAATGCTTTTGAAATAGTTGATTAGCAACTGTGTGAACCCCTCCTCCACTCCCTGCAAGGTATATCCTGCAGCCAGGGTAAGTACCGCTGACACATTCATTGCTTTTCCTGTTCCTGACACCACCGTTACGGCTGCCCCAACAGGCCGCACGGTCTCAATATGGACGGCCGTCTCCGCCACAACGGCAGCTCCCGCGGGTTGTCTGTCGGTATCCACGATGACCACCTTGACGGTGCCGGGGCCATTCCACAGGGGAAATATCCTTGCTGCCCCCGCTCCGGCAACCTCAAGGGCCCACTGCTTGTACTGGTGGATATTCCCTGAGGTCGCCGGCTGCCGGACGCGCAACTGGTATTCATCCAGCAGCTTTTCGTCGCTTTCTTCCTCATTTCCTGCCGTCAGAATCTCTGCCAATTGGGCCCGGGCCAGACCGACCACATGGTCGATGGGCAGCATGTCGCCAACCGGCATATTGCCTATCTCTCCAGCCTTTTCGCACTCCAGCACAAACTGTCCCTTATCGATCCGGCCAAGCACTACATAGTTGACCGCTTCGATGGAATAACGGCTGCCGATGGGCACATCCATGGGGATGGAACCGGAGGCGTAAAACAGCCCCTTGCGTCTGGCTCTCGTGGCTAAGGCTCTTTTTATGCCCATCTCTTCCGCCCTTAGGGCCAAATATTCTCCACTGGATGTAGTGGCAAAGCCAAGGTGT
Organism: Bacillota bacterium; assembly: GCA_023424965.1. GTDB lineage: Bacteria > Bacillota > Clostridia > Acetivibrionales > JAFADI01 > JAFADI01. The sequence goes on from JAFADI010000023.1 coordinate 9,612, forward strand.
AGATTGATCTCCATATCGGCATACATTTGTGCCAGTTCCACAGCCGCCGGGGCTAGCGCCGCATAGATGACTCCGCCCTCCCGTTTGTCCACGGTATCTGATACCCGGGACAGCATCCGGTTCAAAATATATTCATAGGTCATTGCTTCATACATCAGACTTTCACCTCCTGGGTGTACTCAAAATTTCCGTAGTCACTCCGGACGACAAAGCTGGCCAGAAGGCCGTTCCCGGATACGGCTACCTGCAAATCTTCAATTCCCCGGATGCGGTCATCCTGTGTAAGCGCCTCTTCTATCCGGCGTCTTATTTCAGACCTCACATATCCGGGATTTTTACCGATCAAGCCGTCGAACTCCGCTCCATAATTCCATGTGTGAATCAGATACTTATACCGTTCCGTGTTCAAGGCACAAAAAACGGCCTGCTTCACTGCCTGCAGGCCGTCGATTTTTCCGGCTATTTTTCCCTTCTCCATGTCCAGCTTCCATGTAAGGGATGGCTGGATTACCTCCTGTACCGCTGCATTGGTGATTCCACCTTGAGGGATCATTCGCTCACCACCTTGTCCAATATTATATATTGCTGGCCGCCCTGTACCCGCAACAGGATTACCTTGTCGCCCTCTTGCAGGCCGTACCGGATTACAAGCTTTCCCGTCAGAGCCTCGCTTGTATCACTGCCTGCATACTGATGTTTATGCTTCAAATCTGCCTCATACCGCACAAGGCTCTCCGGCACCACTAAAAACCCGGAAGTCAGTGTAAACCGTTGATCCACCTTTACGCTCAGCGGATCTACCGTGACAATCTCCCCGTACATGACTGCCAGTGGTCCTGTGGCTTCCGCAGCTGCAATACTTGCCTTTTTGATCGTATCAAGTAAGCTGCTCATTAAATCACCTTCAATTCCAGACTCATTGTGTGGTTTGCTCCATCAAACCGGTGTGTGCATTCCTCTATTAAAAACGGCTGATTGATATTGAACTCTTCGATCACGACGGGCACATAGCAGCCGGCCCTTACCCGGGTATCGCCGATGGCTTCGAGCTTCAGCGATTTTGTTTCCCTGTTTTTGAGAATCATCAGATTGGTTAGCAGTTCATTAATCTGCGCAAGGTTTTTGTTTTCCTCTACGCTTTCATACATTTGCAGGATCCCCCATTTTGCAATGGTACTGCTGTCCTGTATCTCATAGATCTCTCGCTTGCCGGTGCTGTTGTTGTCCTTGTACAGCTTGATACGATTGTAGGTATCCGAGTCGATGGACCGGCTGGCGCTGTAGTCAACCATCAAGCTGCGCGTACCGAGATAGAAATCCAGCAGATAGTCGCTGGACTTGCGCAAAGACAGCTCTCCAAAATCGTCAAACAGGAAATAGTTTTCGCCTCCGTTGATCAAGGTAAGGGTCAGCGCTTTACAAATAATATCGATCAGGGTCTGACCGTCCTCAAGCATGGCTGGTATCCTATACCTTGTATCCTCCACTCTTCCCAGCTTGAGCTGGAAGTCCCCGGCGATCTTTTTCAACACCTCCGCTATCGTCACATTCTCAAAGGCATAGGTTTGCTTATTCATGAGGTATCGGATCTGGTCATAGGCAGTTATTTTTACCGCCTCATCCCTTCCGGTATCGATGGAAAATATGTAGCCCCAAAAGACATTTGCACCGTCTTTCCGGACGGACACGATGTCGCCGTTGTTGTATTGAAAAGCCGGGTCCTGGTACAATCCGTTTTTTATCAGGGTGAATTCCAGGCTTCCGGGCTTTCCGATGCGGCTGGTTTTCCAGGTGATATCCGATGCAACTTCCCCCAGGTTCCATGTGTTGCCGTTACGGTTGTCGAGCAATACCTCAAACATATTCCCTTACCTCCCCTTCACCGGCAATTTAAGTACCGTTCCCACAGCCAGACTTTTAAGTCTTGCATCGGGTATGTTATTAAGCTTTTGCAGCTCCATCCATCTGGCCCCGTTCCCCAGTACCTTTTGCGCCACCGCCCAAAGACTGTCCCCCGCCACCATTGTATAGGTTGCAGGTGTTTCCCTGTCGGATTCCCTTGGGACATCGGCCTTGGCAATGGTGGTTGTGCTGTCGGATTTGGTGATGATAGATACCTTTTGGGGAGCATAGAATAAATACTTTTTAAGCTTCAGCGTATACTCCACATCACCGCCGCTTCCCGCTACTTCCTTCCAGTCGAAGGCCTCGATGCTTGCCGCTACGTTTATCTCAAAGCTGTCTCCGGTAAAGACAAAGCGGATGGGCCGTTTTGTCGCCATCCACCTGGTGATGTAGTCAATATAGTCCTTCGGGTCAAAAAGCTTTTCCGCAGACACAAAATGGTATTTGTCCGCCGGCAGAATCCCGCTGAACGAGTATTCCGTGAGCTTGGGGCTTTTGATGACATTGATTTCTCCCAGCCCTACCACATCATAGGTCTGCCCGTTGCCTCCATCCCCCATTTCAATGCTGCCGGGATTGATGGGAAGCTGGAAGCCCTCCTGCTGGTTGTTGTAGCTGAGCCATAGGCTGTATGCCATTAGGAATGCACCCCCTGCGCCGAGGACACCAATTCGACCTCCATATAGTTCTTTATCCTCGATATGATGGTATCGATATCCGATTCGCTGCGTACGTCTCCCGTAGTGACATTGACCGAGGGTGTCAGGGATACGAAGTTCTGGATATTTTTCATTTCCGCCAGCTCCCGCATGATTTTGAGGTCTTCCGACGAGATATCCACCGTACTGCCGATTTTTCCGACTTCGCCGACTTTGTCTATGTTGGAGCCTTTATAAGGATCGGGATTAGGATAAATACCGGTACCCGGTTCTCCAGATTTTCCTCCTCCAAAAAGGGAATTCACTTTATCACCGATCGTCCCTGCAATCCCCTGCACTTTGTCTACAGTCCATTGACCGGCAATCTTCCCGATATCCTGGCCTTTATTGAAAGCATCTCCATAATCTATTTGCTTGTGCCGCATCAGGGTAACCACATCTTTTTCGCTTTTTAAATTGTCGCGGTCCTTCTGAAGCTTGTTGAGCAAATTGTCCATTCCTCCGGTAATTTCCACATGCAAACCCGGTATTTTATTTATTATATTTTCAATTCCTTTGGCAAGATTGCCCATGAATTGGAGAGCATTTATCACAAGATCGTAAAAAAGTTTCTTCACCGCATAAATAGGATCATGCCAGACATTCATAAAGAATTCGGCAATGGACAATACGATGTTGGAGAAAAATGCAAATTTATTATAAAGCAACGCGAATAACACCCCAAAGATTCCCCCGACAAAGCCTACTACATTTACAACCGTGTCACCGAATTTAATCATTGCATAAATCAGGAATCCAATCACCGCCCCAATCAGCAGGATAGGCCAGTTGAGCATCAGGAATTTTAGAGCGGCTGCAGCGATGGGTTTTACCATATCCCATAAATTTTTCACCATAACCTGTAATTTTTTTATGAGATTGGGTATTTGAGTTATTGACCATAGTGTTAATGCTGAACCAATGGTTACAAGAACAGTTTCAATAATTCCCCAATTCTGATGTACTACTTGCCCTATCCATGCCAAGCCGTCCAGCAATGCATTTATGGCCACAGCCACTATGCTAATTGCATTCCCGATATTGGATACAAAGGCTCTGCCCGCCGGAGAATCCAGCAGTTGGCTGATTTTTTCCATGATCGGCCCGAAAGCTTGCAGGGCAGTATTTTTTATATTTGTCATCACATCCGCAAAGGACATCGGCAGTTCTCTGAATTTTTCGTTTATATCCTTGGCGGCACCGAATAATGAATTTTTTAAAATCTGTGCGCCAATTCCTCCATTGTCCGCCATCTTAAGCAATTCCTCCGTTGATTTGCCGGTGTATTTGCTAATTGCCTGCGCCATCATCGGCGCACTCGCAAGAATGGCTTTAAATCCATCGCCCTCAAGCTTTCCCGACGCCATGGCCTTCGTTACCTGATCCATGCCGGATTTTTGTTCTTCTGTGGATCCACTGCCCAGCTTGAAGGATTTCTGCATCAGTTCCGTAAAAGAAACAATCTCGTCGTTGGTATTGGAAAATTTGTCTTTTGCAAGCAGTCCAAGGTTTGTAACGGTGTCTGCCGTGGCACCGTAGTCCATTCTGGACTTGTTTGCCGCCGCAAATACGGAATTCTGCAGTTCTTTTTTGTCACCTCCGCTTATGAGGCCCAGCCGGTTTTGGGAAGCCGTATAAGAATCGACTATATCCATTCCTTTCTGGGCTAGCTTAAGCGAAATTGCACCTACCGATTTTACCGTGCCTAATAACTTTTCTGCTCCACTTTTACTGCTTTTAACCGACTGCCCAAATTTAGTTTGAGCCGCCGTGGCCTGCTCAATGGAAAGTTTTAATTCGGTTTCGGCAAGGGACATCTTCTGCGTTGTGGCCATAAGCATTTTTGTTTTAGCCGCACTCTGTCCGGCTGCGCTCTCCATCTGATACATCTTTGATACCATCAGGTCCATGGACCGGTTTATGATTTGCAAAGACCCGGCCGTTCCATTAAACATTTGTAGAGTTGCTGGCACTGTTGCCATAATCCTTACCCCCTTTCGGGTATAAACCAGAAAGCACCCCGGGACAGGATACCTTCTGGTTTATCATTTATGATTTAAATTTGATACTTTTACTTTCTCCTGGCTTTTGCAGCGCTTTTCTTTTCTGCCTCCACGCGGATGTCAATCAGCGCCATGACGGCCGCCTTCTGCTCGAAGCCGTAGTCCGCAAATTCCCACGGAAGGATGTGGAGCTTGTGGAGGGCGTAGTAAGCGTAATTCCACTCACTGTCGCCCTCCTCGATCAGTTTTTTATCTCATCAACAGCTGTGCTGATATCCCTGTCAAAGCCGTTGATTTCCTGGACCTTCTGCACCAAAGCCGAATATTCTCCGGCCAGAAGCATTTTTTTCACCAGCGCGTCGGCTCCCATCACCCCGTAGGATTTCTGGAGTTCCGCATTTTTCAGATCGGGAAAAACCACGCTTGCCACCACAAGCTTCCCCAGGTATTCCTCGGGTACGGTTTCCTTCACCTTTGCTCCGTTTGCGCCCTTTGCCAGCCTCGTGGCAGATTTCCGTATTTCCTCGTTTTCCGCTTCCGTCATGGTCCTCAGCTTCCAAGGGATGGCCCTGCCATCCCCATCCTTAAACCTGTCGGATACAATAAAATCCTCGGTTCCGTTTCCTGCAGCATTTTGTGCAAAAAACGCCTGTAAATCGCTCATATGTCCGTATCCTCCTTACCGTACCGGTTCTGTGAACTGCTCCAGAATATCGTAGTCGTCAAAGGTAAATGCCAGTTCTTCTTCCATCATATCATCGCTGGTGGCGTCGAACTGGGCGGCGGAAATACTGTCCAGGTTGCAGTTTTTCAGCACCGTGGTCTGTCTTCCCACGGTGGAGGTGGGGTCTTCATTGGTAACAGTGATATCAAAATAAAAATCCTTGCCTGATTTTATGTAGTTCCTTACCAGATCGCGGAAAATACTCGTAATGTAGTACACCGTCAAAGTGCCGCTTCCGCTCCAGCCTCCGGCCTTTTTTCCCACATTGGTCCTGCCCAGAACGGGAACATCGGACTTGTTCTTCTCAATGGTAGACTCCAGCTTTTTTGCGTAAAACAGTTCTTCCGTCCGCCCATCGATTGAAATATAAGCTTTTGCATGCTTCCCGGATATTGCATCCTGTGTGTTCATATACAAATTCTCCAACCCCTTTCGTTTATCCCACTGTGACTTTTACATAAATTTTTTCAATGGCATCTACCGGCTGTACATAGCTTTCGATATACACGCTGTCCCCGTCATTCCCCTGCGCGATACGGATATCCGTCTGCGAGTCAAAGTTCTGGACAGCTTCCATTCCCTGCAAGCTTTCCAGATACTTTACGCATTCGTTTTTCAGCAGGTTCCGGCCGTCTGCATTGTTGGACACCTTGCCCAGATAGAAACTGCTGAAGATGCGGACAAAGTCGTTGTTTACACCATCCAGCACCCGGATGACCCTGTTTTTCGCCAGGGCTTTGCCTTTCTCCGGAGTAAAGCTTGTGAGGGTGTTGATGTCCTGCTCTACAACCGCCTTGTTGTCATTGGCCGTAAAAACAAATTCTCCGGCTTTCAGAGCGTCGATGATCTGGCTGTTGGTATACCTTGGCGTTACATCCACCGCGTCGTCATAGGCGGCATAGGTCAAGCTTTCGTTAAGCTTTGCCCCCGCTGTGGCCCCTGCAACCCATGCCGTGCACTGGGCGGGAGTCAGGCTTGCTCCGTCCGACAGCACCACGCCGTTTCTCACACTGATGACACCTTCATCATCGGCCTGTGGGTAGTTTTCAACGACCACCTGGATTTTCTTCCCCTCCTCCCTGAGTCTTTTGACAAAGGCCACAAACAAGGCTTTCAGGGTATTGTCCGTCACTGGCAGCGCCATGGTGTTGAAGTCAAACACTTCGATAGCCGTCAGATAGTCTGTATAATTCTGATTGGTGACGGTCCCGTCGGAGCCTCCGGTCAAAGGAGTTCCTGCGGTCTCGGTCAGCGCGCCCGTACCGGAAAAGGTCACCCAGTCATTGGCCACCAGGCCTCCAATACTTGCAACGGTTTGTGTGTCCGCCACAACCCCATCAACCCGTGTGGCGACGTCAAAGAGTTCTTCATTGTCAATGTTCCCGGCGATGGTGACGGTGAGGTCGTTGCCGCGAGTTCCTCCCCATTTTGCCATGACTGTCAGATTTCCAGCGGTGGCTGCCGCCTTGACGCCGGTATTGACGCGGTAAACCAGAAGGGTATTGGCCCGCTTGAGAGCCTCCCTGACCAGAACCAACTGGGGAGCCGTTATGGGGTACCCCAGTAATGCCGTGGTATCAGCCCCTGCCTGTAAGGCCAGCACCTTTCCCGGTTCTCCCCAGGAAAGTGCCAGAGGTATGGTGGTGATTCCCCTCTCTCCTACAGTGCCCACCGTCTGGGGTTCCGAATTGAAATTGACGTACACCCCGGGGCGTACCTTGTTTTGTGTGTTCCATGTTCCTGCTGCCATTTACTTTTCCTCCTTTTTTAGAAATCCTTCGATAATTTCATGCACCTGGGAAGGAGTGTAGGTCTTCCCATCCTCCAGGAGTGCATTGAGCAGATCATGTCGGCCTTCGGAATATTTTCCGGAGGCCATGAACTGCTTTTTCGTGTACGCTTTCTCAGTCTTTTTGCTCATTTCACATATCCTCCCTGTTCTACGGTCTGCATGACTGGAGCTTGCGGCGTATCCTTCCGTAACAGAAATGCATAATTAACGGGAAAGTGCAATATCCCGTCTATGGTCTCATGGCTCATGCCGCTGGCCGGAAGCCGGACTCCGTCAACTTCGACCTGTTCCACTGCGCCGTATAGTGTTTCAGCCACGTCATACAGGCCCTGGCTGCCTGTGCCAAAATATTGGATGTCAAACTGGCATACCCGGCGGTACCGGGCCCCCATCTCCTGGGTCTGGGAACCTTTCAGCAGTTTGACCAGAAAATAGGGCTTCTGGGGTTGCTGGCCAGAGTCTTCATTGTAGATCTCAGTCTCAGGGAAGTGGTAATTCAGATTTTGGATTATCCCATTCCGGAGTCCGTTGATTGTTATTAATCCCACTTTGTCACCTCCCTTCTATGGCGACGGGCACCTGGTTTTAGGGTGAAAAAAGGCACCCTGGATGGAGTGCCTTGGTCCAAATACGAAGCACGAAGAGTAGTACCCTTCCATGGCCTATACAATCAAGTCCTGCTTCCCATCGGCAATCAGTATTGCGTTGATATCTGCCTTGAATCTGGCCAGCTTTGCATTGGATACTACCATGGGGTAATCCAGCCTGCCATCTTCGATTCCTTGTGCCAAATATAATGCCATAGGTTCGCTCATCTTTTTTCTCCCTTCATTAGTAGTACAATAAAATAAAGTCAACCGCTGCTTGCGTTGACTTTAAATCCTGCCTGAGTTTTGCGTTTTCCTCTTTCAGTATTTCAATATCTGTTTTAGGGGTGGGTGGAGGTTCAGGGGGAATATACTCCCCAGGTTCCTGAGAAAGTTGGGCAATAAACATGTCCCTGATTTCCTCTGCACGCTCAAGTGTTGCTATGGGTTCGTTGGTTTGAAAATCGATGGCCTGCTCCAACCTAAATTTTGATTCTAAATCAATTATGATAATTACAAAGCTGCCGGAATTTTCATGTATACTGCCTTCGATAGTCATATTTATCGCCTCCTAATATTTAAGATTATATTTAAAAGAATTAACAGGATTAGCAATATAAACAGCAGAAATATCCGTTGGTACCCCAACAAATACCACTGAAAAAGATGGTGGCGGCACCACATCAACTCGATTTCCATCCACAAAATTAAAAACACTTATTCCGTTTCCACCGTTGGACGACATTAGACATCTATAACTACACGTTGCGCCTGGATTAGCGCCATACCCAAACCTATAAGGCGATGACATTGAACTATTAAAAGTAGTTATATCGGGAAACTTTCCAGATGAAGTATACATCAACATATTAGATAATTTTATAGCAACATTCGAAACAGGGGGCAAAACATAGTCTCCATCTTTAATAAGCGACATAGAACTAGGTATATAGTATCCAGTTCCTCCCCAATATGATTGACCAGCGTATAAGGTTGCCGTGACATCGCCATTTCCTACATTACCGGAAGATATAGCAGCGCCTGTCGTTATGTTTATTTTATAGTATGGAACGCTAGTCGAATTAACCCAGCCAACCACAAGAAAAGTATTATTATCTATTTCCATGCCAAAGCCATATCCGCCGCCAGAAGCCGAGCCTGGTGACATTTGAGCAATCAATGTCCAAGTACCGCTATAATACGTATATAAATTTCTTTGATAGTTGGGCGAAAGACTGTTATCATTACTAAAAGATACAAAAACTCTACCGTTAGGGCAAACATAAGCCATTTCTATATTGGTAAGATAACTTGACAAAGTCCCTAAAGGCCATGCTCCCAAATCTGTAACAACCCCAGTCACAACATTAACTTTTCTCATTGAAGTACCACTATAATAGTAATAAAATTCAAAAGCATCTGTCATACCCTTAAATATAGCATTTACGGCAGCATAACTAGATGAAAAACCAACATACAAATTCTGAAAACCTCTTCTAATTTCATTTGCATGTTTCCCATCCAGTAAATCTGCATTCAAATTGGTATTTACAGAGCCATTGGATATGGGCACATTCCCAGATGCATTCCCAACTGCACTCGCGTTCAGTTTCCCATTCCATGTTGTCCTCTCCCCCGCCGTTATATGCGCTGTACTATCCCCCACATGCGCCGTCAGATTCCCCTGCACCGCATCCACCGTATCCTTTCGGGCGATGTCGTCGGCCGCACTGGGGGAAGCTACCTTTGCCCTGCCGCTGGCATCTCGCATCATGATCCTGCTGGCGGTGGCCGCTGCTGTAGCCCCATGAGGGTTTGTCAATGCGGCATGAGCATCGACTTTTGCCTGAGCCCCCGCAGGAGTTTCGTGACCGGTATGCGGCGCCGAGGCATTCACATGGGCGTCAAAGTTTTCCTGCAGTACATACTCTCCCGATGTGACTCCGATGGCCACATTGGCGATCCCGCACAGGCTGCTGTTCTGGCGCTCGTCTGTCAACACCGCTGTGTTGAGGGTGGTCACCGCGGCGGGTATCCGTATGTTTGCCAGGCTTAACTGATATACCGTATTGCTCCTGGTGAGTTCCGGAGCGGAAGGCACAACAGCTGCAAGTCCGGATAAGGTCTTGATCTCAACGGCCCGGACCTCATCGGTCAGGTTGAGCTCCAGTACAACCCTGTCGATTCTGTCATACAGGGGATCTCCCACCGTGTGGGTAAGTTCTACGGGCTCGGAATACACCTCAACCCCATACCCCTGGATAAGGGCGCTCCCCACCTCCACCTTGGTTTTCATCGTTCCTGGCACGGTGGATACCTTTAATTCATTGCTGATGATTCCCCCACGGGGGATGATGACACCATCCGTAAAAAATGTCTTAAACCTGTTGGCAAACCGGTCTGCGCCGTATTTTCTGTCATAGTCACCAGCCACAAGCTTGGCTTTAAAAAAATCACTCCGATAAGGCATTCAATCCTCTCCTTTCCTATCTGCTGGCCAGCTGGTTGATTTGTTTTTGCTGGCTTTTTATGCTGCTTAAAAACGACGGGTATTTTTCTCCGAAGGTAATTTCCACCCCGTCCGCCTGCCCCTGCTGGTAGGTTTCCTTTACCTCTGTAATGCGTGTGTCCATAGTTATTCCAAGACGCTTATCCTGTACAGTCACCCGGTCTCCCAGATCATAATCCTTCTGATAAGTAAGGTTTCCGTAAGGATTTATCCTGGCCTCAAAATTCATGGCGCCGGGATTCTGTCCCGCCAATCCCCGGTTTACAAGTTCTCCTTCATCCTCCGTGTCACGGGCATCCTGAAAGGCTTCAAACCGCCGGATGCCGGAGAAAGCTCCTACTCTGACGATGATCCTGTCCTCTTCTTCGCCCCGGCCTCCAACATATACCTGGTTCTGTGCGTCGGCCATGCTGTCCGTATAGGTTTGTGAAAGAATATTGTCATATTCCAGCGAGAAAATTGCCGGAGGATGAAGGCCATTTCCCACGGTCCTGTTCAGACCGGGATAGGTGTCAAATACGATTTTCTTTTCATCCAGGTCCAGGGTGAAAAAATATCCCTGGCCGGCGGCCTGAAGCACCCGCATGACCTCATCGTTCAAATTTTTGTACCGCGTTCTGTCGGTAATCCCCGCTCCATCCCGGACAGATGCGGTTTGCATGTAATGTACGGCTCTGTCCGGGTCCAAAGGGGATACCAGGTTATTTTGAATGTACTGCTTTACCACGGCGTCCGCACTTCCTGTGGCAGTGTCGTAGGCCAGATTGGGCGGGACGGTTAACCTCTTGGCCAGCGTTTTCCCAAAGCTGAAGGCCGTTATCTTGACCATGGCCACTCCGGGATAATCCACCGACCGGTGCAGAATCTCAAAGACCTTTCTTTCTCCCGCCCACAGGATGCTGTACCTGGAGAGTCTTTCCGCATTCCGGGACTGCAACGGGATTGTCATCTCCAGGGTCTCAATGCCCAGATATTTGCGGGCAATGATGCAGCTCTGGAAATCGTCAATCTCTCCAGCGAGGTTCAGCTCGCTGTCAAAAAGCCGGATAATCATACTTACACCCCCACATACAGGTTGGAGTAATAGATGTACACCTGCGCACTATCAGCTCCGCTGTCCTCGTCATAGGTTATGGTATTCTCCCCCACGGCCAGCTGGAAAAAGGAACTGGACAGGTCGATGTACTGGAAGGCGTTTTCCCGGGTTCCGTCGGGCTTGATGATCTCCACCCGTTTATCCCCATATCCCGTGGTGATCTCCAGGATTTCATCCGCGAGTATTTCCTTGAATACCTTGATTTGCTCCCCCGTGGTTACGTTGGTTACCACAGGGTTGACGGATACCCCCAGAAATTGTATCCTCACCGGCGCGGGAACGTCGCCCAGGTTGTTGAGGATCACCTCTTTATTGGTAAACGTGGAAAGCACCATATCCGGGTTGAAAACCAGCGGAAATACCATGTTGGGAATATCAACGGACAT
>JAFADI010000068.1 GCA_023424965.1 Bacillota bacterium
GAGGCGCTGTTATGCAATTAAAAAGTCTGCAGTGGAGGCTTGTATTTATCTTTGTATCCATTACCCTTTCGCTGATGATGTTTGTGGGCGTAATCCTGAACAAAAGCGTTGAATCCTCTTACTATAAACGATTTAAAGGGGAGATCGAGAGCGCTTTACGGAATGTGCAGTTTGACAGTGTGGGGAATTCGGAGTCGCTGGAGAAACAGCTGCAGGACAAGTTCTTTTATCCTGTAAAAGGTGATTACAGGAGTTATTCCATTATTAATGTGAGCACCAATGAGATTGCGGCGTCCTCCGATAAAAAATACAGTCAAAACCAAACCAATTTTAAAAATGAAATATTCCAGTCTCCCAACCTGATCAAGGCCATGAGCGGCGGGAGCGGGAGAACGGTAGGCGATGAAGGCAAATTGACCCGTGTGGGAAACAGTGCCTTTTTTGACTATGCCGTAAAAATTGGCTCCGATTACGTGCTTTATTTCAGGTATGACAGGGAAGAATGGCAGGACACGGTAAGTGAATTCAACACCATCATCCTGCTCAGCGCCGTTGCGGCGGTGGCTGCATCGGTTGTTATCGGCTATGGGCTTTCGAAGACTATAACCGTTCCTATCAGCAGGATTGCAGGCAGGGCCCAGAGCCTGGCGGAGGGAAATTTCGACCAGGCCATCGAGGTCAGATCCTCCGATGAGATCGGCAAGCTGACAGGGACCTTCAATTACATGGCCAGCGAACTGAAGAACAAAATCACCGAAATTTCCAGTGAAAAGAGCAAGATAGAGACCATATTGAATTATATGACGGATGGGGTCATCGCCTTTAACATGAAAGGTGAAGTAATCCATGCCAACCCTGAATTCAAGCGCATACGCGAGACGGAAGACGTGGCTTTCGGCTTTTCGGATTTCACCCGGGAATTCGGCATTGACTTTGAATTGAACAGCATTATCTTTCTGGAAAACGTCAGCATTGAGGACAAGGTCATAAGCTATAAGAACAAGTTCCTCAGAGTCTATTTTGCCGTATTCACCGATGAGGAGAAAAAACCCGAAGGGCTCATTGTGGTGCTACAGGACATCACCGAGCAGCAAAGGCTGGAAAACATGCGGAGGGAGTTTGTGGCCAACGTATCCCACGAACTGCGCACTCCCATCACCTCTATTAAGACCTACTCCGAAACTCTGATGGACGGAGCCATTGATGACAAAGAGACAGCCATAAGATTTTTGGGTGTCATAAATTCCGAAGCAGACAGGATGACCAGGCTGGTAAAAGACCTCTTGCAGCTTTCGAGGATTGAAAACAGCCAGATCCAATGGAATTTTGAAGAGATGGATATTGTAAGGCTGACCAGAAACTGCATCGATAAATTGCACCTGGAGGCGCGGAACAAGAGACAGAGCATGGAAAGTCATGTTATCGGGGACATACCCACCATTGTTGCCGATAGGGACCGAATTGAGCAGGTGGTACTGAACCTGTTGACCAACGCCATAAAATATACTCCGGAAGAAGGGAAAATCACCGTGTACATCGGTAAATCCCAGCATGAGGTCTACGTAAAGGTAGTGGATACGGGGGAAGGCATACCCAAGGAGGACCTGCCGAGAGTGTGCGAGCGGTTTTACCGCGTTGACAAGGCAAGATCCAGGGAATTGGGCGGTACAGGGCTTGGGCTGGCTATTGCCAAGGAAATAGTGCAGGGGCATGGGGGAACGATTGCCATAACAAGCGAACTTGGGAAAGGTACCGAAGTTACGGTAAAATTGCCAATATGTAACTCAATTTTAAATGGGCTGTAATGGATTTGTAACAATACTATTGTATAATAATACTAGTAAAATGCGTATCATAATATATCATACAAAAGCAGTTGGTTAAAATTGAAGTTATTTTTTATTAGAGGTGCTTACGGTATGTTTAAGAAAATAAGTCTTGTGGTACTGGCATGCATGATGCTATTGAGTTTCTGCATTACATCCTATGCAGCGTCGGTTCCGGCAGTAATCTATGATTCTACTGCGCAGTCCAAATCGGAGTTTCTTGTCACGATTACAAGACCTGAAGGGGATGAATCCACCTTTAAAAAGTCTTACGTAATTTGCGGCAACACAGAAGTAAAAGACATCAGGGTTGAGATCGCCATTCAGAATAAAGACGGCAAGTATATACCTTTTCCCAATACCGACGGTGAAGCGGGGTGGGATGTGGGTGAGTCCGGTATCTTCATGAAGGAAGTTCAGCTGCCTGACCTGGGAGCAAACAAGGTTCGCATCGCCGCTTATAAAAAGTCGGAAGTGAGCAGCCTGGAACTGGACAAAAACCTCCAGATTAACGACTACACAATAACGGTACTCAAAGAAAGCGTCAAGGAGACAATTAAGAACGGCATCGTCAGTGTGACAGACCTGGTAAAGGAATTTTTTAAACCCAGTACGAATAAGTAAAATACATAAGAATTTGGTGTGATCAATGAGCCTGAGATTTAAAGAGAGGTTCAAGACGTATTTAATATCAATACTGATTATAACAAGTTTAATACAGGTAGGAATCCTATGGGAATATCAAAACCATGGGCTTCCTACTAGTTTTTTAAACCTGTTTTTTTTCATGTCACATAATTCCAACCCGATCGATGCTGCCCAAAAGGCCAGGAGCGACTACTTCCAGCCTAACAGCGTTGTTGCTTCGGAGGGGCTCAATACGGGGTCATACCGGATTTTAGCAAAGAATACCGATGACTATATTAAAATCTGGGATAGCACTAAGCAGCTTATGCGCAGCATTTTAACCGCCAGAAATATCGAAGGGGACTATTCGGTAATTTCAAACAAAGATAACCGGTGGCTTGATATCATCCAAAACATAGCGGTCATTGTGGAGTTCAAAAAACCCATACGCCGTGACTTCATGTCCTGGCTCCTCAATGTATCCCCTGAAGGTTCGGTACCCGGCGGATTTAGTAAAATTCTCATTGCGCCCTATGACGATGTCAATTATAACATTATGACAGTCTACCTGCTGGACGATAAAGACTCCATCTATAAATACAACATCCGGGTATCCGGTGGAGAGATGAGCAAGGATGAATGGAAGGCCATCATTGACGGTGCTGAAAGCAAAGGGCTGAAGGTGCTGACATCTGTCAGCTATCTTATGGGCAAGGCCTCAAGTGCGCCTTACAGAAAGGATATGCTCATTTCGGGTGAGGGGAGAAGGGACAGCATTCTGGCAATCAGAAGCATAAACAGCCTTCCGCCGGCCACCCTCAAAGAAGATCAGACCCTGGTGTCTGAAGCCATTCTCGGAAATGAAAAATCCAGCTATGATACCTACGATACAGGCAACGGCTACGAATTCAGAAACCTGAACAATTTCTATAAATTGACCTTTGATGGAATTCTGGAATACAGATACTTGCCGGCCGTCGAGGAGAGCAAAAAATTGAATGTGGGCAAATCCTTTGAAAATGCCGTAAGGTTTATTGAGGGAATAAAAAACCAGATTCCAGGGATTGAACTAGCACTGTCGGATGCCATAGAAGATACGGCCAGCCAGTCCTGGGAGTTCCGGTTTGATTATATGGTAAATGGACTGCCCACGGCAGTTCAGACGGACAATTCCGCTTCCGGCCGCAAGCTTATCAATGCGGTTGTCATAAAAGCCGATGAGAACCGTGTTACGTACTGCTACTGGCTTTTGAGGAGCTTTGAACAGGCAAAGGAAGGAAAATACAGCACCAGTTACGCGGACCTGTTTGAAAGTATTTCAAAGAAAGCCGCGGAGACCGACAGTGCCTATTTTGTAAATGACATCAACTACGGCTATATGCTTGCACCGTCCGTTGAAAGGGTAAGACTTGACCCCTCGTGGATCATCGGGATTACGGATAATAACAAGAACAATAAAAATATTTTTATTGGAATGGAGCCGGAATAATGGATTGGGGCAGGGTAAAAATTTACCTTATTATTATGTTCATAGCGCTGAATGGGTTCCTTTTGTACAACATCATCAGCATCCGGATGGAGGATACCGCCTCAAAGGAGACCCTGGCCAATACCGCCAAAATACTTAATTCCCGGGGGATTAAGATAACAGAGGGACAAATACCTTCGTTCAATCCTCAAAGCGTCATGCTGAGCTATGATGTGGTAACCCTGGATAAGCTCTCGATTGCAAAGGCCCTTCTGGGAAACGGCAATGTAAAGGCAGATTCAATAAAAGAGGGGATTGTGACGGCAGGGGACAAAAAGCTGACCTTTGAAAACGGCAATTCATTTGTGTTTGAAGATGGAGCCGAAGACAAAACCGTAAAAGCGTCGAGTACAGAAGAGATAAAAGAGGAATTGGAGAAAAAGCTCAAGGAGCAGGGGAGCGATATTAAGAAATTCGAACCTGACAGTGAAACGGTAAATGAAGACGGTACGAAGACGGTAGAATTTATAGAGAAATATGAAAACTACCAGATTTTTGACAATAAAATGACAGTGACTTTTGGCAAAGAAGGCGTAAACGAGATCTGTTTCAAATACAACAAAGTAACGGGGATAAAGAAGCTTCCCGCCAACAGCAAAAAGCCCCTTCCCGCTTACCAGGTACTTCTCAATAATTTTGTGAAAGGCCGGAATGCCACCATTACCGAGATTACTCTGGGCTTTAAAGGGGCCGCGAGCGGGAATGGAAGCAAATCCGGCTTGATCAACCCCGTCTGGCGCATCAAAATAGAAGACGGCAATTCCGAATTTTATAATGCCTATACCGGGGAGACGCTCAACTGATGGGATAGCGGACAACCAGCATTTCTCTGCCAAAAAGTGGATAACATCCACTTTTTTAATTTTTTGTATTAATTCTGTACATAAAGTGTTATAATTACATTTGTGTGACATATCCATTTAAAATTGAATATTTACGATTACAGATAAAAGCTTTCGAGGTGGGTGTTTTTGTTGGAGAAACTGGTTATTAACGGTGGTAACCCATTGCACGGTGAAGTGTATATAAGCGGCGCAAAAAATGCGGCCGTTGCGGTTATACCGGCTGCGTTGCTGATCGATGGTCCTTGCAGGATAGAAAATGTACCGGATATAAGTGATGTTAAAATATTAAAGGATATACTGATACAGCTGGGGGCAGAGGTTCAATTTGAAGATGCAAATACTCTCCTGATAGACTGTAAGAATGTGAATACATATACAGCTCCATACGAGATGATCAAGAAAATGAGGGCTTCCTACTACTTGTTGGGAGCCTTATTGGGCCGCTTCAACAGGGCGGAAGTCGCTTTGCCGGGAGGCTGCGATTTTGGCGTAAGGCCCATCGACCAGCACATCAAAGGCTTTGAAGCTCTTGGTGCCAGCGTGGAGCTGGAGTACGGTGTGGTAAAACTCCATGCCGACAGGCTTGTAGGCAGCCAGATATTCCTCGATGTTGTGAGCGTAGGAGCCACAGTGAACCTCATGCTGGCTGCGGTAAAAGCCGAGGGTGTCACGATTATAGAAAATGCCGCAAAAGAACCTCATGTGGTGGATGTAGCCAACTTCCTCAATGCCATGGGAGCCAATGTCAAAGGCGCAGGAACGGATATCATCAAAATCAAGGGCGTTAAAAAGCTTAGCAGCAACATTTCCCATTCCATCATACCGGACCAGATCGAGGCAGGAACCTTTATGGTTGCAGCGGCGGCCACGAAAGGGGATGTGACGGTCAAGAACATCATCCCCAAGCACATGGAATCCTTGACGGCAAAACTGATTGAAATGAATATAAAAGTCATTGAGGGAGAGGACTGGATCCGGGTCGTCGGTACCGATAAAATCGTCCGGGCCAATATAAAGACGCTGCCCTATCCCGGGTTTCCCACCGATCTCCACCCCCAGGTTACAGTGCTGCTGTGTATGGCTGAAGGCACAAGCACTATAACGGAAGGTGTATGGGATTCGCGCTTCCAATATGTGGATGAATTAAAACGTATGGGTGCACAGATCAAGGTGGAAGGAAGAATGGCTGTGGTAGAGGGCGGAAGCAGGCTCGGGGGAGCGCCTATAAAAGCAACGGACCTGAGAGCCGGGGCTGCGATGGTTGTGGCGGGCCTGGCTGCTGAAGGAAAAACCGAAGTACATAACATAAAATACATCGACAGAGGGTATGAAGATTTCGAAGGAAAGCTAAGACGGCTGGGGGCCGATATTAAACGTATTGACAGATAAGGCATGATTGAAAAATCAGTTCCCGTTTTTCGCGGGCCGCTTATCGGTATGATATGCGGTGTAGCGAAATCATACGGGAAGTTATTTTTTCAACATGGCTAAGCCAGGCGGTGAAAAATGCGGCAGTTGTCAACCCGGCATAAACATAGGATGAAATTATTTGCAGGTTCATGGCTATAGGCAAAAGTCTGGTGTCTATCCTGTGACCGGAGGCGTATATGATTAAATTTTGCAGTTTATTCAGCGGCAGCAGTGGGAATTCCTTATTTGTCGGCTACGGCAGGACAAAGGTTCTGATAGACGCGGGCTTGAGTGCAAAAAGAATTGTTAACGCGCTGTGTTCCATTGGTGAAAATCCCCTGGAATTAAGCGCGATTTTAATTTCTCATGAGCATAGTGACCACATCAAAGGTGCTGGAATCATGTCCAGGAAGTTTGACATACCCATTTATGCAAATAAAAATACCTGGGAAGCAATGGAGCAATTTATCGGCCCTGTGGATGTAAAGAACAAGGTCTATTTTGAGACGGGGGCAGATTTCGAAATCGGAGATGTTCCCGTAAAGGCTTTTTCTATACCCCATGATGCGGCTGAACCTGTCGGCTTCAATTTTTTAATCAAGGATAAAAAACTCACGACGGCAACAGACATCGGACATATAAATAAAGAGCTGCTGAGCAACCTGGAAAACAGTGACCTTCTTTTAATCGAATCCAATCACGACGTTGAAATGCTGAAGGTGGGACCCTATCCCTGGAACCTGAAGAAGCGGATATTGGGGGAGCAGGGACATCTCTCCAATGAAATGGCCAGCAAGGTGGTAGCCTATCTGGCGGAAAAAGGGACAAGAAATTTTATGCTGGGGCATCTGAGCAGAGAGAACAATTTTCCGGAGCTGGCCTTCCAAACGGTGTTGAATTTGCTTCAGGAAAAGAAAATTGTCATCGGTAAAGACATTCTCCTGGATGTGGTTCTGAGGGACAGAACAAGCCGGGTTGTGGAGCTGTGACAAAGGAGAAGCCTATTTTTGGCGGAATACATATGAAAATTACCATTGCCGCTGTGGGCAAGCTGAGAGAAAAATATTTAAAGGACGGTATTGCCGAATACAGCAAAAGGCTTTCACGGTTTTGCGAGCTTGAAATTGTTGAGGTTGAGGACGAGCAGGCCCCTGACAGCCTGAGTCCCGCCCAGGAACTTCAAGTTAAGAAGCGGGAAGCGGAAAGACTCGAAAAAAGAATCAGGGATGGGGCTATTTTAATCATACTGGACATCAAAGGGAAGAAGCTTGGCTCGGAGGAGCTGGCAAAGAAGCTTAATTCCTTTTTTATTTCCGGAAACTCCAATATTTGCTTCGTGATAGGAGGTTCCCTGGGAATACATGAGGATCTGCTTAAAAGGGCGGATCTGAGGCTTTCCATATCGGATATGACCTTCCCCCACCAACTGGTAAGGCTGGTAATGCTGGAGCAGCTTTTCAGGGCATTCAAGATAATCAACGGTGAAATCTACCACAAGTAACTAATGGTGTTCACTTGTGAACATTATAGGTAGTAGCCTTATGCAGGCATTTATATTATAATTTCTATAAAAGCTACATACTATATTGTTAACTGATTTTGGAGAGTGGCTAAATGAAAAAGAAAGAATGGACGATTTATTTAGATAACGAAAAGTATAAGATTGAATTTTTACCAAATTTAATTTTTAAATTTAAATATAAAATATTTATTAATAATGAAGGTATAGATAACGTTGAATGCATACTCAATAGAGAAGGGGCAAATTATAATTTTAAAATTAAAGGTCATAACGTTACAGTAGCATCAACAGTTAAGAATTTAAGTTCCAATTATGATTTGATTATAGATGATAAATCGACAACCACGAATAAGATTATTACTTTTTATTATAGGGCATGAGATTTATAATATGTAAAAAATAGCTAAGATACACCAATAGATGGTGTATCTTAGCTTAACAAGCTATATGGATTTCAAAAACTTGATAGTTTAGTTGTTTGTTGATACGGTGAGACGTATCATAAATAACTAATCGTGCTCATTTGAGAACATTAAAGTGAGCAACCTCTAATAAATAAAGGAGGGATAATCAAAAAATGATATCCCTTTATGAACACTTTAGTCATTATTATCTAGTTTCTTTCCTTCCTTAAACACGGTTCCTACCGACTGACCTAATTTATAGTAGTTTAAGCCCATTGCTAAAGTCGGATTGATTTTTAGTGGATCAGGAACATCGCCTGTTAAGCAATTCTCATTTACATATGTTGCAACTATTTCTCCAAAAAACACTTCAAATCCGCAGATAGGAACGGTTTGAATGACTTTGCATAAAAAGCTCATAGGACATTCACTAATCATCGGGGCTTTTCCAATCTCATCATAAAATGCTGAAAACAAATGTGATTTATCTATTGTTTTTCCTGATACCAAACCGCAGTAATCTGTTTTTTGAAGCATATCAGCAGAAGGAATGTTCACACTGAAGTATCCGTTTTCCTTGATGCCAATTGTTGTAAAATGGGTATCTTTTAAAGATATATAAAAAATTGGTCCAGTACATACTACTCCAAATGCCCCAATAGTGGTATAATTAGGCTTGCCGTTAACATCAGCTCCAGCAAGTACAATAGGAGTTGGATTAACCATCGGGTAATTTTTTATTTTTTCCATGTTCGAACCTCCAAATATAAGTTTTG
>JAFADI010000138.1 GCA_023424965.1 Bacillota bacterium
TGACATCAAGTATCGCAAGCTCTATCTGTTCCGACTCAACACACCGGAACGCATCTTGACCGTTATAAAATTTGTATATTGTAAAACCTTCATTTTTTAAATAAAGTTCAATTAGGTCCGCTATGGATTGCTCATCGTCTACAACCAAAATATTAATACTCATAAGTTCTATTCCTTCTTCCTGTCTTGCTTGATTCAGCAGTATATTGCCTGTCTGCAGCAAACTGCATCAGTAGATATCATATCCAGATGGGGCTGTTGCACAACAGATAAAGAATATGTACTAAACGGAATATTTATCTTCCTGCCAATTTGTAGGATTATTGATAATATATTCTCTGATTTTCTGCAGTTCGTGTTCGTTTCTGATGATGTGCTCATAATATCCGCGTTGCCAGATCCTTTTATTAAAGGGTGGATATAGCCTATTTTTCACACCATTTATATATTGAATAGTCGTATATCTTTTAAACGATTGGATTATTGCCGGTAAATTCACTGTAGGGGCGGATTCTATATCCGCCCAGGTTCTTTGTATTTGAATAATTCCATGGAAATGATCTGGCATAATAATGTGTTCGTGCAATACAATATTTTTGAATTCATTTTGCAAATTGCAATATATTTTTCCTACCATCATACCTGCATTGTTCAACATTATTTCAGGCCGGGTGGATATGGAATCCACCCCTACAACATGTCCGAATAAATTCTCTCTGTCTTGTGTGCATATTGTCACAAAATAATATCCTGCCTGTGAATAATCGTAATTTTTTATTCTCAAATGTTTTCTTTGAGCGAAACTGTCCACTACTATTGCCTCCTAATAAATACGGGCGAATATGGAATCCGCCCTACAAACAATATACCATTAATGTCATAAACAAACAATATTTTCCATGCTCTATCTATTGCACAATTTAATACTTTTGCGACACTCCCATTTGTTTTTGCTATTTGCACTATACCTTAGGCTTACCTATTCTCCAAGATAGGTATTTGCCCTTCTCTGTATCAGCTCTGCAGTTTCTTTCGCTGATTTATCCCCGTTGAAGAACGCTTTTGCTTCATCCTGAATGATTTTGTCGATATTCGGATCTTCATTGGCATAAGTATTCAACGCTGAGATAAACTTGTCTATATCGTCGATATCCGCTTGCGTCATGGCTGCCGGGTTTAATGAAATCTCGCCGGGGCCATTCAGCTTCAACCTTAGTTTCATTTTTTGGCCTTTTGATGTATCTATCGCCAGCTTTGCTTTCTGCTGCTGTACCGTTCTGTTTATTGGGAAACCGCCCTTGATCATACCACCGGATGCTCCAGGTTTCCCCTCCGCCCCCTCTTGCTGCAATGCCTGTGATTGGACTTCATCGGATAAAAGCACCTTCAAAAATTCCCAGGCTATTTCTGTATATTTGGAATTCTTGTTTATGGCATAAAGCGAATTTGTCTTAAAGGTCCTCGAACCGGAATCGCCTGCAGAAGGAATATTGTAAAGCCTTAATTTATCATTAAATGCAGATTTCATAAACCAGTACATAATATAATCAGTGATGCTGCATGGATAGAAAACGATCGATCCTCTGCCCGCAGCGTCCAACACCAAAACCATGTCTGTTTGTACATTGCTGTTGACAAGCTTTTCATCACCAAAAGCCTTCACTGTATTTAGCAGGTCTATGAAGCCCTCAGAAGTAAAGCTGGCATTCTTTTTTTCAGCGTTAATGTAATTGCTGTAGCTGCCGCCGGTAAAGAGGTTCAGCAGTTCCATAGAGCTTACGCCTGGTAATGCCGCCCGGTTACCCACACCGGTGACCTCCTTCTGAGTCACTTTCTCTGAGGCTGATTTGAAATCATTCCACGTCCAGTGACCGTCATCAATTTTTATTGAGTTCTGGTCCAGGATCTCCTGGTTTGCCATCAAAACATTGAAGGTAAATCTCGTGGGCAGAACATACAGGCTGTCGTTGGTTTTCAATGCATCGAAGATATTGGTGTAATATTTACTCTTATCAAAGCTTTTATCGCCGTCCATCATGTCACTTAAATTTGCGAGAATTTTCTTTGAAACATACTTGTCGTAAGGCAGTCCGGCAACTGAGATGATATCCGGTCCCTTACCCGACAGTATCTGGGTATTCAGATTTTTTACATAGGTTTCATTATTACTGCCGGTATCGTCCGGATTCGGGTAGGTCTGTAAGTCAATCCTATACCCGGGATGATCTTTCTGGAACTTGCTTATAGCTGTTTCAAGCTGCCTATCGGACGCAGCAACCGAAAGGATGATCACTTTCTGGTTTTGGGCTTTGTTATCTCCTCTCTCCGTCTCCGAAGAAGAAGGAAGACTTTGCTGCCCGGAATCGTTTTTGCTTCCCCCTTCGCACGCTGAGGCACTTACGGTAAAAATCACTACCAGCAGCAGAATTGACAATTTCTTAAACATGTTTGATATCACTTTCCTTTCGAATTTAGTATAACGTATGTGCCGGAGTGAATCCGTCACATACTCACGCAGGCTATGCCTACGCGCCCCGCTTTAGCGTGGCGATTGAGCAACATCAGAGGACTGACAATTACGTTGTTCAATAAAAATATTTATATATATAAACGCCCATACCACCAGGATGCTTTTTATGTCCGGCATAAAAGGCAGTCCTGCTGCAAAAGCTATTGCGGCCAAAATCACAAGAGCAAGGATAAAAAACAAACCAAAGTTGATCATCAATATGTTTGAGTCTAAGTTTAAAGTCCTTAACTCCCGGAAACACATGTACAAAAGCAGGCCTCCTAAAACGGCGGAAATGCAGAAAAGCAGGTTCAACAGTCCTTGGACAGTATCCACAATCAATTCGGGACGCGGTGTGACATAGCCCATATTTTGCATTCCGCCCTGAATTGCGCTTTTGATCAAATCCGAGTAGTAGGAAATATTGATCAACTCATCCGGGACATATTTGGCAGGAATATATAATTCAAATCTTATTCCCAGCCAGATAAGCACGATTCCCGCAAATGCGAGCGCCGTTTCAAACAGATCGGCTCGGATCTCCGTCCGATTGAACTTTATCACATTTGAAAAATAGTCTTTTCTGCATCCATCCCTTATCAACGCAACCAGCTTTTTAAACAGATTGATGATGTGTACCAGTAGCATGCGTATGGATGCTATTCCCAGGATAAATGCAAACAGCAGCGGTACCTGCCGTATTAATGCATACCGCAGATTAAAATCTCTGATTTCGTATTTTGAAGGACTTTTGCCCATCTGCTGCAGGGCAGCTGACACCGCCTTCTCATTCGTGTCCATTGTACCGGCGCCGGCCATTTTTATTTGAAGCGCCGTAATACGTGCCGTCGTATCCAGTTCCAGCATTACTGCGGCAGGTATGTATACGTCCGCCAGGCCGTCGTCCGTTAATTTTCCTATGAGGGTATCCTCCTTTTTCACCACTCCTGCAACTCTGAAGACACCACCACAGATATTCAGGGTTTTGCCTGTGGCATTGACGGTTTTAAACAGTTCCCAGGCCAGCTCGTCATCGATGACCACTGCCATCATCCCCTCTTCTTCCTGTTTTTCTGTGATAAAACTCCCTTCTGAAAGTAGCAGGCTGTTGAACATCGGATACATAGAATCAACCCCTGTCAACCGGACCGGCAAAACCGTACCGCCGCTTGAAACAGAGGTAGTAACAAGCCCGGACTGCGCAGTGTAGCTGATATCCTTTATTGAAAGCTCTTTTCTTAGCCTTTTTATATCCTCAATTGAAAAGGAATTCTTATCCTGGCGGTCTATCTGGTTTTTGACGGACACCAGCACTTTTTGCATGGAATAGCTGCCGTTCAGCCGGGAGCATTCCGAAACCAGCGCTTTGCCCAGGACAACACAGGAAAGTACCAGTAAAATCCCTGAGAAAGCCAGAATCCATATCGCTTTACTTTTCTTCATATCGATCACTTACCCCACCTTGTTACTCCTTTTTCGCAAGCATTACGCGGGCGTTGGCGGACAGTGTTTTGTCACTGTCTGTAACAACCCTGTCCATGGCGCTTATACCGCTTAGAACGGCAGTTTTCATATTATCGGAGTCACCGATAGCTACAGTGACTTTTTGCACATAAAATTCATTCCCCAGCGGACCTTTTCTTTCTTTGAGCACATATACGAAATATCCGCTGCTGTCCTGTCCCACGGCTGAATTGGATACGAGTGTTTTATAAGATCCGATATTCTTCTTGATGTCCGCCGTGCCGCTTTCTCCTCCAACCAGTCCATCCGGGGGAATATCGATGACGACATCCTTCTTTACGCCAATTTGCTGTTGATTGTCTCTGATTTGTTTTACTTTCCCCTGTATCATTTTGTCGTTCAATGAATTTATGATTATCTTGGCCCCATCTCCGGACGCCAGGTAATCTGCGGCACTTGCATCGACCGTGGCTACAAATTGGAACCCTCCTGTGGTGTCCGCGATTTTATACAGCGGCTGGGAAGTCGTTGCCGTCATGCCCTCGGAATAATACAGCCCGGTTACGATACCGTCACAAGGAGCCGTCACTGTGTCCATGTCCATTTCTTTAGAGAGTTCTGCTATTTTCCGTTCCTCCATGCTTATGTCCAGCTTTGTACTTTCAATCTCTCTGCCGTTATCCTTTATTCCTTTGTCCCTGTTGTTTTTTGCGATATCATAGTCCATTTTTGCATTTTCAAGGCTGGATTTCGCGTCCGTCACATCATTGGCCGTTACTGCGCCTATCTCATAAAGGCTTTTTTTGCCGTCATAATCTTTCTGGGCTTTATCTACATTCTGCCGAGCTGTCTGTACGGCTTTGTCCAGATCAAGTAAATTACCGGGTGAACCGGCTTCTATCAATTTTTCAAGGGATAATTTTTTCTGTGCAACCTTATCCTGTTCATCCTTTAATTGATTTCCGATGTCGGATGTATCCAGGGTTAACAGCGTCTGCCCCTTTTTAACCGTATCTCCGGCCTTGACCAGCACTCCCGTCACCTTCATACTGCTGCGGACATACAGGTCCCGGACCGTATTCGCCTCTACATTTCCGGTACCTGTCACTTCTTTGATCAGAGCTCCGCTTGCAGGAGTTTCATAAGTCACCTTGGGTAGGGTGAAGTTGTTGATGGTGTTTGAAAAAAAGGTTAAAATCAACATGACTGCGAGAAATATCACCGCCGCTTTTCCTGTTGTCCTCCTCCTCCCGGTATTTACTTGATCTTCTGATACATTCATATTTTTGTCTTACCTCCAATTATTCGGTAAGGGGACACTCCTCTCTCGAGCAGGCAGAACTCCTTTTACGTTGAGGCTGGTCGTCGGCTTGAAGCCGACTGCTCGCCCAAGCAGCCCGGGAATATCCCCTTTTGATTATGTTACCTGCATCAACCTTTAATCCCTGAGAGCTGAATACCCTGCACCAGGTAATTCTCGCCGTACAGGAAAACCAGAAGCATTGGCAGCATATAGATGGTCGACGCTGCAAAAGCAATTCCCCTCTCCCCTTCATTGATGGCGGACAGGTAAACCGACAGCGGCTGCTGGTTCACATCCTGCAGAAAAATTAACGGCTGCTCCACCATATTCCAGTTGTCGATGAAAACAAGGATGGCAAGCGCCGCAAGTCCCGTTTTCGACATAGGAAGAATGATACCCGAAAAAATCCTGAATTGGCTTGCCCCATCCACTTTTGCGGATTCGATATAGGCATCGGGGATATACGCCACAAACTGCCTCAACAGAAAAACTCCAAATGTACCGAAGATACCGGGCAGTATGATGGATGAATAACCTCCTAAAATTCCCAGCTTGCTGGCCATGATGTAATTGGGCACCAGCGTGACCTGAAACGGCATCATCATCACAAGGATATAGACAAAGAAAATCTGGTCGCAGAAAACAAAATCCAGCTTCGCAAAAGCATAGGCAGCCATGGATGCGACAAGAATCTGTCCCAGTA
>JAFADI010000082.1 GCA_023424965.1 Bacillota bacterium
ACATGCCGGTAACGGTTCTCATTTCACAGGTTCAAGGCCTGTACAGCACCGATTACGGCGCCATGATGGCGGCAGTTACAATCACGGTGGTTCCCGTATTGATTTTATACATGCTTTCCCAGGAATATGTCATCAAGGGTTTGACCGCCGGTGCAGTGAAGGGGTAGCTATGGCAGAGAATGACTATAAAATCGTAGGATACATGGCAGACTGGGGGGCATGGTCGGCAGAGACCACCCATGCCGACCGAATGACCCACATCAATTATGCCTTTGCCCACATAGAGCATGGGATTGTGAGCATCGGGAAAAAGAACAAGCTGCAAGAATTATACAGGCTCAAGCAGAAATTTCCCGGGATAAAAACCCTCATTTCCATCGGGGGCTGGGGGGCGGAAGGCTTCTCCGATGCGGCGCTGACCGCAGGGGCCCGGGATAAGCTTGGCGAAAGCATAATGCTTTTTATAAAGAAATACGGTTTTGACGGTGCAGACCTGGATTGGGAATACCCCGGCATATCCGAGGCGGGTATAACAGCCAGGCCGGAAGACAGGCACAACTTTACCCTGCTGCTGGAAGACATCCGGGAAAAACTGAACCGGCAGGGAGAACAAGACGGTAAAAATTATTTGCTCACCATTGCCTCCGGAGCGAGGCAGCAACACCTTTCAAGCCTGGAACTGGATGCGGTTTCTTCTATTGTGGACTTCGTCAATCTTATGGCCTATGACTTTCACAGCGGGTTATCCAAATTTGCAGGTCACCATGCGAATCTTTATACCTCACTATGCGACGATGGGGATAGGATGTCGGCGGATTTGGCAGTCCGAAGCTGCATAAATGCCGGAGTACCCGCCAACAAGCTGGTGCTGGGCTGTGCTTTTTACGGCAGGGGCTGGACGGTGGAGGAGGCCGAAAATAACGGGCTGTACGAATACGCGGGAAAAGACCGGAGCGAGCACCCGTACAGCGAACTGGAATCGGCATATATTGATAAAAACGGCTTTACAAGATACTGGGACCAATCTGCAAAAGCCCCCTACCTCTGGGACGGCAGAAGATTCATAAGCTATGAAGACGAAACATCTCTGGCATATAAAGCCTCCTATATAAAATCAAAGGGATTGGGAGGGGTTATGTTCTGGGAATATACCCAGGACAAGGACCATATCCTCCTGAACAGGCTTTACTCCAGTTTACTCAAATAAGGAGCAGATACCGATGAAATATGGCTATTTTGACAATGAAAACCGGGAATATGTAATTGAAAGCCCCGATGTTCCTGCTTCATGGACCAACTACCTTGGAGTGAAGGACCTGTGTGCCGTTGTTTCCCACAACGCGGGGGGATATTTATTTTATAAGAATGCACAGTACCACCGCATTACCCGGTTCCGTCCCAACGGTATTCCTCTTGACCGGCCGGGGCATTACGTATATCTGAGGGACGACGAGTCGGGGGATTACTGGTCCCTGTCCTGGCAGCCGGTGGGCAAGGGACTGGACCAGGCAAAGTACCAGTGCAGGCATGGACTTTCTTATTCCCGCTTCCTCTGTGAATATGCGGGCATAAGTGCGGAACAGGTATTGTTCATCCCCGTGAAGGAGGATGTGGAGCTCTGGGATGTGAAAATCAGAAACAATGGGACCAAAGCGCGAAAACTAAGCATTTTTTCCTACTGTGAATTTTCCTTCCACCATGTCGACATCGACAACCAGAACTTCCAGATGAGCCTGTACGCCGCAGGTTCCAGTTATGAAGACGGTATCATCGAGTATGACCTTTTCTACGACCCGGAAAAATACCACTACTTTGCCGCCAATTTTGAACCCGACAGCTTTGACTGTCTCCGGGACCGGTTTATCGGCAATTACCGGACGGAAGCCAATCCCGCCGCCGTGGAAAGGGGAGTGTGCAGCGGAAGCAGCGAGTTAGGCGGAAACCACTGCGGCGCCCTTCACAAGTGCCTTACATTGGAACCGGGGGAAGAGATCAGGGTGGTCTATATGCTGGGATACGGCAAAAGGGCAAAAGGCAGGGAAATCAAAGAAAAATACTCCATCCCGGCAAATGTGGATGCGGCCCGTGAGGAGCTCCGGAAGTACTGGGAGGAGAAACTGTCGGTACTCCAGGTAAAAACGCCACACGAGGGCATGAATACCATGCTCAACATCTGGAACCTGTACCAGGCGGAAACAAATGTAGTGTGGTCAAGGTTTGCCTCCTTTATCGAGGTGGGGGGCCGCACAGGACTGGGATACCGTGACACGGCTCAGGATGTAATGTGCGTGCCCCATTCCAATCCGGACAAGTGCCGGCAGCGCATCCTCGAATTGCTGCGCGGGCAGGTGAACAGGGGGTATGGACTGCACCTTTTCGAGCCGGAATGGTTCAACCCGGATAAACCGGCGGCGCCATTATTTAAATCGCCCACCGTGGTACCTGCGCCGGACATGAAGGAGGTCATCCACGGGTTGAAAGACACCTGCTCCGATGATGCCCTGTGGCTGGTGCCTTCCATTTGTGAGTTCGTGAAGGAAACGGGAGAGGCGGGGCTTTTTGAGCAGGTAGTGACCTTCGCGGACGGCGGAGAAGCAACCGTCTATGAGCATATGAAAAGAATCCTTGATTTCTCTGCGGAACAGGTAGGGGCTACGGGAATCTGCAAGGGCCTGCGGGCCGACTGGAACGACTGCCTCAACCTGGGAGGGGGAGAAAGCGCCATGGTGTCCTTCCTGCATTACTGGGCTCTGGGGGCTTTCCTGGAAGCGGCGCACTTTCTCGGAAAAGGCGAGGACGTAGAGAAGTATTCCCTGATGGCGGGGAAAGTAAAAAAGGCCTGTGAGGAAAATCTCTGGGATGGGAAATGGTATATACGCGGAATAACCGCCAACGGCGTTAAGATAGGCACCCGGCAGGATGAAGAGGGGAAGGTCCACCTGGAATCCAACACCTGGGCGGTGGTTTCCGGTGCGGCGTCGGAGGAAAGAGGAAAAACCTGTATGGACTCCGTGGACGAATACCTCTATTCGGAGTATGGCTTGCATTTGAATGCACCTGCCTATTCAAAGCCCAACGATGACATCGGCTTTGTGACACGTGTTTATAAGGGGATAAAAGAAA
>JAFADI010000110.1 GCA_023424965.1 Bacillota bacterium
GGGAGAAGGAAGGGACCCACCGCTATCGTGTGGAGCTGTCCCTGGACGGCGGGCACTGGGTCCGGCATGCCCACAAGGAGGAAGAGGACGTCAAAGGGGCGCTTGTGTGTGAGGTTGTGAATGCCGGAGCCCGGTATGTCAGAATTACAGAGGTGGAAGACGGGCGGGAGGATCTGGACGCAAGCCTGCCGTACATACGGGTGATACCGGGACCAGCACCGGCTTTCATCAACGGGGCGGATGTATCCCATCTGCAGCAGATGGAGGACTTTGGAGGCAGGTATTACAACCGGCTGGGAAAGGAACAGGACTGCCTGGAGATATTAAAGGACCATGGGGTCAATTACATAAGGTTAAAGGTGTGGAACAAGCCGGGACTTCCCTTGAGTGATCCCGCCGGCTACAACGACAAGGCCCATGTGCTGGAGATGGCAAAGAGGGCGAAGACGATGGGCTTCAAGCTGCTGCTGGACTTCCATTACAGCGACTGGTGGGCCGATCCGGGGAAGCAGTTCATGCCGGAGGAATGGAAGGAACTCAGCTTTGAAGACTTGAAAAAGGTCCTTTATGACTACACCTTTGATGTAGTTTCAGCCCTTAAAGCGCAGGGCACTCAGCCGGAGATGGTACAGGTGGGGAATGAGATCACCAACGGTATGCTGTGGGATACTGCAAAAGTATCCGATGAATTTGATACCCCCCGGCAGTGGGATAAGCTTTGTGAGCTTTTAAAAAGCGGCCTTTCTGCCGTGAAGGCGGTAGACCCGGCCATTCAAACCCTGATTCATACCGAAAAGAGCGGGGACAATGAAAAGTCCCGGTATTTTTATGACAACCTTGTAAAAAGGCAGGTGGACTTCGACATCATCGGTCTGTCCTACTATCCCATCTGGCACGGGACCCTTTCAGCCTTTGAAAGGAATGCGGCAGACCTTGTCCTGCGGTACGGCAAAGGACTTATCGTCGTGGAAACCGCCTATCCATATACCACGGAAGACGGAGACGGGCATCCCAATGCCGCCGCCCGTCCCCCGGGGGAAATCCTTCCCGGTTACCCGCCCTCCGTTGAAAACCAGGCCAGCATCCTCCAGGCCGTCATCCACATCCTGAAAAGCCTTCCCGGGGGGAAGGGGCTGGGGTGTTTTTACTGGGAGCCGGACTTTATTCCTGTAGAAGGGGCCGGCTGGAAGTATGGGGAGGGCTGTGAGTGGGAGGACCAGACGTTGTTCGATTTTTCGGGACACGCCCTGTGGTCCCTGGACGTATTTAAAATGCACCAGGGCGGTTGAATCACCCTATATATGCATTCCGGAATTCTGCGGGGGTTATGCCCTCGTGCTTTTTGAAAATGGAGCAGAAGTAGCTGGGGTCGTTGTAGCCCAACCTGCCGGCGATGTCCTTGACATGCAGCCGGGGGCTGTTTATCAGCATTTCCTTGGCCTTTTGAAGCTTGAACAGGTTCAGGTAGACAAAGGGACGCATGTTCATTACCTGGTTGAAAAGCCTGCAGAGATACTGGGGCGAGACCCCAATGACGGCAGATAGCTCCTCAATGGTTGGGTTGCTGGAATAATTGAGCTCCAGGTAATCCAAAACGGGACGAAGCTTTTTTAGCCTGGAGCCTTCCGCTTCTTCCGCCTTCTCCCTCACAAGGGTACTCAGTTCTACCAGCAGGCTGTAAAGCTTTGCGGAACAGCGGTAGCCGGGAAGGATCCCTTTGGACCGGGAGAGGATGAAGATGTCGTAAATCAAGCTGTCCAGGGTGCGAATGTCCTCCAGGCAAAAGACCCCGTACCTGCCGAAGCCCAGGGAAGTCAGAAGGGAAGAGACAGACCCGCCGTCAAAGGTGACCCAATGGGTTTCCCAGGGTTCTTCGACGGCAAAGTATTCGTGGGGTATTCCCGGAACCATAAAAAAGCCGGTGTTTTTTCCAATCAGAAATTCCTTTCCGTCAATGAGCAGCCTTCCTTTTCCCTTTATGCAGTGAAGCCACTGGTAGTCGTGATATCCTCCCGGACGGGTGATGTGGTCCTGGTTTTCCAGACCGCCCACTCCTTTGACGTAAAGAGGAAGGTTTACCTCCTCCGTTAAAAGGGGAAACAGGTAATGGTTCATAATGGACTCCTTGGTTTCATATATTTATATTTGTATAATATAATATTATGGAAGCACTTTCAATATGGATTTATAATGATGTTGGGAGAAAATAAGAATTTATAGGATTGTTTAAAATATTTAAAGGAGGCACGAAATGGGGAGGTTTATACTCAACATTGTACACCGGCCGGAAATGGTCCCCGAGTACGCGGAGAAGGTCACAGGCCAGGGCAAAAAGGAAGACATCGGCAGAAAGAGCCTGCTGACGGAGTCCCTGGATATTTTTAAGCTGCAGCAGGAAATCGCCCATGACAATGACTTTAAAACCACCATCCAGATGACCTACGCCAGTCTTTTCAATGAGGAGGCGGTACAGCTGGCAAAGGAGCATCATGAAAGCTACGGGGATGAGATAGGGCTGACGCTTTTGGGGCTGCCCTGCAAGGAATTCAGGGGAAAATACGGCACAAAGGATTTTTGCATATGGATGTTTTCCATGGAAGACAAGAAATCCATCGTCAATGACGTGTTTGAAAAGTTCCGTGCCGTGTTCGGCTTCTACCCCACGTCGACCGGTTCCTACTACATGGATGCGGAGCTGACCAATTACATAAAAGAAAAATACCCCATGGTAAAGTGCGCCGTGGCCACCTGCTGGGAGGAAGGTCCCAAGGCCTACAGGACCTGCAACAACTCCTGGTATACACTCTTTGACGGAGGCCCCTGGAACCCCTGGATTCCTTCAAAGCAGAACACCCACGCTCCGGCGGCCAATGAAGAAGAGGACAGCGGCATTGTGGCCATCCCTCACCTTTCGAGGGACCTGCTGGCATGCTTTGACGGAAACGGCTCCAACTTCGGCACCCATCCCCAGAATGTGCTGCGGGGAATGATTTACAAGGATGGGGAATATCCCTACCTTTTCAACCTTATTGACCAGTACCGGTCCCTGGGGAAATACAACAACGGGTATGCCTACAACATGATGTTCGTAGGCCCCGGATGGATGAACAAAATGGGGCGCTGGGAGGCACCTTACGAGCTTCTGGTAAAGAGCTACAGGGATGGAATGGCCTATTACGGGGAGCTCCGGAACAGGGGAGAACTTGAAGCCATGACCATGACGGAGTTCGCAGACTGGTACAGGGAGAATAAAGGTTACACAGAACCTGAGTGCGCCCTGTGGAAGGATATCCTGTATGGCTCTGACAAGCAATTGTTCTGGTATGCGGACCCGTATATGCGCACCTGCCTCGATATGAACCAGGGCGGGGCGATGATCGACCTGAGGCCCTATGCGGCGAAGCTGGAAAGGCCTGTGGGCATAGGGACGGGAAATGTGCACGACGCCTCCTATCCCTTCCTCATCCAGTCCATGTACAGGGCAGGCTATTTCACCCACTATGCGGGTGAAGGGACCATCAAGAGCTGCAAGGTCAGCTATGAAGGGGAAGAGGTGGACCTGTGCCTTTGCCGTACAAAGGCGGAATATTCAAGGAAGGGGGGGGATACGATGCTGACCCT
Source organism: Bacillota bacterium (assembly GCA_023424965.1). Classification (GTDB taxonomy): domain Bacteria; phylum Bacillota; class Clostridia; order Acetivibrionales; family JAFADI01; genus JAFADI01. The sequence continues at coordinate 3,622 of JAFADI010000110.1, forward strand.
TCAGCCGGTGGAAATCGAGTTCACCGGGTTGAAGCTCAGGTTGGTTTCCACCTTTACCTTCAGCAAAGGTAGCAGTGAGATAAAAATCTCCAGAAAAATTCTGGAGATGAGCAGGCCGGAAGAGAAGGTGCAGTTGAATGAATATATGACCGCCTGCTATGGGACCACGGAATACCCGGAGGACATGACGGGCATTACCCTGCGGTGTACGGGGGAAGAGGAAGAAAAGAGGATCTCCTATAACTATAAGTGCCGTGAAGAAAGTGTGAGAAAGGCCAGGAAGGTGGAGGCGGTCATACCCCGGATTAATACCAGAATATCCGTGGTTCCCTCCATCGCAGGGACAGAAGGATATTTCAGGGAGGGCTACGCCTTCTCACCCATGTTCACGTTGGGGCTCACAAAGACAATATCCAATGGGGAGGAGCTGATCACATGTCTCAAGCTGGAAAAGGCAGACTGAACTACCGGTGTCCCTCCTGTTTCATGAGGGACCTGGATATCGATATGTTTTATGACAAGGGAAAGGAGGAATACTATTGCCTCCGGTGCCAATTTGTGGGAAAAGAGGAAGATGTCCTGAAGCTTAATGACATGGCCAGGTTCAGATACAAGAGCATGCTGAAGCGGATCACGGATTTTGACTGACGGGAGGGGGCGTGCTACAGCTTGACGGCGGGGATTCTTATTTCCACTTCGGTTCCAAGGCCCGGTGTGCTGGAGTATTTCAGGCCGTATTCCTCCCCATAATAAATCTTGACCCGCTGGTTTATATTTTTTATTCCATAGCCGTGAGTTTCTTTCCCGATGGAATTCTCAAGAATTCCCTCCAGCTTTTCTCCGGCGATTCCCACGCCGTCGTCCTTCACCACAAGGGTTACGACGCCTCCGGCCATCCTTCCGGTGATGCAGATGGTGCCGGACTTGGTGTCCTTTTCAAAGATGCCGTGAAGGATGGAATTTTCAACGATGGGCTGCAGCAGTATTTTTAAAATGCCATGCTCATACAGGGCTTCGTCGATATCCAGCGCAAGCTTGATCCTGTTTTCAAAGCGCAGGTTCTGGATTTGCACATAAAGCTGGACATGGGTGATTTCATCCCGGATGGAGACAACGTCCTTGCCTTTGCCCAGGCTCAGCTTGTAGAACTTTGCAAGGGCGTTCACCATGGTGATGATGTCGGGGATATTGTGCTTTATGGCGGTACAGTTGATGAGGTCCAGGGAGTTGTAGAGAAAGTGGGGATTAATCTGTGCTTGAAGGGCCTTAAGCTCGGCGCTTTTTATCTCCTGGCCCATTTTATATTTTTCTTCGATGAGGATGGAGGTTCTCCGGACCATGTGATTGAAGTTCTCCATCAGTTCGCCGATCTCATCCGTTCCCACTTTCCGGAGGTTTACGTCCAGGTTGCCTTTTTCAACCTTGCGCATTTCCCGGGTAAGGAGCGACAGCCTCTTCACGCTGGAGTTGGAAATAAAGAAAGCCAGTAAATAGGAGATTCCGACCAGAATGGACATGAAGACCAGCAGCTCGTTTTTCAGCTTGTTTCCCGTAGCCAGGATGTCTATCTCGGGTATGGCCGAAACGATATACCAGCCGGTGCTTTTAATGAGGCTGTAATTCAGGAGGACTTTCTGATTGTTGATCCTGACGGTATTCCAGCTTTTGGCGGAAAGGGACGGGAGCTCATTGGCGCCGATTCTCCAGGTTCGGGCAGTGGATTCGATGTTGCTGGACAGGATGAGGTTGTCGGAATCCATGAGATAGACGGCTGTATTAGGCGTGAGCGCGGCGTTGGCCAGGGCGCTCTCGATTTTGTCCTCCCGGATGTCCACCCGTATGACCCCCAGCTTCTCTGAAAGCCTATCCACATTGTAAATGATCCTTACGGCGGAAAATACATGCTTTTCATTTTCCGGCCGGTCGTCGAAATAAAAGGGGGGGCACCAGAGGGTGTTGACTTTCCGGGCGTTCAGCATTTTAAACCACTTATGGTCCTGCACATTGTCAATATTAAAGGTGTTTACATTTTCTTCGGAGAAAATGAAATTGTTGTTTACGTAGAATTTGATGTTGTCGACGCCGGAGGTTTCCTTGAGGTATTTGAACATGGCGGATATGCCGTTGCTGTCTTCCAACTGGTTGACCACGTCATATTCCCACGGGTCCCTGGCCGCAACCTTATAGATGAAATCGTCGTGGGTGATGATGTTGAACACGTTGTCCGCATTGCCGAACTCCTTGTCCAGGATCAGAACCGCTTCGTTGAAAACCTGGGTGGCGGAAGAGACGGTCTGGTCCAGCACCACGGCGGAAACGCGCAGATAGGTGACATAGGTAAAGATGGCAAGGGGAAGCAGTATCAGTATGAAATAAGTCAAAAGCAGCTTCGTTTTGTAGGACAGGTTGTCCAGAAGCTTTAGCGGAAGCTTATAGATTTTTCTTATCACGGCAGTGAATCTCCCTGTATTCTTTCGGCTTCATACCCACGATCCTGTCGAATACCTTTGTGAAGTACTTTCCGTCGCTGTAGCCCACCCGTCTGGCGATGTCATAAAGCCGCACGCCCGGTTCCCTGAGGTAATCCTTTGCCCGGTTGATCCTGACTTCGGTAATGTGCTGGTTGATGGTTTTTCCCGTCTCCTTTTTAAATATCATGCACAAATAGGTAGGTGTAAGGAAAAGAACCTCCGCCAGCGTATTGATGGACAGGGCTTCATTCTGGTAGTTTTGTGCGATGTGGCAGGTGATTCTGGAAACAATGTCTCCGCCTTCCACATTGCTTTCCATGTGGGTTATGATAGAATCCACAAGCTCCACCACGGATTTTTCAATTTCATCCAGCGTATGGGCCGTGGACACGCTCTCAAGAATAAATTTGCATTCGTCGCCCAGCAGGGGGATGTTTCTGTCTTCGGCAATACGGGAGAGGACCAGGATGAATTTGAAAAAAATATTTCTTATATAATCGGGAGAGGTGTTGTCACACTTCCGGATGTCGTTGGACATTCTTTTGATCTGGAGGGCCGCCTCGGTTTTCTTCCTGGCGGTTACATTTTCACGGAAGGCGGCAAGGACATTTTCGTCAAAAATATAGACGGGGCCGTGCTGCTCTTCATAAAGGCCCACATTTCCATAGCCTTTATAAAATTGTTTTTGCAGGGAAACCACCCCACACCGGTAGGACCGGTTTATGTCCGCCAGGCCGGATACTTCCTGGCCTAAGCCCACCATAAGCGGGATTGCCCAGGTGCCCGGAATGGACCGGTCCCCGAGGAAGCTCACAAACAGGTCTTTTAACTTCTCAAGGCTACCGGAGGCCCCGCAGCGGAAATGGAAGATCATATGCTCGTCGCCCTTGGTGCAAAACACGTACTCCCAGTTTGTCTTGCCGAAAAAGGAGCAAAGGGAATTCAAGAGCATCTCTCTGTCGGCCTGCGGCTCCCCGGGATTTTCGAGTTCCCGCAGGTCCAGCCGCACAACGGCTGTGACGTACCGGCCGGCTTCAGGAAAGTTCAGATTTAAAAGGGAGATTTTTTCTTTGACGGCGGGCAGGTCTGTCTTGCCGGCAATCAAGTCCAGGCACAGCTCCTGCTTGAGGAGGTCCAGGCTTTTCTCACGGGCCGCCCTCTCTTTCAGGAATTCTTCAATGGTCGTCCTGACGATTTCGACGATTTCTTCAAGATTTATGGGTTTCTCCACATAGGATACGGCTTTAAGCCTTATGGCAGACTTGAGGTATTCTTTATCCGAATAACCGCTCAGAAAAATAAACTTGCAGTGGGGAAGCTGTTCCCGCAGCCGTGTGGCCAGCTCGATGCCGTTCATCCTCGGCATGCGGACATCGCTCAAGACAATATCGGGCCTGGAAGCGGAGGCAAGGGCCAGGGCACTCACTCCGTCATCCGCTTCTTCCACTGTATCCACGCCGAACTCTTTCCAGGGGATATAGTTCACAAGAACGTCCCTTGTCATCTTCTCATCATCGACAACCAACGCTTTTAACAAAGCTGTTTCAACTCCTCACATCCAGATTATATTACGCCGGAAGGCAGGTATCAAGTCGGTTGGCCCAAGAGTATAAAAAATTACTCCTTTTTAAATATTTTTACGTTTTCTATCGGCGCCAAAAGCTCTATGATTAATTTGTAACGAGGCAACAAAATCTCCCGCCTCGTTGAAACGCAGCTGAGGTAAGAGAATTTTTCTACAGCCGAAAAATTTTCTCTGAAGGAGGCGTTATAAACACAAAGCCGAAGTCAGCGGACGGAGGATGGCAGTAGTTTTAAACGTAGAATAAGCCCATGAAAATTTGCAGAAACAGCTTAATCAGGATTCGGGGAGGATTTGTGCATGGTTGCGCTTGAAAAAACGGGATTTTTCCATGAACTGAGAAAAAACAGGGTCAAATTTTTAATGATTTTGCCGGCAATCCTATATTTTTTTGTCATGTGCTATATCCCTATGGCGGGCATCGTGCTTGCCTTTAAAAAGTTTACCTATTCGGGGGGGATCTTCGGAAGTCCCTGGGTTGGCTTTGAAAACTTTAATTTTTTCTTTCTTTCGGGAACGGCCTTTAACGTCACAAGGAACACCATCCTTTACAACATCGCATTTTTAATTATAAACAATTGCCTGCAAATATTTACGGCCATCCTCCTTTCGGAGATCGCCGGAAAATACTTTAAAAAGCTCACGCAATCGGTGATGTTTCTGCCCTACTTTATCTCATGGGTTGTGGTAGGGGCCTTTGTATACAACCTCTTCAATTTTGAATTCGGAGCCATCAACACCTTGCTGAAATCCCTGCAAATGGAGCCCCTGGACGTGTATTCGAATCCTTCCGCCTGGGTGTACATACTGATCGCCTTCAGCGCCTGGAAATGGGTGGGCTATGGGACGGTTCTGTATCTGGCGTCCATTGTGAGCATCGACACCGAGATGTTTGAAGCGGCGGATATAGACGGGGCAAATATCGTCCAGAAAATCATCTACATCACCCTGCCGTCAATAACGCCGACCATTGTGGTGCTACTGCTTTTAAGCATAGGAAACATCATGAAAGGGGATTTTCAGATGTTCTACCAGATTGTCGGAAACAACGGGCTGGTGCTGGACGCCACCGATGTAATCGATACCTTTGTGGTCAGGTCCCTTCTGCAAACACAGGAGTTTGGAATGACGGCCGCCGCAGGTTTTTACCAGTCGGTGTTTTCCTTCTTCATTATTATAGGTGCAAATTCCCTAATCAAAAAAATAAACAGCGATTACGCACTGTTCTAGAGCGGGGACATGGAGGAAGTCAGATGATCGTAAAAAGAGACAAGGTTGCATTTAATATATTCGGCTGCATATTTATATCGGTACTGTCGGTTTTATGCCTGATCCCTTTCGTAATGGTTCTCACAGGGTCCTTTACCTCCCAGGAATCCATACTGAAGGACGGGTTCAGGCTGGTGCCGAAGGAGGTGTCCTTTGACGCCTATAAAATCATTTTTGAATCTCCGGATATGCTTGTAAAGGCGTATGTCGTGTCGGTGCTGGTAACGGCGGCAGGGGCGGCCATAGGACTTTTTCTGACGGCCATGGCGTCCTATATCCTCACCTGCAAGGACTTTAAGTACAGAAACCAGATATCCTTTTATTTTTACTTCACCACAATCTTCGGAGGAGGCCTGGTACCCTGGTATATATTGATGGTCAAATACCTGAAGATGAAGGACAGCTATGTAGGGCTCGTGTTCCCGCTGCTGATGAATGTAATTTACATACTGATCATGAAGAGCTTTATGAAGTCCATCCCCGATGCCATCGGCGAATCTGCCAAAATTGACGGCGCGGGAGACTTCATGGTATTCATGAAGCTCATACTTCCCCTTTCGAAACCTGCACTGGCGACAATCGGGCTTTTCATCGCCCTCAACTATTGGAATGACTGGTATAACGCCATGCTGTTCATTGAGAGGCAGGACATGTACCCGCTGCAGTACTTCCTCTACCAGATTTTGAGCAAGGCGGATTTCATCAACCAGGCGGCTGCACGCTCCGGAGTGCCGGTACCCCTGATGCCCTCGGAATCCATCAAGCTGGCCATGACAGTGGTGGCTACCGGACCCATCATTTTCCTCTATCCCTTTGTACAGAAATATTTTGTCAAGGGCATCACCATCGGTGCTGTAAAAGGATAATACCGGGTGACCCGGTTATCAATAAAATTACTATTTTTGAGGAGGAGCTATCAATGAAAAAGTTTGCAAGAGCTGTTTCCATTCTTGTGACGGTCCTTTTTCTAATGACGGCGGTGCTGTCCGGCTGTGGCGGAGCAAAGACCGCCGAAGAGAAAAAAGCTGAAAGTGCCCCGGCAAAAACCGAAGAGCCCAAAAAGGACGAAAATACAGAAGCAAAGAAGGACGAGAGCAAACCTGACACGTCAAAAGAGGTAAAGCTCAAAATGTATTTGCTGGGAGATAAGGCAAAGGATTTTGACCTGGTCTACGGGGAAGTCAACAAGCTGCTGAAGCAGGACATAAATGCCACGGTGGATGTCAGCTTCATGTCCTGGTCCGACTACCAGCAGAAGTATCCCCTGGTTTTTGCATCGGGAGAGGAATTTGACCTCATTTATACTGCAAATTGGTGCTTCTACAACGGTCAGGCGGTAAAAGGGGCCTTCAAGGAAATAACCCAGGAGATGCTGGCCCAATATGCTCCCAAGACCACGGCTTCCATGTATAAAGAGGCCTGGGAGCAGGCAAAGGTCAACGGCAAGGTGTACATGCTCCCCATGAACTATAAGGAACTGAATCCCTTTGTCTTCCTTGTCAGAGGCGACCTGATGGAAAAATACAATATTCCCGACATCAAATCCATCGAAGACTTCGGCAAGTATCTGGATGCGGTGGCAAAGAACGAAAAGCAGCTGATTCCCTGTGACATCGGCTCCGACCAGGATTTTGACGCCCTCTTCTGGTCTTACGGGCAAGGGCTCATAAAGGATAAGCTGGACGGCTGCGGCGCAAGACAGACGCTCATGGGCTATGATGCGGAGAACAAGGATACGGTGAAGCTTTTTGCATATACCCAGACCCCCGAATTCCTCAATTTCATAAAGCTGGCGAAGCAGTGGAAGGATAACGGCTACTGGTCCAAGAGCGCCCTTGTGAACAAGACAAACGTTCAAAGCTCCTTTGTCAACGGCAAAAGCGCCTCTGCCATCATCAATGCCAATACCTGCAACGGCACCTATATTACCACCAGCAAGGCACATCCCGAATGGAAGCTGAAGGTATATGACGCCATGTTCGACAAGGGTGTCATCCTGAGGCCCTTTATCCAGAACGGGATGGGCATCAATGCAAATTCAAAGAATGTTGAAAGATCCCTCATGCTGCTGGACCTGTTCAAGAACGACGAACGCTATGCGGACCTGACTACCTACGGCATTAAGGGCAAGCACTACGATGTGACCTCCGACAACAGGATCAAGCCTCTGGCGGACACCGGCAATTATCCCGTGGACGGAAACTGCAACTGGGGCTGGAGGGAAGACAAACTGTTCAAGCAGGTTGAGGGCGGAATACCCAATTATGACGAGCTGCGCGCCCACTGGGAAAAGGTGGCGTTCACCCACCCGCTGCAATTCTTCAATTTTGACGATTCCAAAGTCAAGAATGAGTTTGCCGCCTGCTCCAATGTGTTCAATGCCACCTACAAGTCGCTTCTCATGGGCTTTACCAACGATCCCGAGGGCGACGTGAAGAAGCTGAACGAAAAATACAAGCAGGCGGGAATTGACAAGATTATGGCTGAAGCCCAGGGCCAGGTGGATGAGTTTCTCAAGACCTTCGGCAAATAGGCGGACCCTACAATAAAATAGTGACCACAGTCTGACAGCTGAGGATTTTTAAGTGATTCTGTTTTGGAATTGGCTTAAACAGCAAATGGGAGGATAAATCACTCCCATTTGTCGTTTAAGGAATTCATCCGGAGAGGGTATTGAAAAAGAATTTTATAATTAGGCAGGGGATGGGAATGAAAGCAGGAGAGTCTTGCAATTTGCACAAGAATTCTCGCAAGAAGTACATGCTTACGTCGAAGGAAACGGAAGTGCTGCAGCTTCTTGTGGGTGGGTTAAGTGATGAAGAAATTGCTCTAAGCCTGAACATCAAGTTCAGCACCGTGAGAACTCATGTGGAGAGCATATTCAGCAAGCTGGACGTTCACGACAGGAAAAAATTAATTGTAAAAGCCCTGTCGGAAAATCCAAAACTCCCCAATAGTGCTGATTCAAATGAATCGGTTACCTAATATAATTGAATTGCCAAATACAATTCAAAGGGGGAAAAATTATGTTTAAAAGAAAAATCCAGTGTATGATTGTAACGGTAGTATGCCTGGCATTGGTTATCGGCTTACCGGTGGGACTATTGGCACCCACCGAGGTGAATGCGGCAACCTTTGCAAAGGGCGCGGACGTCAGCTGGCTGCCGCAAATGGAAGCCAACGGCTACAAATTTTACAATGACAGCGGGGTTCAGCAGGATTGCCTGCAGATTCTGAAGGATCACGGCATCAACTCCATAAGAATCAGGACGTGGGTCAATCCCTCCAGCGACAAATGGAACGGACACTGCAGCACCAGCGAGACCGTAGCACTGGCAAAAAGGGCCAAGAACATGGGCTTCAGGATCATGATCGATTTCCACTACAGTGATTCCTGGGCGGATCCGGGAAAACAAAACAAGCCTGCAGCGTGGAAGAGCCTCAGCTTTGAGGCTTTGATGACAAAAACCTATGACTATACCTATGATGTCATGACCCAGTTAAAAAACAACTCCATCTATCCGGAATGGGTGCAGGTGGGAAACGAAACCAATGACGGCATGCTGTGGGAAGACGGAAGGGCATCGAAAAACATGAAGAATTTCGCCTGGCTCGTCAACTGCGGATATGACGCGGTAAAGGCGGTAAGCAGCAGCTCCAAGGTAATTGTCCACATATCCAACGGCTATGACAACAGCCTGTTCCGGTGGATATTCGACGGGCTCAAAGCCAACGGGGCCAGATATGACGTCATCGGCATGTCGCTTTATCCTTCAACCAGCAACTATGGCACACTGGCAAACCAGTGCCTGACAAATATGAATGACATGGCGTCCAGATACGGCAAGGAAGTGATGGTCTGCGAGGTAGGGATGGATTATAATGCCCCCACCCAATGCAAAGCCTTCCTTACGGACATGCTCACAAAAACCAGGTCGGTGTCGGGCGGAAAGGGCTTAGGGGTGTTCTACTGGGAACCGGAGGCTTATCCGGGCTTGAACGACAACTATATTAAAGGAGCCTGGAATTCCAACGGGAGGCCTACGGTGGCACTGGATGCATTTTTGAATTGAACCCGGATGCCCTAAAATAAAAAAACTGAAAAACAAGAATAAAGTAAAAGCAGGTGAGGCTCACAGCCCACCTGCTTTTATGCTGCGGCCATTTTTGGTCTTTTCTCCAGAAAACAAGAAATTATGGTAATTGTTGAAATTTGATTTCAACTAGACTACAATATAGTTAAATTTAGCGTTTACATAACTGAATTGCAGCCGGGATAAAATACGAGAGGTGATGAGGTTGAATCTTAAAAAATTAAAGGTATCCGCTTTAGTCCTATCGGTTTTATTGATTTTCAGCATTTCTTTTTCCGGCTGCAGCTATAACTTTGATAATAAACCTTTGGAAGAGGATAAACCGGCAGCTCCCAACGGCAGCATTACCGGAGTTGCACCCCAGCTTGAAAAGGCGCCCTTTTATGACTCCGTGGAGGGGTTTCCGGACATTATGGCCCCTAAGGGGTTTGATTGGTACCAGTTCAACGGAATTACCCTCAACTTTATCTCTGAGAACAATGTTTATGCCACCGTCCTTTCCAAAGAGGCAGACCAGTTTACAAAGATTACCGGCATAAAAATTAAAATACACGCCCTGGATTTTGACACCATGACGGAGAAAATAAACCTGGACTTCATTTCGAAAACGGGGAAGTACCAGGTGGTATATGTGGACCCTTATCAGACACTGACACGGTTTGCGAGCAAGCTGGTGGACCTGAATACATTTAATTCCGATCCCGGCCTTCCCCATATACCGGGAGGCGTGGAGGACTTTTTCCAGAGCCAGCTGGATGTGGATTCCTATTTTCTGGGCCGCGACAAGCTGTATGCCATCCCCTTCGATTCGCCTACGATGATTTTGTGCTATCGGAAGGATATTTTGGAAAGATACAATTACCGGTTCAAGGATGAAAAAGGCTATTATATTGAACCGGGAAGCAAGGATTTTACCTGGGAGCGGTACTATGAAGCCGTGGACTGGATCAACAAAAATGTTCCTAAAAGTGAAGTGAAGTATGGCGCGGGACACCAGGCCAAACAGCACAATTCGCTTTTCTGCGATTTTTCCAATATCCTTGCCGCCTACGGCGGGAATTATTTTACCGATGCGGATATCGGCAGCATCGGCGCAAAGAAGCCTAGCGCTCCCGCCATCACTTCTCCGGAAGGTATAAAGGCCCTGGAGATATATAAAAAAATAATTGCTATCTCAGACCCAAGAAGCCTTTCATGGGATTGGCTGGGTGCCGCGGAGGCCTTTAAGTCGGGAGACCTGGTCTTTATGCCCAACTTTAATGAATATGCTTCGATGTTTGAGAATCCCCTCAAATCCAGGGTACAGGGAAAAGTTGGCTACAGTCTTCTCCCCTATGGACCTTCCAGGAGTGCAAACATTTTTGGGGGGAGCGGCATCGGGGTCAATAGCGATGCCCCCTTAAGAGAGCAGCAGGCAGCCTGGCTCTTTATCCTCTGGGTTACCTCGCCCCACACGGAACTGTTTGTCTTTAAGCATCCTGAGGGAGGGGATGTGCCCTTAAGAAAATCCGTTTATGAAGTTCCTGAAATCAAGCAGGCGATGGTGGAGGGATCGGAGGGCTCCAAAAAATTCCCCACGCTGCTTCCCATGCAGTCGGTGCTGGAAGCATGGAAAACGGAGAACACCTACCAGAGGCCGAAAGTAGAAGGCTGGCCCCAGCTTGAGAAGGTGATTACCGAGGAATTGTACAAAATGATTACGAAAGATGTAAAAGCAGAGGATACCGCCGGGTCGATAAAAAAGCGTATTGAAGAAATTACGAAGGAATAGGCGGTGTGAATATGAAGAAGGTCAAGTTCTCGGGAAGCTTCAGATTTAAGCTTATCCTTATGATTCTTCTGCTGGTGCTTATCCCGATAGCAACCCTTTCGGTTTTTCTTTTTGCGTGGGTGAGGGATATCACAGGCAGCAAATTCAGTGACTCGGCGCTGCAGTCCATACGCCAGAGCGCAAGGAACATCGACTTTACCCTGAACGACCTGAGAAACCATTCGAACATCATCCTGACAAACAAACCTTTTATAAACCTGCTGAAAAATAAAAAAAGCGCGGGACCCAATGAAATCGAAAATATGGTGCGGAGTTTCTTCACTTCCGGACAGAATATTTCCGGCATCTATGTCTACTCCGGGGCCGACTCCTACTCCATCGGCTCGGTGAAAGAGATCACCGTGTATGCGGCGGCCAGCTGGTACAGCATGCTCATGTCCTCGGAGGGAGAGGTCAAGTGGGTAAGTACAAGGCGTGAAACCACAAAAATCCTGTCCGGCAGCGTGGACAAATATGTTTTTTCCCTGGGGAGAAGGCTGGTGGACATCCTTACCCTGGAGAAGCTGGGCATATTGCTCATCGACGTGGACGAGAGCGTTCTGGAGGAGTCCTACAAAAGCCAGATCATCGCCAGCGATATTGAGTCCTTTATTTGCGACGGTGAGGGCAATATTGTGAGTCATCCCGACAAAAGCCTGATCGGGAAAAATATGAAGACGACGCCCTATATACAGATGGTTCTGGATTCCAAAGCCCATGACGGGAGGTTTTTGTACAAGGATGACACCATGGATGTAATGACGCTGTATTCTACCTCCGACGTGGCGGGCTGGAAGCTGATAACCGTCATCCCCAGCAGCTACCTGTACAGTGAGATCAACGCCGTAAGGAATATTTTCCTTATCGCAGGACTTATTATCACATTAATCCTGTTCATCATTGTGCTGTTCTTGTCCGACAAGCTGACCAAACCCATGCGGCATTTGATGAAGACCATGAACAAAGCGGAAAACGGAAACCTGGATGTCAAGATCGATATAATTAAAGAAGACGAAATCGGGCAGCTCAGTATGTCCTTCAACAATATGATTTCCAAAATCAAGCTCTTAATGGAAAAGAGTATAAAGGAAGAACAGCTGAAAAAGGAAATCGAACTGGAGGCTCTCCATGCACAGATAAATCCCCACTTTTTATACAATACCTTAAATTCCGTCAAATGGATGGCCAAGATGCAGGGCGCAAGCAATATAAGCAGCACGGTGACGGCGCTGGTCAAGCTCCTCAGGATTAGCATCAACCTGGGCAGCGAGATGATTTATCTCAAGGATGAAATTGATTATGTGAAAAATTATATATTTATCCAGAAAATCCGCTTCAATGAGCAGATTGAAGTGACCTACCACATCGACGAAGACTGCGGGGAATGCAGGATACCCAAGCTGATTCTGCAGCCCATCGTTGAAAACTCCATTGTCCACGGCCTTCAGGAAGATGGCGGGGAATCCCTGAACATTGTAATCTATGCCTTCCGGGAGGAGGAACATCTCATTGTCGAGATCGTGGACGACGGTGTGGGAATCGAACAGGACACCTTAAAAAAGATACTGGGTGCAAGGAATGTGAACAAATTCAGCACCGTAGGCCTCAACAACGTGAACGAAAGAATAAAGCTATATTTTGGCGACAGCTTTGGTATCAATATAATGAGCGAAATAAAAAAAGGCACCCATGTTAGAATAACTCTTCCGTATATCGTGGCAGAAGGAGGAAATGATCATGTATAGAGTAATGATTGTAGACGATGAAATATTGGTGCGCGTGGGCCTCAAGTCCACCATCAACTGGGAAGCCATCGGCTTTACCATTGTGGCGGAAGCTTCCAACGGTGAGCAGGCCTATGAGCTTTTCCAGAAGCTTGAGCCCGATGTGATCCTTACGGACATCAAGATGCCGAAAATGGATGGATTGAAGTTCACTGAAATGGTAAAGGCCAAACGGCCCATGACGAAAATAGTTATTCTCACCTGTCATGATGATTTTGCTTATGTCAGGGAAGCGTTGAAGCTGGGTGCTTCAAATTATTTGTTGAAGTCGGAGATTGAAGATGATGAGCTTATCAGCCTGATGAAGGACATCCACCAGGAATTGAATTCCGATATGGGCAAAATAGAAAGGTATTCGATCCTACAGCGGCAGATAAACTCAAACATAAACGGGCTTAAAGAAAAGCTTTTGAGCGACTTGATCGATTCAAAAGTCAAGATCGACCAGGAGTTTTACAGCAAGTGCGACAGCCTCAGTGTGGATTTGAAGGGGAAAAGCTATGCCCTTGCCGTTTTATACAAGGACAACATGGAGAATTTTGCGGGATATACCGATGCGGACTGGCAGATCATGGACTCCGGGGTGATCAACATTGCTTCGGAGCTGCTGGGTGAAAAGGGCTTGAGCTTCCTGATGAGCTCCAGCGGGAACACTTTTAATCTCCTTATCAATATGGAAGGTTTTAATTCGGGTGAAGTTGAAGCAATCATCTGCAGGGTAAAAGACTCCATTCTGAAATACCTCAACATCTCACTGACGGCGGTAATAAGCAAGAGCTTCGATCATCTGTCCCTCATCGGAAACGCATACAAGGAATGCAAGGAAAAGTCCCAGGTCATGTTCTACATTGACAGCGGCAACATTCTATTTACCGACCGTGTAAAGTTCAGCGAAGTTAAAGTGAATGAACTCAAAGAGAAATATACCCGGACGCTGATGGATTGCGTGGATGACGAAGACCTGAATAGGGCCAACGAAGTTGTGGAGGAGCTTGAAAGGGAACTTTCGGACAAGCGTGGAGACCCCATTCAAGTGAAGTTTTATAACATAAGCCTGATCAATGAACTGATGGAGCACTACAGCGGCTGCATGCCGGAAGAAAAGAGCAGCAATTACGGCTCAAACCTCAGCAACCTGGTATTGAATGCGTCAAAAATGAAGGAAGTCATGGGCGTCATCAAGCTCTTTTTGGCCGAGCTGGTGGGAGCGGTGCGGGACAACCGGCTGATCAATTCCAAAAAGATTATTCACAAGGCGGTAAATTATATCAACAGCAACTACGACAGGAAAATAACCCTGGAGGCGCTGGCTGCCCAGGTGAACCTGTCGAAGCAGTACCTCTGCTACATCTTCAAGCGTGAAACAGGCGAGAACATATCGGTGTACATCAATAAAATAAGAGTGGATAAAGCAAAGGAAATGATAAGAAAATATGACTACAAGGTCAAAGAGCTGTTTGACAAGGTAGGCTTCTCCGACCAGCAGTACTTCTGCAAATCCTTTAAAAAAATAACCGGAATGACGGTTGCGGAATACAAAGAGGAAATACTGAAAAAAGCCCCGAATTAAGGGGCTTTTTTTAATATCCCTTTTGCGAGTGGAAAATATTAAGGTGTTATTGTAATTTGTTAAAGTGGACGGCATAAGTTCGAAGAAAGTTTGTGAAGCAAATCTCAAAGTTAGATGAATACAGTTTTTCAGAATAAAAAAATATGATGAATGATGAATCTTTTACAACGACAATTTTCAGACGGGCTTTTGTTAATTATTTGTCAAAAATTGAAGAATATTTTACCCACATTCGTTAATTCCATCAATTTATAATCATGCTTTAATCGCCTATAATTAGAATACAGCCCGGAACGCTTAAAAAGAATTCCGGAGAAGTATTTTAAATTATGAGGAGGAAGAAAAACATGAAGAGAACCATCTCAATTGTGCTTGTGTTGGTGATGTTTACAGCGCTGCTGCTGGCAGGGTGTGGTGCACAGCAGGCTCCAGCACCCGCAGATTCAGGAAAACCGGCTGCCGATGCACCGAAAACTGAAGATGCTCCAAAAGCTGCTTCCAACGTAACAATCAACATTGCTCTTGCAAACAACCCACTTTCTCAAGCATTAGAGAAGATTGCAAAAGAAAAGTACAAGGCTGACGGTGTAACAGTTAATATCGCTGTTCTTCCGGAAAACGACCTTCGTCAGAAGCTCACAACCGAAGCTTCCACAGGCGGCACCACTTACGATATGTTCTTCATTGGTCCGTATGAAGCTTTCAACTGGGCAAAGAACGGCTGGCTCGAAAATCTGGAGCCATACTTTGAGAAACTGCCGAAAGACAAGCTCGATGCTTATGACCGCAATGACTTGATCAAAGGTATGGTTGGTTCTCTCGCACTCGATGGTAAATCCTATGCTTTACCATTCTACGGTGAAAGCTCCTTCATCATGTACAACAAGGAACTGTTTGACGCTAAAGGCCTGAAAATGCCTGATGAGCCCACTTGGGACGAGATCTATGACCTTGCAAAGAAGATCAATGACCCTGCAAAAGGAATCGTCGGTATGACAATGCGCGGCGCTCCCGGCTGGGGAATGAGCGGAGCTCCTTTCGTAACAATGATCAATGCTTTCGGTGGACGTTTCTATGATATGGACTGGAAAGCAACCGTTAACACTCCTGAGCAAAAAGGCGCTTGGGAAATGTACAAGAAAATTCTCCGTGAAGCAGGACAGAAGGACATTCTCTCCTACACATACAACGAGTGTATAGCTCTTATGTCTTCCGGAAAATGCGGTATCTACTATGATGCAACCTCCATTGCACCTCCGCTTGAAGCTGACGGCTCTGCAGTAAAAGGCAAGGTTGGCTACGTAATGCCTCCTCACCAGAAGATGAAGAGCAACACCGCTTGGCTGTGGAACTGGGCAATGGGAATCAACCCCAAATCCACTGATGACAAGAAAAAGGCTACTTTCGATTTCATGCTCTGGGCAACATCCAAGGATTATATAAAGATGACAACAGAACTTGATCCTTCCGGTGCTAGCACACCTCCGGCGTCACGTTCTTCAACCTACAAGCTGGATGCTTATAAGAACGCTCCGTACGCAGCAATGACCTTGAAGACTCTCGAATCAACAGACTTTACAAAACCGACGCTCGATCCCGTACCTTATGTTGGTCTGCAGTATGTAGCAATGCCTGAGTTCGCTGATTGGGGAACCAAGATGACCGAATACCTGGCAGCTTATGTTACCGACAAGATGACTCTTGACGAAGCGCTGAAGAAGACCGAAGAACTTTGCAACCAGGTTGCTAAGGACGGCGGCTACCAGAAATAAGAATTGAAATTGCAAATGGGTTGAACAAACACAGTATCATACTCCGCGGATTCTCCGCGGAGTATGATACATCAATAAAACTTTCGTAATATACGGCCATTGGAACAAACTTCGAAATAAAGGACGAATCAAGGAATAAACGCTTCACACAGTTAATAATATTAAGTCAAGCCTAATTTAGAAAGACTTTATGCAACCTTAAGAATTGTTGCATGAAGCCGTATTCTGGAAGGGGTACTATGAATAAGAAAAATTTTGACATGCTCTATGTATTGCCGGCTATAATAGTTGTTGCCGTAATGACGCAGGTGCCATTCATCCTTACAATCATTTATTCCACACTCAGGTGGAATCTTACACGACCGGATATGCCAATCAAGTTTACAGGCATTGACAACTACACGTTCTTCTTGAAGAATCCGGAGTTCTACAGTATTGCCTGGCAGACAATATTGCTGACCGTCGTTACTTTGGTGCTTTGCACACTGGGCGGTTTTTTACTGTCCATACTCCTTGACCATGCTATTCCCGGCGTAAATATAGCAAGGACACTTATTTTAGGCCCGTTCTTCGTTATGTCTACCGCTAGCGGCGTAATCTGGAAAACAACCATATTGAATACCACTTTCGGGTGGTATGGTGTCATATTAAAATCTCTGGGCTTCGCGCCTGTGGATTTGCTCAGCTACTATCCCCTCCCGGTGATTATCTGCCTCTTTGTCTGGCAGTGGATGCCATTCTTTGTTTTGATCATTCTGGCAGGACTGCAGGGAATATCGGGAGATGTAGTGGACAGCATGAAGGTTGACGGAACAAACTGGTTCCAGTCCACCTTCCTTATCAAACTCCCCATGATATCCATCCATATCAGCGTTGCCATAATGCTTGGCCTTATCTTCATCGTAAAGGAATTCGGCCTTATTCTGGTTACAACGGCAGGAGGGCCGGGAACACGTTCCTATACCTTGCCCTACTACGTATACATGCAGGTCTTTAATGCCTCTAACGTGGGCAGAGCAGGTGCTCTAGCAACAATGACGGTAGTACTTACCCTGGTTGCGGTGAATATACTGTACAGGTCCATTAAAAAACGTACTGCCGCTTATGAATAACAGGAGGTAGATGATAATGGCGCAGGCATACTCCATAAAAAGCAATTATTCGATGAAAAGAAGAAACACGTATAAGACGGCGGCTTTGACCGTAGTTGTATATGCTGTTGCATTACTATATTTCTTCCCGCTTTTGTATATGTTTTTGACAGGCTTTAAAACCGAGTACCAGGCCGTCAATCCTTCGCTCTTGTTTAATCCCACGCTTGAGACCTTTATAAAGGTTTTAAACGACAAAAACATGTACGGATACCTGCAGAACTCCCTGTTCCAGGTGGTGCTGGGTACCGGTATTTCCTTGTTGCTGGGCGTTCCGGCAGCGTTTATCCTGGTTTTCGGAAAGTTCAAAAAGCCGGACACGGGAGACAAGATTTATTTCTGGTTTATTACCACCATATTGCTTCCCCCTGTTGCGGTGCTTATACCCCTTTATACCTGGTTCCAGAAATTCAATCTGAACAAGGTTCCGGGGGGACTGCTGATCGCTTACATCGGCTTCCATGTCCCGATTGTGGTGTGGATGGTGTATTCCTTTTTCAAGGATGTCCCCAAGGAACTCATCGAGGCTTCCGACATTGATGGATGCACAAGGTTCCAGCAGCTTTACAAAATTGCGGTACCTCTGGCACGGACGGGAATCATCGCGGCGGGATTATTGGTTGCCGTGTTCATATGGAATGAGTTCTTCCTTGGTTTTAACCTCACCAGCAATACGACAGCGACACTGCCGGTATATATGGGCCGGTTCAGAGAACAGCAGGGCATGTTTACGGCCCAGCTTTCCGCCTCCTCCACCATTGCGGTTTTACCGCCGATAATTTTTGGCTGGATGTCACAAAAGTCACTGGTTAAAGGTCTTACCATGGGTGCAGTCAAAGGCTGATGCCTTGTTTTAACAGAAAATAAAAGGTTTTAAATAAATCGAAGGGGGCATGACCCGTATTCCCGGCAGGGAGGGAGTGTTCCCTTTAGAATGGAGGGCACTATGAAAGCAGCGGTCTATTTTGGAAGGCATGATCTCAGGGTTACCGAAGTGGATGAAGGACCCATCGGAGATAATCAGGTCAGAGTAAATGTAAAGTATTGTGGTGTATGCGGTACGGACATTCATATATATGAGGGTGACGGGGGATCGGCTGCAGTAGTGCCGCCCGTTGTCATCGGACACGAGTTTTCAGGTGTTGTGAGTGCCGTAGGGAAAAACGTTAAAAGTGTTCAGGTCGGGGACCGGGTAGCCGTGGACCCCAATGACATGTGCGGAGAATGTTACTTCTGCAGGAATGCCAAGGCCCATTTCTGTACAAACAGCATAGGTATCGGTACAACCTATCCGGGAGGCTTTGCGGAGTATGTGACGGTCCGCGAGAAACAGGTTTTCAAAATACCCGACAGCCTGCCCTTCGAAACGGCAGCGCTCGTGGAGACTGTTTCCTGCTGTCTGCACGGCATTGACCTGTGCGATATCAAGACGGGAGAGACGGTATTCATCATCGGTGCGGGACCCATTGGGCTTTTGATGCTTCAGCTTGCAAAAATGTCGGGCGCCGGTAAAATCATCGTGTCCGAAATTGTACCCGAAAAAAGGGAACTGGCGCTGAAATACGGAGCAAACATCGTTATAGACCCCCTGACGGAAGATATCGGGGCTGTTCTGTCCGGCAACAGCACAAATGTAGGCTGTGTCATCGAATGCGCAGGCACGACCAGGACCATCGAGCAGGCCATCAAATATGCGGGCAGGGGTGCTACGGTGATGATGTTCGGCCTTGTTGCCCCGGAGGCAACCATCGCAGTAAAGCCTTACGAAATATTCCAGAAGGAAATAAAACTTACCTCTTCCTTTATCAACCCCTATACCTTTGACAGGGCAATCGAAGTTTTGTCCCTTGGGAAGGTCAAAGTGGACGAAATCATAACAGATATCATCCCCCTCGAAGAAATCAACGTGGTATTTGAAGATGTAAGCTACAGGCGCCGTGGAAAGATTTTGATTAAGATATAGTCTTGCTATATAATTAAACATATAGAATTCTTATATTTTAATTATTATTTGATGGAGGGTTTAACATGAAGAACACTGCAGCATTTTTAACGGGAATCGAGAAAATTGAATTCCGCGAAGTAGAAGTGCCGAAGATCAAACCCAACGAGGTTCTGGTCAAAATGGAGGCCGTAGGCGTCTGCGGTTCCGATGTGCACTATTATTCCCACGGCAAGATCGGTGATTTTGTTGTGGAATTTCCTTTTATTCTAGGCCATGAATGTGCAGGAACAATCGTTGAAGCAGGCAGTGAGGTCACACATTTAAAAGTTGGCGACAGGGTGGCCCTGGAGCCCGGAGTACCCTGCGGAAGCTGCGAATTTTGCCTGACAGGCAAATACAATCTTTGCCCCGATGTGAAATTCTTTGCCACGCCACCCTACCACGGCTGTCTGATGAACTATGTTTCCCACCCTGCCCAGTTCGCATTCAAGCTGCCCGACAGGGTTTCATCCGTTGAAGGTGCTCTGGTAGAGCCTCTGGCCATCGGCATCAACGCCGCACTGACCGGCGGTGTCAAGCTGGGCGATACCGTTGTGGTTTTCGGCTCAGGCTGTATAGGGCTGGTTTCCCTTCTGGCATCGAAAGCCTATGGCGCTACCAGAGTCATTGTTGTCGACGTCATTGAGAAGCGGCTGGAAGTTGCAAAGGGCATGGGCGCAATCACATTGAACGCAAAGCAGTGTGATATTGTGGAAGAAATTAAAAAGCTCACCGGGGGCAAAGGGGCACAGGTGGTCATCGACTGCGCGGGAACAAACACCACCATCTGCCAGACGGTAAAAGTTGCAAAGGCAGGAGGCACCATCGTATGGGTAGGCCTTGCCTGTGACTCCGTCAACGGCCTTGACATCGGTCCCATCAGCACCAAAGAGCTTACCGTCAAGTCGATATTCCGCTACAAAAATCTGTACCCCACCACCATCGCAGCGATTGAAGACGGGAAAATAGACATCAGCGGTATCATATCCGACAAATATTTGTTTGCGGACACAGCCTATGCATTCTCCGAAACCCTTAAAAATGTCCAAAATATCGTGAAAAGTGTGATTGTTTTTGAATAGTGCATATTTGCATGCGGACCTTATATGATTGACGGAGGTGCAAAATCATGCACATGAAAGGTAAATTCAGGCCGGGGGACAAAAAGGCGGATGCAACCGGCAGTGCGGGGGTAGGGGGGATTGGCAGAAGCATCGCAGCAAAAATACTGCTATTGTCAATTTCTTGCATGCTTATACCCATGTTAGTCGCATTACTCTATACAACCTATTCCTCGTCACGTTCGCTGGAGTCGCAGGCAAGTGAGTCCTTATCGGGCATCGCAGCAGAAAAAAGGGATAAAATCGAACTGGCATTTAAGGATTTATCGGATACCGCAGTGAATATAGCCAATAACCCGGCGGCGGTAGATTTTTTTATGGAAATGAAAAAGTCGGATCAGGTGGACGAAACAAAAAGGAAGAGAATCGCCGAGTATCTGGAAAAAATATTTAAAGGTTCCAATGGCCTGTACGAAAATATTTCTTATGGTTATGACGGGAAAATATTTATCGACGGGATGGGCTACCGGTCCGTAGGACATATTTTTGAAGACCGGTCGGAGCCCTGGTATAAAATTGTCCTGCAAAATAAAGTTTTTGTAGGCAATGCCTGGATTTCCCCCATCACCGGAAGACCGTCAAATATTGTGGCTGCCCCTGTTACCGACAGTGTCTCAGGAGAAGTCCTTGCGGTTTTTTCAACAGCGGTTGAATTGGATGTGCTGGGACAAAGCATATTAAAAGACGATGCCCATAACCAGTTAAAATCATTCATCATCGACTCCTCCGGACTGGTTATTTCTTCGGGAGATTCCTCCCAGGTTTTAAAACTTGATTTGAGTAAAGAAAAGGGAGATATGGCGGAATTTTTTAACGGATTGAAGGATAAAAGTTCCGGTATGGGCTACTTTACTTTAAATGGAGTTAAAAATATTGCTTCCTATGCAAAGTGTGAAAAGCAGGACATGTGCATCATAACGTATATGCCTGTCAATAACTATTTATCCAAGGTGAACAGTCTTAAATCCGGAATTATGGTGGTAATCCTTGCGAGCTTATTGATTTTTGCATTTATCATTATTATCCTGTCGCTGAGGATTGCAAGGCCCATTCGCCTGGCGGCAGAACATTTGAAAAAAGTGGCCGGCGGAGATTTTTCTGTTGATGTTCCTGTCAAATATATGCGGAAAAAAGATGAGACCGGCATTTTGATGCATTCCATGCATACCATGCAGCAGTCGATTAAAAGTATTATCCATACCATCATGAATGAATCCCAGAACCTGGGACGTTCCGTTGAGGTTATCAATACCAATATTTCCGAGCTGAATTTGCAGATGGAAGAGGTATCTGCCACAACGGAAGAAATGTCGGCAGGGATGGAAGAATCGGCAGCATCCGCGGAAGAAATGAATGCCTATTCGGTTGAACTTGAAAAAGCGGCAGAGTCTATCGCACAAAAGGCCCAGGAAGGTGCCTCCGCTTCCCAGGAAATCAGCCACAAGGCACAGGTTTTAAAGGAAAGTGCCATCGTATCCCGGAAATCGGCGGGTGATGTTTGCAGCAGCGTGAAAAAAGGCATGCAGGAAGCCATTGAGCAGTCAAAGGCCGTTGGGAAAGTGAATGCGTTAACCGAATCCATCCTGCAAATTGCCGCACAGACCAATTTGCTCGCTTTAAATGCCGCCATAGAGGCTGCCAGAGCCGGTGAGGCAGGAAAAGGTTTTGCAGTTGTTGCCGATGAAATCAGGAAGCTGGCGGAAGATTCCAAGAAAGCCATCAATGAAATACAAAATGTCACAAAGCTGGTTGTGGGCTCCGTGGAGAACTTAACGCAGCACTCTGAAAAGGTGCTGGATTTCATTGACGTATCGGTCATGGAGGATTACAGGCTGATGGTTAAAACAGGAGAGCAGTATTATCAGGATGCCGAATTTATCCAGAGCCTTGTTGCGGATTTTAGTGCGACGGCCCAGCAGCTAAGTGAGTCCATACAGAATATGGCGAAGGCAATGAATGAAATATCCATTGCCAATAGTGAATCGGCCCTGGGCTCTGAAAATATAGCACAAAAAGCATCCGTCGCTTCGCAAAAAACCGATGAGGTAGCAAAGGTGGCAGCGGAGACGAAGGAGAGTTCGGAAAAACTAAAAATCCTTGTAGCTCAATTTAAAATTTAATAAAATAGAATCGACAGTCGAAATAGGAAGATTCTTTAGAGCAGTACGATAACGGGGAGGTCATGGCGTGGGCATGAAAACAATTGAGCTGGTAATTTTTGATATGGACGGACTTATGTTTGACTCGGAGAGAATATCCGTATACGCATGGAGAAAGGCAGCGGAGGGATATGGATATGATTTTACGGAAGAAATCTTTAAAGAGACCCTTGGATTGAATTTGGAAAAAATCAGGGAAGTATTTTATAAATATTTCGGTGAGGATTGCCCCTATGATGAGATTAAGCTCCAGAGACGGGATCTCATTGACCGGTATGTAACCGAAAAAGGAGTTCCTGTGAAAAAGGGACTTTTTAATTTGGTGGAAGCCTTAAAGAAACGAAATATCAAAACGGCGGTTGCTACATCCTCAAGCAGGGATACCGCGGAGAAAATGCTCAAACTTTCCGAAGTGTTTCCTTATTTTGATTCTGTTGTATGCGGTGACGAGGTCAAAAAATCCAAGCCTGATCCGGAGATATTTTTGATTGCAGCAGACAAATTAAAGTGCCTGCCGGAAAATTGTATTGTCCTAGAGGATTCGGAAGCCGGTATAATGGCTGCTTATTCGGCGGGTATGATGCCCTTGCTTGTCCCTGACATGAAAGAGCCCGGTGACGAAGTCCGGGCATTGGCCTATAAGGTCTTTGCAGATTTGGATGAAGTGAAAGATTTTATCATTACAATGGGAATGAACGCTAGCAAAATCTGATATATCAAAAATTTAGTAAGATTGATATAATTGTGTAAACATAAAGGAAGATGCAGTTTTGAAAGTTAAGGGTTCGGGGGATATTTGATGTTTGGAGCTTGGCATTTAAGAAAAACGGCAATTGCTGCCGTGATGATCGTCATAAGTTTACTGAATATTGCCGGATGTAATCAACATGAACCGCAGAAAGAACAAAGCAGTCCGTCGGAAAGCGCGGAGAAACAACCTCATGAAGAACAGAAGCTAATCGCCTTTGCCCATAAAAGCATCAATTCCTACTTTTACATCATCATACAGGAATCGATAAAACGGGCTGTTCAGGAAAGGAACTGGAAATTTGAATCCTCTGTTGCGGATTACGATCCGGTGAAACAGAACAATCAGTTCATAAACTTCATTGCAAAGAAACCGTCGGCGATCATCAGCAATTCAATCAACAGCGAGAGTCTGACGGATGCCATCATTAAAGCCAATGAGGATGGCATTCCCGTGGGTATCATCGATACGCCGACGACGGGTGGGAATGTGGCTGTTACCGTTGCCTTTGACAATTATCTTGCCGGTAAGATGGCAGCAAAAGAAATTGTCAAACGGCTCATAAAGAAGTATGGCACAGCAAAAGGGACGGTATTTAATGCCTATGGGACAGAAACCAGCTTGGCGTGGCGTTTGCGCAAAGAAGGCTTTGAAGACGAAATCAGAAAATATTCCGGTATCCGTTACATTGCCAGACTGGGCGAGGGGGACTACGGGAAGGTACGGGATGCGCTGCTGAAGGTCATCGAAGAGTACCGCCATATCGATGCGGTCCATTGTTCCAGCGACCAGCCGGGGCGTGGCATGACGGAAGCTTTGCAAAAAAATGGTATGTGGAAAAAAGTCGGGGACCCGGGGCATGTCATTTACGTTACCATTGACGGTGAGCCGGTGTCGGTTCAGAACATCGGAAATGGGTATTATGACGCAAGTATTGTACAGGATGCCATCAGTTATGGAACCATTGCAGTAGAGCTGCTGGAAAAATACACCTTCCATGGGCAACAGATCAAACCCGGAGTATATAAAAATGACAAATACTTGTGGAAGGAAGCACAGATCAAGGATAGCCCTTCAGGCCCATACGTTGTCATTCCTCCGTATATCATGGATGAAAGCAATTACTTTGACTCCAGACATTGGGCGAACATTGCCATCGATACCTGGGGGTTCGAATACCGGTGAACCGGGCAGTTTAGCATGGCAAAAAGAACTTGAGAGAAGGAAAGGCTATGAACGGCGGTAGAATACAGAGCTATTTAAGGCGCATAAAAATCAGAGACAGGCTGATGCTGTCATTTCTAGTCATATCTTTAATTCCTATTTCCGCAATCGGCGCTTTTTCTTCCGTTTACGCACTGAACAGCATGGAAAACAGGACCAAGGACTATTCCATCAATATCACCAGGCAAATTGTAAATAACATCTCCTATGTTCTGGATAATTACAAGAATAAGTTCGAGCGTATCGCACTGAACACCATGGTGCAAAACGATCTTTTGGTTTATGGCCAGGCGGAGTACAGTAAAAAAGTGGAAATAGAAAACCGGATGTGGCTGACCGTCAGCTCCAGTATCGGCTTTGATCCGGGAATTGATACGCTGGAAGTCTGCACCAACGAGGGACTGAGATTCTACTACAGCTCGCCCGTCTCAAGGGGGACTGTTGAAAAAAGTAAATTCATACAGGAAGCACTGGGGCAGGAAGAGACGGTGTGGAAGGTATCAAGGAAGGAAATCGCAAGTGATCTCAAAAGCTATATTATCCTCTCCAGGAAAATAGCACAGGGTGACAGGTGGATTTCGGGCGTCGCTTTGATGGCCATCAATAAGGAGTTTATCGATGATTTGTGCCAGCAGAATACCGAAAAGACCAATTCCTCCATTGTTTTGACCGATCAATACGGCACCATCATATCCCATCCGGACCGGAACAAAATCGCCGGACACTATCAAGAGGACATATTGTCCCGCATCAATACCATTGAGGGAGAAAGAGCCGCCGGGAAAGAAGTGGAAAAGTATTTTAAAATAAGCAGCCGGGATGGGGAGTTCCTGGTTTCCTACGATATCCTGCCCGGGAATAAGTGGAGGGTCATCAATCTGGTCCCCTATTCCTATCTGATGAAGACAACACAGGATCAGGTAAAAATTATAATATGCATCGCAGGCCTCATTCTCCTGTTTTCGGTGATTTTCTCCCTGGTTGTGACAAAGAGTATCCACACCCCCGTATACAATCTCCTGAAAGTAATGGAGAAGGTGGGGAACGGAGATTTGAATGTAAAGATACTGGAGGAAAGCGACCGTGCCAGGGATGAACATGCACAGCTTGCCTACCGGTTTAATGATATGGTTTCCAAAGTCAAAAATCTGATCAATGACGTCTATGAATCCAATCTGAAAAAGAAAGAACTGGAGTCCCAGAAAAAAGAGGCGGAGTTAAATGCGCTGCAGCAGCAAATCAACCCCCATTTTTTGTACAACACCCTTGAATCCATGTACTGGAGTGCCCAGCTAAGGGGGGATGAGGAGATCGGCGATATTATCACCGCTCTGGGAAACTTCTTCCGGGCCAGCATCAGCAAGGGGATCGAATATGTAAGCGTTGAAAAGGAAATTGACAATGTGAACACCTATTTGTATCTTCAGAAAATACGGTTCAACGAAAGGATTCAAGTAACCTGGGACATCAGTGAAGAGACGCTGAAGCTGGTAACCATCAAGCTTATTTTACAGCCCCTGGTCGAAGCGGCGATCATTCATGGCACGGAAGATCTGGAAGGGACGGCGTTTATCCATATTAAGGTCTATAAGGCGGAAGACAAGGTCTGTGTGGATATGACAGGGAATTGCATAGAGGTATTCCGGCAGGATCCGGAGCTGCCCGGAAACCGGGCCAATACTCCGGGAGACAGCTTGTATGAGAATATTGGAATGGGCAATGTGAATCAGAGAATAAAACTGTATTTCGGAGACCGCTATGGGGTAAAAATCAGCTGTAATGCAGACGGCGGTGCGATGTTAAGGATTGTTTTACCGGTACTTTACAAACAGCCACTTTGATAAAAATGTAGAAAGGCTACTGCATGTACAAAGGAAACAGTTTTTTTAAGATTATTTCAAGGATGAGTTTTTACATTCAAAAGCATTTAAGACGGATGAATATCAGAAGAAGATTGATGTTTTCCTTTGTCATGCTGTCCTTTGTTCCTATTGTATTTATCAGTGCCTTTTCTTTTGTGAATACCTACAAGGATTCAATCCGTAAAAATGAAGAGTATTCCTTTAATGTTTCCTACCAGATCACAAGGAACATTGACTATCTTTTTGACAAATATGTGGATAAACTTGAACGAATTGCCAACCATAATACGATCCTCGCGGATGTTTATAATTATACGCAAAACGAGGAATATAGAAATACTGCGGCGGAGGGCCGGGTCAAACTGACGATGGAATCCATTGCGGGAAGGGAAGAAGGCATTGACGCAGTCACAATTTATTCGGAAAAGGGATACCGGTTTAATTATGGGAATCCAGTCCTTGGAGAGGACAGCTTTTTCAATAGTATTCTATATGCGCCTATCCGGGAGGGGGAGGTAATATGGAGTGTTTTAGGGGCAGGTTCAAAAAACGCGGACAGGCTCTATATTACCCTGGCGAAGAAAATCAGGCTCCGTTATGATCAAAAGGAAAAAGCAGTGGTTGTAATGTATATCAAAAGGGAATACATTGATGAGGTCTGTAAGAAAATTGCATCCAAGGACAACCATTATGTTGTCATAACAAATGAGAAAGGTCTGGTGATTTCCCACCCGGATATAAACAAGGTATTAAAGCCCTATGACGCGGAAATCGCGGCGGGCATCACTCCCGGGGAAATGGGCGGAACGGATGGAAGCGGAACTTAT
Organism: Bacillota bacterium; assembly: GCA_023424965.1. Lineage (GTDB taxonomy): Bacteria > Bacillota > Clostridia > Acetivibrionales > JAFADI01 > JAFADI01. The sequence goes on from JAFADI010000110.1 coordinate 31,050, forward strand.
AACCGGAGGATGGTCTCTTCCGGGAATGAAAAATTATGGCTGTATTATGATGTGCTGGAGAGGAATAACTGGAGGGTTTTCAATGTTTTCCCCAATGCTTACCTCATGAGGAGCACGGTGGAAAATGGAAGAGTGATCATGTTGATTACTTTCGTATTCATCCTTCTTTCCTTTTCCTTTATTCTGCTTGTGACAAAGAGCATCCGTTCTCCTCTGGTGAATCTCATAACGAAGATGGAGAAAGTGGGAAAAGGTGACCTGGATGTTGAAATTCTTGAGAGTGAAGACGGGATAGAGGACGAACACACCTACCTTTCCCAGGGGCTGAACGATATGACCCGCAGGCTGAAGGTGCTGATTGAGGATGTTTACCACTCCAAGATCAGGGAGAAGGAATTGGAGTTTTTGATCAAGGAGGCGGAACTGAACGCACTCCAGCAAAGGATCAATCCGCATTTCCTGAATAACGTGCTGGAAGCCATATTCTGGTCCACCCAGATGAAAGGGTATGATGAAATCGGTGAGATGATCACGGCCCTTGGCAATTTTCTCAGGACAAGCATCAATAAAGGCCTGGATTATATTACGATTCATGATGAGATTGAGAATGTCAAAAACTATGTCTATTTGCAAGGCTTGCGGTTTGGCAACCGTTTTTCAGTGGAATGGGATATCGAGAAAGATGTGGAGAACTACAAGACAGTAAAACTGATTCTACAGCCGATTATTGAAAATGCCATCGTTCATGGCCTGAAGAATGTGGAAAGCGGTGGAATCATTTCGATCCAATGCCGTAAAGAAAATGACAGGATTCATTTCGTGATTTTCGATAGCGGGATTGGCATGCGGCCGGAAGAGGTAAAAAACATTCAGGAGTATATTGACAATCCTGCAAAAAACGCTTTGAAAAGTGTTGGAATCAAAAATGTAAACCAGCGAATAAAGCTGTACTTTGGCATTGAGTATGGGATCAGAATCGAAAGTGAATATCAAAAAGGGACGAAAGTAACGATAACTTTGCCGGCTTTGACAAATGAACCGCTCAGTCATTTTCAAACCGATGGGGAGGTAAGCAGTAACCATGTATAAGATTATGGTGGTAGAAGATGAAGATATTATCCGCAAGGGTGTCATTAAAAGCATTCCATGGAATGAACTCGGTTTTGAAGTGATTGCAGAGGCCGTGAATGGAAAGGACGCCCTGGCGAAGATTGAGCTTCATAAACCGGATGTCATATTGACCGATATCCGGATGCCTGTCATGGACGGATTGGAACTGACGAGAATCGTAAAAGAAAAGTATGAGGACATTCAAATTGTCATCCTCAGTGGATTTGCAGATTTTGAGTATGCAAAATCCGCCATACAGTTCCGGGCCTTTGAGTATTTGCTGAAACCCACGGACAAAAGGAAATTTCTCGAGGCCTTTGAGCGGCTCAAAACGGAATTGGATAAAGAGCAGCAAGAAAAAAATACTTCCCGTATCATCAATGTCAAGCTGAATGAAGGACTCCAAAAGCTGAGGGAGGAATTCGTCAGCCAGCTGATCGAGGGGGAAACAGTTTCTTTCTACACACTTCAGGACCGGATGAACTATCTTGAAATGGACCTCTCAGGGAATCATTTTACAGTTGCCACAATTCATATTGACATTGAGGACGAAGAAGCATTTCTTGCCGAGTGGAAATATGACAAGAAGCTCATTGCTTTTGTATACGCCAATATCATCAATGAAATTCTTGGCGTAACAGAGCACAGTGCTATTGTGGTAAAAGACATTAAAGAGATTGCAATTCTTTTTTGCTTTGAAAATATGGAAGAACAGGACAGGCTGATGATAAAGCTGATTGAAGACAGCATAAGCTATATCCAGAGGAAATTTTTCATGAGCAGAAAAGGAAATGTAGTGGCAGGGGTGGGACTGACTTATCCCGATATAAGGCAGGCGCATAAATCCTATCAGCAATCAAAGAAGTCGCTTGAAAAGAGGTTTCTATACGATGGTATCCCTGTTTTTGTTTTCCAGGAAGGACAAGAATATGATTTTGAGAAGCAGTGGGTCAAAGATTATCCCATGGAGGCTAACTCCATCATTTCCGAGGCGATTTCGGGAAATTCCGAAGGGGTTAAGACACTTATCAACAAAATGTTTGGCCGGTTTTTGGAAAACCACATCATATTCAACCTTACAAAAAATTACTGCTATGTTCTGTGTTTCCTGTTGACCTCCAGTCTGGCAGGATTGGAAGAAGGGTTTAAACATCCCGAAATCAGCGGGAAGAATTTTGAAAACGACATTAAAAAGATTACTTCCATTGACAGCTTAAAACAGTATGTCATGGACTTGTTTCTGACAACTTCCGATAAAATTGCGATTCACAAGCTCACCCAATCCACCTATCAAGAGAAAACCATCGATCGGGTGAAAGAATATATTCAATTAAACTATGCTCAAAATTTGTCCTTGCAGGAAATCAGCCAGCATGTATATCTTTCCTCAACCTATTTAAGCTTTTTGTTTAAAAGTGTGACCGGGGAGACCTACATCGATTATCTGAAAAACGTCCGGATAGAAAAAGCCAAGGAGCTTTTAAAAAGGCTTGACTTAAAGGTATATGAAGTTGCAGAGCGGGTAGGCTATAATGACTACAAGTATTTCACCCTGCAGTTCAAAAAAATGGTGGGATTAAGTCCCAAGGAATTCAGGGAGAGGCATTGACTTTCACCATTAGAACATTATCCATGCCATATAATATTGCTATGGGTGAAGGAGGTGCTTTTGTGCTTGAGACTGTTAGAAATCCTGATATTTATCATGGGAAGAATAAGAAATCAAATTTTTTTGAAGGATGGTACTTTAAGATTGTCCAGGTCCATACAGGGCTTACATACTGCTTTATACCGGGGATATTTGTTTCAAGCAGGGAAGAACAATCACATAGCTTTATTCAGGTGCTTAAAGGAGAGGAAAGCAATTTTAAGTATTTGAGGTTTGAAAAGGATGAATTTAAAGCCAATACATCAGAATTCAATTTGCGGGTGGAGGAAAATTCTTTTTGCCTCGAACAGATAGATTTACATATTAACCGGCAGAATGAAAGAATATCTGGTACATTGTATTTTGACAATATCGTAAGATGGCCCGATAGTTTTATTAATCCGGGGAGTATGGGGTTCTATAATTATTTGGGTTTTATGCAGTGCTATAGTCAGGTTTGTGCTGTCGACGGCCTCATAAGGGGGAGTCTTGCCATTAACGGCAAAACCGTTGATTTTACCGGAGGGAGGGTATATATTGAAAAAAATTGGGGCAAAGCATTTCCATACTCCTACATCTGGGTTCAGGGGAATTCATTCAAAAGGGGAGACGGATCGGTTACCTGCTCGATCGGGCATATTCCCCTTCCGTTTCCGTTTAGGAGCTTTACGGGTTTTCTGATAGGCATATACGCAAAAGGCAAATTTTATAAGTTTACAAGCATAAACAAAAGCACGTTGTCAATTCGCTGTGAAAATGAAAAAATTATTCTGGAAACACAGAATAAAGATTACCTTCTTAAAATTGAGGCTTGGTATAAGCAAGAAACCTTCATGGACTTATACGCCCCCCGTGACGGGAAGATGGTACCCATCGCAAGTGAGACCCTTCAAGGGAATCTAAGTGTCACTCTTTATGACAAAAAAAGAGGTTGTCCAATTTTTGAGGACAGCAGTTCTTCCGCGGGGATTGAGCTGTCTGGCAATTATATCGCTTTATTTCCGTGAGTGTTGCACAAATAGTACAGGTGCCGTGTGCACAGGATGTATGCAATTTTCACTATTAAAAATTGAAAGAGCGCCGGATATTCCAGCACTCTTTTTTATATCCTTTTTCTGTAGGGCAAGTATTCCAGAAACCGCCTGACCGCAAGGGAAAGGGATTTTTGCTCTCTCATGGCAATGCCGATATTCCTGTAAGCAGGTACTTCCAGCTCTTTCGTGACAATGCGGTAAGGGATGCGCTGCAGGATCAATTCAGGCAGGATACTGATTCCCAGGCCTTTTTCAACCATGGACATAATGGCATAGTCATCCCAGGTGGTAAAATGAACCTGCGGTGAGAGCCGGTATTTTGCAAAAATGGCCGATATCTCAGCTTTTGCGCCCTTCTCCAGCAGGATGAACGGATTGTTTTCCAACGCATGAATTGGAAACCTGTCGCAACTCGCCTGCGGGTGATCTTCCGGGAGGATGACTAGCAACCGGTCGTTCTCCAGGAAGATGGTCTCAAGTGCCGCATTTGTTGGAAGTGACAGGAATCCAAAGTCAACACGGCCTTCCAGAATCCAGTTTTCAATTTCCGTGTAATCGCCAAGCAGGAACTCAAAATCAATCTTTGGATAGTTCTGCTGGAAGCGCTTAATCATATTCGGGAGCCAATGGGTTGCCACGCTGGAAAATGTCCCGATCCGGATCAGCCCGGATTGCATGTCGTGTAAATCGTGAATCTTTGACATCAGAATTTCATGATCACTGCAGATTTTCTGAAGCTGAGGCAGCAGCTGCAGCCCATCGGAGGTCAGGCTGACACCGGCACGCCCTCTTTCAAGGAGCGAGACGCCCCAGTCTTTTTCCAGATCATTGATCATGCGGCTAACGCCGGACTGGGTATAGTTCAGCACTTCGGCGGCTTTTGTAAAGCTGCCGTATTCTACTGTTTTGACAAATGCCCTATATTTCTGTATATTCATATTTCCTTCCCCTTACATTCGGTTTTGTCATCCAATACATGATAAACATTCGTTTTTGTTATGCCTAAAAATATGATATATTACTGCTGGTTGAAATTCAAGTACGGGATGATGAGATGAAAATAGAAAAGGCATATTATAAATACATAGCCGCACTTCTGGTGTTCGGTTCCAATGGAATTGTCGCAAGCCGCATTGCACTGACAAGTTATGAGATCGTTTTTACAAGAACCTTGATCGGGAGTCTGTTTCTGGCCCTGATATTCCTATTCTCCAAACACAAGGCCCAGTTCTTAAAAAATAAGGTGCACTTTTTGTATCTGGTTATTTCCGGTGTTGCATTGGGCACCAGCTGGATGTTCCTGTATGAAGCTTACCGGCAGATCGGCGTCAGCATTGCTTCCCTTGCCTATTACTGCGGCCCGGTGATTGTGATCATTCTTTCCCCCATTCTATTCCGGGAAAAGATGTCCTGGGCAAAACTGCTTGGATTTCTTGCCGTACTGCTTGGCATGTTCTGTGTGAACGTGCAGGCTTTATCGGAGGGCAAAACCTCCTGGGGCCTTTTCTGTGGAATCATGTCTGCATTCATGTATGCCTTTATGGTAATTTTCAACAAGAAGGCGGAGAGCATCAGCGGCCTCGAAAGTTCCATGTGGCAGCTTATTGCCAGCTTCCTGACGGTTGCAGTCTTCATCGGTATCAAGCAGGGTTTTTCCATCCCCATTGAACCGGGAAGCATTGTGCCGGTCTTGATTCTCGGGATTGTAAATACCGGAATTTGCTGCTACCTTTATTTTTCCTCCATCGGGGAGTTGCCTGTACAGACGGTGGCCATTTGCGGTTACCTGGAGCCTCTTTCGGCATTGGTTTTTTCGGCTGCCCTATTAGGGGAGGCCTTGGGCTTTGCACAGATCATCGGTGCTGTTTTGATTTTAGGCGGCGCCGCATTCGGAGAATTGTTCCGTCCGAAAGAGTCATTCAAGGAAATCAGTCAAAGATTGTGAGCCGTATGGGGCCTTCTATAATAAAAAATAAAATTTCGTGGAGATAATTCAAAATTGTAAAAGGCTTTTGTGCAAACAAAGGCCTTTTATTGCGAAGTTGGTGTAAATATATTGTAATGTAAGATTAATATGGAAGTAATAATCGGGTTGTAAATATATGCTAAACTA
>JAFADI010000129.1 GCA_023424965.1 Bacillota bacterium
TCAATTCCTTCAAGGTCTACATCCTGACCGCCCTCGGGAGTGAGGATACGGTCACTGTCGATGTATAAGCTGTATATATTTAAAGGAATATTCAATATCCCTTCCGAAGTCAAAGCCGATAAAATTAACAGGCTTATAAAAATATTCCTAAGCATTTACGACCTTTCTTTCTAACAACAAATATGCCACTGGTATAATTTCAAATTACAATTAATTGAATTATACCTGATCATAAGTATCATATCCCATTTCTGAAATAAAATCAAGTTTGAGGTCATAGGGAACTAGCCGTTTTTTCCTTCCAGCCTCTCCAAAATCATCTTGTAGCCATCGGCACCATAGTTCAGCGACCGGTTCACCCTGCTGATGGTTGCGGTGCTTGCGCCAGTAAACTCACTTATTTCGGTGTAGGTTTTCCCCAGCTTCAGCATTTTTGCCACCTCAAGCCTTTGAGCAAGCGCCTTCAATTCGGAAATCGTACAGATGTCCTCAAAAAAATTGTAGCATTCCTCTTCATTCCGAAGGAGAAGAATGGCCTCAAACAGCCTGTCCGTCAGTTCGTCCTTGATTTTAGAATTCATTCATATCACCTCTACGGAGCATGGCATTACAGGCTTGCTCCACAGCATTTTTTGTACTTTTTGCCGCTGCCGCAGGGACAGGGGTCGTTTCTTCCCACCTTGTTGCTGACGGCCATTTTTGACTTCCTGTATTCCTTCGTTATTTCATTTCTTCTTTCCGCGCTGAGAATGCCTTCCCACTGGGGCAGATTGTACAGCCAGTCGGCTTTTGCGTCCAGCATGTTGAAGTAAAGCTTTTCAAAATCGATGGCAAGTTTTATTTCGCTGTCTTCTTTAACATTCTCCAGATCGATAGACTCAACCAGGCTGGTATTTATTCCGTCGAGGAAACCTGTCATGGTCACCGCGTCCATCCCGAATTTTTCTCCCAGTTCGCTCAGTTTGCCGCTCACTGTTTCTTCATGGTTCTCGAGAAGGTCGGCGTAATTGTTTTTTTCCTTTTCGAAATATTCCGCCCAGTGTTTGTTATATTCCTCATGGCTTCTTTCCTTGCCGGCCAGTTCTTTCCAAGCTTCAAGCAAACTCATTGCAATGATCTCTCCTTTGTTTATGTACTGTAGAATTTAGCAACCCCGCTCATTATATACCCGGCAAAGAATAAAACTGTATTACACTAATGTTGCCGGGTATGAAATTCGCTATGGGGTTGCAGCAAATTAATGTAGATTTTAGCAACCCCGCTCATTATATACCCGGCAAAGAATAAAACTGTATTACATTAATGTTGCCGGGTATGAAATTCGCTGTGGGGTTGCAGTAAATTAATGTAGATTTTAGCAACCCCGCTCATTATAACACAGGAAGATTATTTTTGCATTAAATTATGCTCATTTCAAGGGTAAATTAACCTTCGGTCAAAAAGCAAATAGGCCTTTGCCATAAAGACCTATTTGCTTTATTTTGCATCCTATATCACTTTTTAGCCAACCGCCCGGTTTACCGTTTCAGGCAATGCAGGAATCGCTGCATCACCCTTCGGTTACAGGCGTGTCGTTCCGCAGGATGAATATGAAAATCGAAATCATAAAGGAGAAAATTATGCTGAGCACCAGCCATAATACCGCCTGCTGAGGTCTGTAGGTGCTGTAAAGCTTATGCAGTACAAAGAAAAACACCACTGCATACGCAATAATCCCCAGTGTATAGATGATTTGTCCTAAAACAGGTATGATGGATATAATCCCCAGCGCAATGGGTGCCAGAGGAAGAACCAGCTCAATGCTGGGGACTTCCCATCCTCCGATTGACACGCTTTTCACGATTTTGCCAAGCAAATACATATTGGCAACGGGTATCCATGCCAACCAGGGGTTCTCTATTCCCCTATTGGAAGCTATTTTATATAATCCCACCGCCATAAGTACATAAAGTACGATACCAATAATAACGAGAACAAACAAAAATACTCCAAGTACTGCAAAAATGGCTGCAACATTCGAACTTCCCAGTTCACTCACAAGACATCCCTCTCCTTCAAAATAATTTGAGTTTAATAAGCATACTTATCTTATATTCTACATATTCTAGAAAATTCCTCCAAATAGAAATAATTTTTAAAGATATTTCACGCAAATCAAATGACAGGATCAGACAAAATAACCGTACATGCCTGTACGGTTTCAATAAGGGGAGTAGTATGTGTTTATTTATTAAGTCTATGATACAAAATTCAACAAAAATATACAACATTTTTAGATGTTTTATTTAACACACGTGGCCGTTATTCTATGTTAAACACCTTCATTCCAATTTTCCCGCTTCATTTACGGGCCATATCCTGAAAATGGCTTTACCCTCCACTTTTGATATGTTAATGGCTCCAAAGTACCTGCTGTCGTTGCTGACCTCCCGGTTGTCCCCCAATACGAAAATCTTGCCCTCCGGTACCTTAAGGGGCAGTTTGACTGTCTTTGGCAGGGTGATGCCTTTGACATAGGACTCTTCCAGCCTGGTATCATTTACGTAAACCGCTCCGTCCTTTATATCCACCGTGTCTCCCGGAAGTCCGATCACTCTTTTTATCAGATGATCCTGGTTTTGAACTCCCTTTAGCGTTTCAAAAAGGCCTTTCCACTCGGATACATATTTCTCCAGCATGCCGTTCCCTTTTCCGTTCAGGTTGAAAACGATCACGTCTCCTCTGGCGGGACTGGAGTAGCCGGCCTTGTATTCAATCAGCTTCTGTCCCTCCACAAGCGTATCCTGCATTGAGGACTGCCTTACTTCCGTGACGGCAAAAGCATAGCTCCTTATAAACATCGCGATTGCCAGTGCCCCTATGATGGTGACCGCCCACTGCAGAACTTCCCTGGCAATGCTTTCCTTTTTCACGCTCATTTGTTTTTTATCAATGTACGCCATTTTTATCTCCATTCCCGCAGCGGATAAAATTCCCTCATCCCTCCTGCGATTTATTTTTAACTGTTTCTCAAGGACCCGGCCTTAGCCGTGTCCAATATTGAGCTTGGGAAGAAACAGGTTTTCCGAAACCTGGGTTTCAACCTTCAGCCCGCTGGTATTTACCAGGTATTCAACCTTCCCGCCAATCATATGAAGGGAGTATTCAAGCTTATGGGGATCGCCGATGGCCTTTACCGTATAAGGCGCTTTAAGCTTTTTACCGTTGATTCTGATTGCCACTCCGTCGTTTACGATTTCGCTTGTGGCGGAGATTCTCTCATCGTTGACGGCAATGGCTTCCGAATCGGAAGCTTTCAGCTCGTTTACAAGCATGCTTATATCCGTATCATTGACAAAATTATCTTCATTATTGTCAACTCTGATAATAATGCCCTTACCCTTCACATCTGTCAGGCAGGCAACGGTACTCAGCCTTTCGATCTCCTTTTGCAAGTTCTCTTCCACAATTTTTGAATCGTTTGACGAGTTCTCATATTTATTCAGCGTCACTTCCAGTTCTTCAATACGTTTGACAAGCCTGCTCTTGTCGGTTTGAACCCTTAAAAGCTCGTCAACCAGTTCCCTCTCCGTTTTCTTGTCCAGGTCCCCCACAAGTTTGTAGGTTTCAAGGCTCCTGTACTGAAATATGATGAGTATTCCCAGCAATGCACTCACCAAAAAAATAGCTATGCCTCTGGCAGCACTTTTTTTTATGGATTCCAAAAGATTTCACCCGATTCTTATCTTATGTTTTGGGGATGGCCCCCTTTAATGTTACACAAGGAATACCCGATTGTAAAACCGCAGAAATTTCCTCCATGATGGTTTTTACAACCTTTTCTACACTTTTTCCGGAGCAGTTGACGATAATGTCGGAATATTTCTCGTACAGGGGAACCCTTTCATCATAGATATCCCTGAGACTTTTTCCCTCTCCCATGGCAATTCCCCTGGTGGTAATGTTTTTTATCCTTTTCTGTATCTCCTCAAAATCAAGCTTCAAATACACAACGAGCCCATTGTCTTTCAGCTTTCCCATTGCCCTGCTGCTGTAAACAACACTTCCTCCCGTGGCTACCACACACTTTTTCAGAGATCTTTTCAAAACAACCCTTTCTTCGATTTTCAGGAAGTTCTCCAGGCCTTTGGCATTGATGATCTCCTGAAGCAGCCCCTTCTCCTCCGCCTGAATGAGCAGGTCGGTATCTATAAAAGGCAGGCCCACCGCTTTTGCCAGCAGTACCCCCACCGTACTTTTCCCCGCACCGGGCATCCCGATTAAAATTATACTCTTTTCCATGCAATGCTCCCGTAAAAATATATCCAGCCTACCTTATAGTCTACCACAAATATTCCCTTATCCCCATACGGCAGAAAATAATTTTTACGGCAGGTTCACTTTGCCATTCAACCTTTTAACCTTTTTATATAGCGGTCATATAATATCAGTAGAAACAATGTAAAGGAGACTGTCCATGATACCATTACCAATACCCGGAATCGCCCTTGCAGGAAGCATGCTGTTATCCAGATACAATCAAGACTCCACCCCAGGCAAAAAAAACAAACGCCAATTCAAGCTCCCTTCCCAGAGGGAAGCTACCCCTCAAAAAAGCTATAAAGCGGTAAACCCCTTTGAAAACATTTTCAGGGGGTTGTCCTCAACGCTTTCACAATTGATAAAAGGAAGCCCCAGGGAAGACTACGCCGCCGTAGTTCAAGGCTTTATTCCCGCCGGTGCAAGGCTTTTGAAGCCCCAATACCCCCTCGGTGCCGGAGAAATCCAGCTTGCAGACGTGGATGGCGATTCCCGGAATGAATTAATCGCCTCCTTCAGGCACCATGATGAATTGAGAACCGTCATTCTCAAAAAGCAATCCGGGGTATGGGGCAAATCGTATGAAATAAACAATGCCAACTATGAAGCGGTCCATTACAGAGGCCTTGCCGACATCACCGGGGAAGGCAAAAATCAACTGCTGCTGGGTCTGTTCAGGGAGGGAAGTTCTCCGTATCTTTACGGCTATTCAATCGCAGACGGCAACACACAGCAAATTTTTTCCCATAACTACAACAAATTTGACCTGCTTAATCTGCCCGGAGGCAGAGGCAATACCGTCAGGCCCCAGTTGGGCATCTGGAACAGGAACAACACCGGCGCCTATGACATCGAAGTTTTCAATTGGGACGGTTCCGGCCTGAGACCGGTTTCAGACACTTTTGACTACTATTACAGAAGCGTTGTACCCCACTGGGTCCAGAGAGCCCGGCAGGAACCTTCCTCTCCGGCAGTCTGGTACAACCTGGCGGATGCACTGGTCAAAGCGGGCGTATACCGTGATGCCTCGGTGGCAATTGAAGTGGGGCTGAACCAGGACAGGAATTCGGAATACAGGGAAAAATTTATCGAACTGAAAAAGAGCGTCATAAAATAAACTGTCCGAGTTTACACATTGTTCATAATTTATCCATAGATACATGCTACCATAAATTACGGACAAGAGACACACCCCTTTTTTATTGGCTGGTTGCGAGCATGACCAGCCTATTTTATTTCTTTCCCGCAGGTTTGGTGGCTTCTTCCAGTTGTGCCAGAATGGCATTGGCTTCTTCCCTGTCAAAGCCGCACATGTCTGCCGAAGGCTTCAGATTTTTGCAGACCTCCGGCCGCTCCGCTTTCCCAAAAAGCCGGCACCGGTTATCCCCGGTCAACTGGACACACCTCACTCCCGCAGGCTTTCCTTCAGGCATACCCGGTATTGTGGATGAAATTGAAGGAGCAATACAGCATGCCCCGCAGCCGGCCCTGCACTCCATACGCATTTAAATCCTTTCAAAATTAAAATTTATTTCCAAAATAGCCCGCCCCGTTTTGTGGAATATTAAAACCGGGTGATTCAGGTGATTTATAATTTCTCAATGATTTTGGTTTGTTTTTCACTGGTTTTTACAAATCCGGCGGTCCAGGATTTCAAACCCATCGAGCTTTTTGACATCGGTAAGGAGCAGGTGGTCAGATCCATACCAGATGACGCCTCCATACAGAAAGAAGCGGAAAGCTGTTTGCAGGGCATAACAAACATTTATGTCAGATTCAGGCCCATCCCGTCAAAGGGCTACATGGTAAAAATCCCCCTGGAAAATCCGGTGCAGGTAGACAACCCCTGGGTGAAATGCCTGGTGGACCAGATTATTTTGGTATTTCCCGGAGAGGAAAAACCCTATTTATTGGTTTTTGACAACAGAAACAGGCTCACCTGCCTTACTTTCGAAGGCAAAACCGATGCACTGTTGAAAAAGCTGGAGCTGGAGCTGGACCCGGCCACCGGCGGCCCCATTCATGGGACGGGAATCCTCTCCTTTATGGGCTGGTAAATGTCAAGCTCACAGTAGTTGTCACTGGACAGTCCTGTGTTTATATACTCAAAGCTAAAGGGTGCCGCCGATCTGTAGCCGGAATTGATAATCCATTTTCTATACATATGGACCAGCAGGCGGCCCACCTGCCTTCCCTTTATCTCCTCCGGCCTGAAAAAGCCTACGAACCTGAATACCACATATTTATGCGCCGGTATGGATATGCCCGTCATGCCCTCAGGTATGGCCTTCAAATCGGGGACCTGGACGGAAGGCATGTAATAGGTGTACCCCTCGTTGTACCTGCTCCAATCGGTATAGCCGTAATAGACCTGGGGGTTCACCGAGTTTTCGATCCTATGGCTGTAATTGTAAAAAAAGTCTCTTCCATAAGTGTTGGCGGCGTTATTACCCGATTTGCTCTGAATTTTGTACTTCTTTCCCACAATATCGAATTTCTGCTTAAAAACATAAAAAGGCTTGTATATGACCGAATTCTGGACCGACAGGACATCCGCAGGATTTATCTTTTCCCTGATCTCGATGGAAATCTGGTCCGACCTCACTTTCAAAGGGGTATATCCGAACTTCTTCTTAAAGGCCCTTATATAGGACTGCTCGTGGTCAAAGCCATATTCCATGGCGATGTCGATGACCCTCATGCCGGTATTTACAAGCTCGTTGATGCTGGAAGTGAGCTTGCGGGACTGGACATATTCCATGATGGGCTCACCGGTCAGGGACTTGAAAATCCTGTGCAGGTAGAATTTTGACACTCCTGTATGGAGGGACAGGTCATCCAGGGTGATTTTTTCCGCAATATTCCCTTCAATGTAGTTGACACAGGCAGTAATGATTTCCTTCGTATCAATCAAAGCTTTCAGCACCTTTTGTATTGAGATGACAGTCCGGTCTCTTCAAATTGGATTCCATCCCGTAAAACTTTCCTGGACTGCGGGTAATTCAAAAAGCAATATCTGTTCATTTTGTCTTAATTATATATGGTATCTTATTGATTGTAAATAATCCCCAAGCAGCAGGCAAGCGGCGCAACAGGGATTAGAAGCGGAGTGTATAGTTCAGCGAAGAAGACTCTATAAACTCGGATTTATCAGAAAAATGATTGGAGGTTTTGCAATGAAAAGACGCGTAGTTATCACCGGAACAGGGGTGCTCTCTTCTCTGGGAATCGGCACAGGAGCTTTCTGGCAGTCCATCAAAAGCGGAAAATCCGGAATCAGCAACATTGAAAGGGTTGATGTTGCCGATATGCCCACAAAGGTGGGGGCTGAAATTAAAAATTTTGATGCAGGCGATTTCATTGATAAAAAAGAACTCCGGCGTATGGACCGTTTTTCCCAGTATGCCGTTTCGGCCGCCCACATGGCGGTGGAAGATTCAAGACTTGACCTGGATAAGGTAAACAAGGACCGGCTGGGTGTGATTATCGGTTCCGGCATCGGTGGAATAGAGACCCTGGAAAATCAGTATAATGTCCTTCTGGAAAAAGGTCCGGGAAGAATCAGTCCCTTCTTTGTGCCCATGATGATTCCCAATATGGCCTCGGGCCTCATCGCTATAAGATATGGGGCAAAAGGCTTTGTGGAATGCGTGGTAACAGCTTGTGCCACCTCCACCAATTCCATCGGGGACGCTTTTAAAGTCATACAGCGCAACGATGCGGACGTAATGATCGCAGGAGGAGCGGAAGCTCCCATTACCCGGCTGACGCTGGCAGGCTTCTGTGCAAACAAGGCAATGACCCCCAACCCGGACCCTCTCACCGCCTGCAGGCCTTTCGACCTGAACCGGGACGGCTTTATCCTCGGCGAAGGTGCCGGCGTGGTCATTCTTGAAGAATATGAACACGCGGTGAACAGGAATGCAAATATCCTCGCAGAAGTCGTAGGCTACGGCTGTACAAACGACGCCTACCACATCACTGCGCCCGCCGAAAACGGTGAAGGGGGTGCCCGCTCCATGGGGCTGGCCATTGACGACGCGGGGATAGCACCCGAAGAAATAGGTTATATAAACGCCCATGGCACTTCCACCGATTTAAATGATAAAAATGAAACGGCGGCAATAAAGACGGTGTTCGGCAAGCATGCGTATGTGCTGTCCGTCAGTTCCACAAAATCCATGACAGGCCACTTGATCGGAGCTGCGGGAGCCATCGAGGCCATTATCACCGCCCACGCTTTAAAGGAAGGCTTCCTGCCTCCCACCATAAACTACGGCACTCCCGACCCGGAATGCGACCTGGACTATGTCCCCAACGAAGGGAGGAAGGCAGCGGTGGCCTATGCATTGTCCAATTCCTTCGGCTTTGGCGGGCACAATGCCACGCTGGCTTTCAAAGCTTTTAAATAAATTCGGTTTAGGCCATTGACAGGAAATTATATCCATGTTATTATTGTACTGAAAATTCAGTACTAAATTAAGGTGGAATAATGACCAGGAAAAACATCCCCAATGCACGGAGCAGAATTCTCCAGGCCGCCGTAAAAATATTTGCAAGAAAGAGCTTTGAGGGCTCAAGGATCGAGGAAATAGCCCAGGAGGCCAGTGTTCCCAAATCCCTCATCTATTATCACTTTAAAAGCAAAGAGGATATGTTTGAGGTGCTCATTCAAGGCTTTATCAATGAATATACGGAACTCATACACGCTTCGGAAGAGGACACCCACGCCAAAAAGGCCCAGGACATTCCAGACCGCTTGAACAGTATTTATGATTTTGCGCAAAAGAATTCGGACCTGGTAAGAATTATGCTTATCGACTCCCTGAAGAAGTCCGAGGAAAAACCGGTCATCTATAAAATCGTCGAAGCTCTGGCGGAAAAGGAGCAGAAACAGTCCGGCCTGCGTAGTGCCGGAAACTACGACCGGGACGAAAGGCTGGTAGCGGAATTCTTTACGAGCATTATACCCAATTGCGCATATCTCTGCTTCTGCGATTCCTGGACCAAATATTTCGGCATTGAAAAAGAAGCCTTTGACGAACTGTTCCTGAAAGTGATTACTTCTACTCATGGAGCTTATCACAAATACCATGAGTAATTTTTTTGCGCATCTAATTAGTACTGAAAATTCAGTTTTAAAATGATACCAGGAGGATGAACTTATGCCATTTATGTTAAAAGTTTTTCTGTCCGCAGCGTCTGTGGCTGCGGCAGCGGTAGCCCTATTCGCCATTGTGAAATCAATTCTCAAGATAGGTCCCTACGCTTCCAAAGAATATGAAATCAAAGTGTCCTCTTTTTCCGGCTGGGAAGAGGTACTGGCCCATCCGGGAGAAATCCGTCTCGAAACCCTGCTTGCGGGAGAGGTTGGAGGTACCCTCTCCGGTATGATCAATCTCAAGGACCGGAGCACCCCGCCTATGGAAAACGTCAAGATAAAAGCCCCTCTTCTGGCTCATCTGATTTATCATAGGGACTTTGGAACTTTTCTCATAGATACCGGATTCGACAGCTCCTATTCGGAAAGGCCCTGGGGCCATTTCAAAGGATTGCTCAAACATGCCCTCAAATACTCTGTGGAACGGGGTCATGGAATTGAAGAGCTGCTTAAGGAAAAACGCATCGAATTGCAAGGAGTCTTCTGCACCCATTTTCATGAGCACCAGGGAGGGGCCCCATCCCTGCCCCACCACATTCCATTTTTTTTCGGAAAAGGGGAAAGGGATATGGATATGTTTCCGTTTGTCTATTCAAAATTTTTAGAAGGTAAAATAGAAACTCAAGCCATTGATTTTGACAGGGCCAAGGATATGTCTCCGGTGGGAAAAAGCGTGGACATCTTCGGAGATGGTTCTTTCTGGGCCATTTCAACTCCCGGACATACAAAAGGCCATATCTCCTATCTGATCAACGGTCATGAAGGCAAATACATGCTCATGGGCGACATATGCATGTGCAGGAAGAGCTTTGAATTGGGCCTGGAAAGCGGAAGCTTCTATTCGGAAAATCCATCTGAAAACAAGAAAAGCTTTCTCAAAATCAAAAAACTTATGGATACCTATCCGGAAATAAAGCCTGTTTTCGGACACGAATCGGAACACTTCCCCATAAAGTACCAACACCACATTAGAAAAGGGAATCCAGCAGGATAAAATACTCCAGCTTTCCCCGGTCCACTTTTCCCAGGCCATAGTACTTGAAAAAGAGTTCAGCCAGCCTGGGAGAACCAAAATTCCCTATGATGGTCCTGTAGGCCAGGCTGATGTCCTGATACCTGTCTGCGATTCCACCCCGCCCCCAGTCAATGAAACCCGAGATATCACCGTTATTGACGATGATATTGGGCAGGCAGTAATCGCCGTGGGTAAAAACCAGGTCCTCCTCCCACCCTGCCTTTTGCCGTAGTATTTCCAATGTCCTCCGAGGGGGAACCATCCGTCTCTCTTTTCTCAAGTTCTCCCTGGATATCAGTCCGTTGTCAACATTGTATTCCGCATTTCTCAGCTTGATATAAAGCCTTTGATCAAAAGGACAGTCCCTTATATCAATGGAATGTATCATCTTGAGGCCCCTGGCAAGGCAATAGACCAGCCTGGAGGGATCGGTACCCGCAAGATTTGTCAGGCCGTTGGAGCCTTTGATCTCGCTCATGAGCAAATACTCCATCCCGCTCCGCCTTTCCCAGTAAAGCACTTGCGGTACCGGCAGCTTATCCATAAGCCAGCCCAGCAGGTTGACCTCATAAAAATAGCTTTCGTACCTGGCTTCCGCTATTT
>JAFADI010000141.1 GCA_023424965.1 Bacillota bacterium
GGACCGGTGTTGCCGGTAAACGCTTTCATATCATACTGCTCCACCCAGTATCTCTTCCTCTGAAAAGGGTAGGTGGGCAGCGGGACCCGCAGCCGCTTTTCGTCCCTGTGAAATTCCTCCCAGTCGATGGCTGCACCTTCCGTCCACAGCCTGGCCAGGGCAGCCAGGGCATTTTTTTCATCCCCGTCCATTCCTTTCATAAGCTTCCTTACTTCCGTGCCTGTATTGCCATCCGCCTTTGCCGTCCCTTCAAAAATTCCTTCCCCCGCTTCCCCTTCCAGAAGCCGGACGGCGGCCTCCAAACTGCTGCAGACGATGGCACGCCTGCAGTCAAATTCCTTCCTGCCCACATGCAGGGTATAGACCGCATCGGCAAAGTCTATCTGCGGGTTGGCTCTAAAATATTTTGCAAGGTTGAGACGCATTTCCTCCAGCGCTTCCCTGCTCCTGGCGGAAAGCGTAAGCAGCTGCCACTCTCCCGGACAGGGAGAGGAAGTCAAAGCCGGAGCTTCTTCCACAACCGCGTGTACATTTGTGCCCCCAAAGCCGAAGGAGCTGACTCCGGCCAGCCTTGGCCGTCCCTCCGACCTCCATTCGGCCAGGGAAGTATTTACATAGAATGCACTGTTTTCGAAATCAATTTTGGAATTGGGGATGGTAAAGTTGATGCTGGGGGGAATCTGTTTGTGTTTTAATGCAAGCAGGGTTTTGATCATTCCGGCCACCCCCGCGCCGGAAATGGCGTGGCCGATATTGCCCTTTACCGAGCCGATGGCACAATAGGCCTTCTTGAGGGTGCTCTGCTCAAACACTTTGGTCAATGCGGAAATCTCAATGGGATCCCCCAGGGAGGTTCCCGTCCCGTGAGCCTCCATGAAGCCGATATCCTCCGCATTCACCCCCGCCAGATTCTGGGCCGCGGCGATGACCTGGGCCTGGCCCTCCCTGCTGGGCGCGGTAAAGCCCACTTTGTCGGAACCGTCGTTATTTACAGCCATCCCCCGGATAACCCCGTAAATATGGTCCCCATCCCTTAGGGCATCCTCCAGGCGTTTCATCACAACGACCCCCACGGCGCTGGTGAAGACAGTCCCGCAGGCGTCCGCATCAAAGGGTCTTGTATGCCCGTCCGGCGAACCTATGAATCCCGTCTGGAACAGATACCCGGATTTTTGCGGCAGCTTCAGGCCCGCCCCCCCTGCCAGCGCCATGTCGCAGTGGTAATTCAGCAGGCCTTCATAGGCCATGGCAATGGCGGCCATAGAGGTGGAACAGGCCGTCTGGATGTTAACGCTGGGGCCTTTGAAGTTAAACTCATAGGAGGCCCTTGTGGACAGATAATCCTTGTCGTTCCCCACGGCGATGGCCAGGTCGTCCTTCACCCCCAGCTTGTTCATCAGGTGATAGAGGAAGTAATAACTCATATTGCTTCCCGCATATACCCCCACGGGATCCTCGTACCGGTTTCTGGAATATCCCCCGTCCTCCAGGGCTTCATAGCAGCATTCAAGAAACATCCGCTGCTGGGGATCCATGTTTTCTGCTTCCCTGGGGTTCATCCCGAAAAATTCCGCATCAAACAGGTCGATGTCTTCCAGGATGCCTCCGGCGAAGACATAATTTGGGTCCTTTGTCAGTTCCTCGTCAATTCCGCAGGCTCTGGCTTCTTCCGGAGTAAAATAGGTTATGGACTCTTTTCCCTCCTTCAGGTTGTTCCAGAACTCCTCCACGTTTCTGGCGCCCGGAAAACGGCCGGACATGCCTATGACGGCCACTCCTTCCAGGCCTTCCTGTATGGGTGTGTTGCTCATAGTTTGACCTCCATGCCCCTGTGCGCCGAGTGAACCGTCACATCGGCTGCACCAAATGCAATTCCACTGCATCTTTACGGGGTTGATTGAATTTATTGCACCTGCCGGTGCATTTGTCTCCGCATCAGCTTGGCTTCCTTCTGCTTCCGGAGTCTTTCGTCATCTTTAAACAACGTGCCCGCTTCCCCGTCGCCGGATATGTATTTTGCAAGGGCGCCGATGGTTGAATAGGTAAACAGGTCGATCAGTGGGAACTCCCTTCCGAACTGCCTGTTCAGCCTGTTGTGAATCCTTGTGAGCAGCAGGGAATGTCCTCCCACCTCGAAGAAATTGTCATGGATCCCCACATGCTCAAGGCCCAGTTCCTCCTTCCAGATGGCAGCAAGGACATTTTCCGTCTCATTGCGGGGGGCCGCATATCCGGATTTTTTTTCGAGTATGGGAGGCGGCAGGGCCTTCCGGTCTGCCTTTCCGTTTGGAGATAGGGGCAGCGCCTCCAAAAATACAAAAAGCCTCGGAACCATGTATTCCGGCAGGGACTTCTCCATAAAGTCCTGAAGCCCCGGGGCTTCCGCCCTGTCCTTTTTATCGGGTACCACATAGCCCACCAGGTGCATATCCCCCGGCTGCTTTTCCCATGGGTTGACGATGCATTCTTTTACGGAAGGATGGCTTGCCAATACCTTTTCCACCTCGCCCAGTTCAATCCTGAGACCTCTTATTTTAACCTGAAAATCCATCCTTCCGAGATATTCAATATTGCCGTCCTCTCTCCATTTGGCCAGGTCTCCCGTACGGTACAGCTTCCTCCCCGGCTCATAGGGATTTTCAACAAATTTTTCCGCCGTCAGCTCCGGACGGTTCAGATAGCCTCTGGCCAGGCCTACCCCGGAAATGCACAATTCCCCCGGAACGCCCACGGGCTGGAGCTGCATCTTCCTGTCCACAATCAGCAGCCGGATGTTGTCGATGGGCTTTCCTATGGGAATGCTGTCCAGGCGCTCTTCCGTCATGCAGTCAAAATAGGATACGTCAATGGAGGCCTCGGTGGGGCCGTACAAATTCGCCAGCTCTGTTCCGTTTTTTCCAAGCAGCGCTTTAAAAAGCTCCACCTGGGCCGCCGTCAGTGCCTCGCCGCTGGCAAACACCTGCTTCAGGCATGCGATCCTCTCTGCTCCCCCGGTTTCCTTCAGATGCTCCAGAAAGGATTGGAGCATGGAGGGAACAAAATGGAGGACGGTAATTTTATTTTTTTCGATGGCCTTCACGATTTTCCCCGGATCCTTTTCGGCGCCGGGTTCCAGAAAGCACACCCTTGCCCCAGCCATTGACCACCAGAAGATTTCCCAGACGGATACATCAAAGGTAAAGGGGGTCTTTTGCAGGATGACATCCCGCCCATCGAGGGGGTATTTTTTTTGCATCCAGTTCAACCGGTTGACGAGGGAATGGTGCTCTATTAGTGTTCCTTTCGGCTTTCCCGTGGAGCCGGAGGTGTAAATGACATAGGCCAGGCTGCCGGGAGAGGGTTTGTCCTGGGGCCTCCGCCGGCCCTCCGAATACAGGTGCGGCGCTTCCAGAAAGATCCTCTCTATCCGGTCGTTTATTGCAAGCCCTCTGAATTTCTCCTGTGAAAGCAGCAGCGCCGCTCCGCTGTCCTCCAGGATGAAGTTTATCCTGTCCGCCGGATAATGGGGATCGATGGGCAGGTATGCCCCTCCCGCCTTCTGGATTGCCATAATTCCCAGGGGCATTTCCAGAGACCTTTCCAGCAGGATGCCCACTATGCTTTCCTGCTTCACTCCCTTTTCCCGCAGGAAGCCGGCCAGCCGGTCGGACTTTTCCTTCAGCTCGCCATAGGTTAAATGCCGGTCTTCAAATATGGCCGCGACATTCCCGGGATTTTTTCCCGCCTGCTCCTCAACAAAATCGCAGACCGTTTTTTCCCTGGGATAGGGGGCATCGGTGCCGTTAAAATCAAAAAGAATCTGCGCCTTCTCCTCTCGGGTCAGGAGATGGATGTCCGAAACCTTTATTTCCGGGTCCCGGACAATTTCCTCCAGGATATTTCTCAGGTGAAGGCCGGCTCTCTTGACGGTGGAAGGCCTGAAGAGAGCCGTACTGTATTCAAAGCCTCCCTTGAGCCCCTCGCCGGTTTCCGTCAGCTGAAGCCTCAGGTCAAAGGGGGACATTTCACTTTCCACGCCCATCTGCTCCATTTTCAGCCCCGGGAGCTCCAGTTCCACCTTCTGCGTATTGTGCAGGATAAACATCACCTGGAACAGAGGAGTCCTGCTCACGTCACGCTCGGGCTTGAGCTCTTCAAGCAGCTTGTCGAAAGGCAGCTCCTGGTATGTGTAAGCGTCCAGGGTCATTTGCCTGACCCGGCGCAAAACTTCAAGGAAGGTAGGCTCCTGCCCAAAATTGGTGCGCAGCACCAGGGTATTCATAAAAAAGCCCACCAGGTTCCCAACTTCTTTCCGGTTGCGGTTGGCTACCACCGTTCCGGTAAAAATGTCCTCCTGTCCGGAATAACGGTGAAGCAGCGTCTGAAAAGCCGCCAGGAGAATCATGAAAATTGAGGCGCCTTCCCTGCTGCAAATCCCTTTCAGCCTGTCAACCAGCCCAGCCGGAACTGCCAGGGGTTCATAGCCTCCCTCGTAGGTCTGGCTTTTGGACCGGCTATAATCTGCCGGAAGCTGCAAAGTGGCAGGGTTTGCAAGCTGTTTCCTCCAGTAGCCCAGCAAGTCTTCCAGGGTCTGTCCCTGCATTCTTTCCCTCTCCCACAAGCAGTAATCCGCATATTGTATCGGAAGGCCGGGAAGCTCCAGTTGCTCCTTTTTCAGGCGGGCTTCATAGAGCCTGAAGAACTCGCCGACAAGAATCGCATTGGACCAGGCGTCTGAGATGATGTGATGAATGGCCATCGAAAACACAAACTCATTTTCCTCCAGCACAAACAGGCAGAATCTGAACAGGGGGCCTTCCTGTAGGTCAAAAACCTGCCTCGCCTCCCGCTTCAAAAACAGCTTCAGCTCCTTTTCCCGCTCCTCCGGAGGGATATGCCTCAAACTGATTTCAGGCAGCTGGACAGTCCGGATATCGTGGATGAGCTGTACCGGCCTTCCCTCCACATTTCTGAAGGTTGTTCTCAGTGCCTCATGGCGCTTCACCAGCTCGGCCAGGGATTTTTTCACCGCATCCCGGTCCAGGCTGCCGCTCATTTTTACGGCATTGGCGATGTTGAATACGGGATTGCCCTTGGTCAGCCGGTCGAAAAACCACATGGACTGCTGTGAAAAGGATAGGGACAGTTCAACCCCTTCCTCCCTCGGCACCCTTTGTATGGTTTCCTTGCCGGCCCGGGCCTCCATGCCCGCCTGCCGGAGGAAGGATGTTATTTCCGGCTTCCTCCGGGACAATTCCGCAAGCAGCTCCTTTGAAACCGCTCCCCTGGGAGCTTGATAACGGAGGGCATCCCCTTCCAGCCAGAGCTTTACCTCCAGGCCTCTCAAACGGGACAAAAACTCCATCATGTGTATCTCCTCCTAAACTCCCCGCATTTGCTTTGGCAGCAGGGATATAAGAACTAGTAGTACTGTGTTAGGTTGGTAAAAGGCATTTTTTATGGAGAAAAGGCTTCACTCTATGAGGAATGCTTCAAGGCAGTAAAGTAAAGGGAAACAGCCTGGAATGACCCATGAGTAAGGACCTCTCACTTTCGTGCCAATGATCTTCTGTTCTCTACTGCACTGGGTGCTTTGAAGCCTTTTTGGAATAAACAATGCCTGTTTAACATATTACAACTAGATTGTGCCGTCCTCCAGCTCCACGCCGGCGGCCGGCTCGCTGCCGCCTTCCGTCGCCCATTGATAGGTCTCTATCAACCTGGCTATGCCCTCGGCAGTGGTGGTTTCGAAAAGCGTTCTCATGGGAATCTGTACGTCAAACTTTTTGCTCAGCTCCGTTGCAACCGCCGCCGCGATCAGGGAATGGCCTCCCAGTTCGAAAAAGTCGTCCTTGACTCCGATGGTGTCAAAGCCCAGAACCTCCTGCCACTTTTCTATGATTATTTCCTCCACCTCGTTTCGCGGAGGGACATAATCAGTTTCCAGCGCCGGCCGGGGCCTTTTTTTCAGCTTTTCGTTCCCCGCTGCATCTCCGGCGTTCTTTCCCGGTTCGATCCAGTACCGCTGCCGTTCAAAGGGATAGGTGGGCAGAGGGATACGGTGGCGCCTCTCATTGGCATAGAACTTTTTCCAGTCAATCTTTCCGCCTTCCAGCCAGCATTTGCCGATGCATTCAAGCAGGGCCTCCAACCCCAAATCCCTTTCGGGACCCGCTTCTATCAATATCCTGT
>JAFADI010000231.1 GCA_023424965.1 Bacillota bacterium
TCGGCCTTTTTGGCGATCAGGTCTCCCAGTGCCTGCAAGCCCTGGACCAGAAGGATGAGAGAAATCACCGTCACGATCATTACATTGGTTTCATAACGGTAGTAGCCAAACCTGATGGCCAGGTCTCCAACTCCGCCTCCGCCCACGATTCCCGCCATTGCGGAATAGCCCACCAGGCTGATGGCGGTGACGGTAAGTCCTCTGAAAAGTCCCGGCAGCGCTTCGGCAAGCAGCACATCCCTGATGATCATGAACACTGTCGCCCCCGCTGCCGTCGCCGCCTCAATCACTCCCTTATCCACTTCCAGCAGCGAGGACTCCACCAATCTTGCATAAAAAGCGATGGCCGCCACCGTCAGCGGAACGGAAGCCGCTCCGGGACCGATGGTGGTCCCTACCAGCTTCTGGGTAAAGGGGATCAACAGTACCAGCAAAATCACAAAGGGGGTGGAACGGATAATGTTGATCAGCAAGCCGCCGATAATATTAAGAACCCTGTTTTCCCAAAAAAGCCCCTTGCCTGTGATGTAAATAAACAAGCCCAGCGGCACACCCAGGACAATGGAAAATACAATCGCAATGCCGCACATCAGAAAGGTCTCTGAAAATGCCTTTGTCAAGTCCGTCAACAATTCCAACAACGTCAAACTACCCATTTAAAGCCACCACCTCTGCAGTTCTTGATTTGATATAGTTCTCAGCCGCAGCGATATCGCTGTCCCTGCCCTCCAGTTGCACAATGAGGATTCCTATGGGCTGCTCCAGAATATACTCTATTTTTCCGTGCAGTATATTCAGACTGACGCCGTATTCCCTGACGGTATCCGCGATGACGGACTCTTCCGCCTTCTGGCCCCTGTATACCACTTTCAAGAGCCTTCCGGGAGTATTTTCAAAAAACCGTTTGGGAAGCTCCAGATTGATGGTGTGGTTTACAAGCTGTTTTGTAAAGTCATGCTTGGGATTTGCAAAGACAGTGAAAACGTCGTCATTTTCCACCACCTCACCGTTGTTCATCACCGCAACCCGGTCGCAGATTTTCTTGATGACATTCATCTCATGAGAGATGATGACGGTTGTAATTCCCAGCTTCCGATTGATTTCCCTCAGAAGCTCAAGGATGGAATTGGTGGTTTCGAGGTCAAGGGCCGAGGTGGGTTCATCGCAGAGGAGAATTTCGGGGTTGTTTGCAATGGCTCTTGCAATGCCCACTCTCTGCTTTTGCCCTCCGCTCAGCTTTGAGGGATAGGCCTGGGCCCTGTCGGAAAGGCCCACCAATTCCAGCACTTCAGGCACACGGCTTTTTATCTCCTCCGGGGTCCTCCCGGCAGCCTTCATTGCAAAGGCCACATTCTCAAACACTGTTTTGGTATGGATCAGGTTAAAGTGCTGGAAAATCATTCCCATTCTCAGCCTCAGCTGCCTTAATTCCTCCCCTTTAAGGTTTGTGACGTCTTTTCCGTCAATGATGACCGTTCCGCTTGTGGGTCTTTGAAGAAGGTTGATGGTCCTCAGCAGGGTACTTTTCCCCGCTCCGCTGGTCCCTACGATTCCGAAGACCTCTTTTGCCTTTATCTCAATGGATGCGTTCTTTACCGCCTCAATGGCTTTATCCTTTGAAACAAAATGGATGCTGATATCTTTTAAATTTATCATTTTACCTTACCCCGCCTTTGGTGCCATATGTTTAACGGATACCTTGGAAAGAGCAAAGGTATCCGTTAAACTACGGTATTATTTATCTCAGGAGCTGAAAATCAGTTTTTAAGATTCCATTTCTTCAAGTACCAGTCAGGCCTCTGGAAGTCTTTGAATTCGTATTTGGTGCTCTCGATTTCATTCTTGAAGCCTTCGGATTCTACCACTTCCTTGATGTCCTTGACAAACTGCTTATCTTTATCGGCTGTCCGGACGGCAATGAGGTTTTTCGTGTCTTCCACCAATTCTTCCTTGATAATGGCGGAGGAAAGAGGAATCTTGGCGGCAATGGCATAGTTTCCATTAATGACCGCGATGGTTGCGCTGTCCAGCGTACGGGGTATCTGGGCTGCCTCAACAGGCTGGATTACAAGTCCGTAGGGGTTTTCCTCGATATCCTTCTCCGAAGCTTTGGTGGGATCAATATCCTTCTTTATGGTCACAAGGCCATTGGCAGTCAAAAGCTGCAGCGCTCTTGCAAGGTTGGTGGGGTCGTTGGCGATGGTGACAACGTCTCCCTTTTTCAAACTGCTTTTCAACTCATCCCCACTTTTTGCCGTAATCTTTTTAGAATAAATCCCCAGTCCGGCGGTAGGTATTTTGATGACCTCCGTCAATTCCAGGTTCTTGTCTTTTGAAAATTGCTGCAGATAGCGTGCATGCTGGAACATATTGGCGCTTATTTCGCCATTGTTGAGGGCAAGATTCGGCTGGACATAATCGCTGAATTGTTTGAGTTCTACTATGTACCCCTTCTTTTCCAGACCCGGTTTGATGGCTGCTGTGATCATATCGCCATAAGGTCCCGGTGCTACGCCGAACACAAGCTTTTCATTTTTTGCTGTGGCACCGCAGCCCTGTATAGCCAAAAAGCTGACGGCAATAAAAATGAAAGCCACAACGGAAGCAACTACCCTTTTCTTTGATTTCATTTAGACCCCTCCATTGAATAAATTTAATAGGTTTTAATTATTAGTATACATACTGTTTTAATGGGATTTAGGATATATTTTTTGGGGCTCGAAAGCCCCAAAATCATCTTCGTTTTCCCACTATTTATATCTGTTTTGTAGGTTATATTTATTTTAATTCCTCTCATGGAATCTGTCAATAGCTTTTAGGAAAAAAATCTATTTTTCCAATCGGATTACTAATATTTAAAATTTCCTGCTTATTGCATATTCAGGGACGGCAAATACCGCTATTCCTGGAAAAGAACCGTAGACAGGTACCGTTCCCCCGTATCCGGCAGAAGTACAACAATGGTCTTCCCCTTGTTCTCCGGCCTTTTGGCCACCTGCGTTGCCGCAAAGGCAGCCGCGCCCGAAGAGAAGCCTACAAGGAGCCCCTCCGTTCTGGCAAGCTTTCTTGACGTGTCGATGGCCTCTTCATTCTTCACTTTAAATATCTCGTCGACCAGATTCCTGTTGAAATTCTCCGGTACAAAGCCCGGTCCTATGCCCTGAATCCTGTGGGGCCCGGGATTTCCTCCCGAAAGCACCGGCGAATCGTTGGGTTCAACGGCAACGATCTTTATATGGGGGTTTTTCTGCTTCAGAACTTCTCCCACACCGCTGATGGTGCCTCCCGTCCCAACGCCTCCGACAAAAATATCTACCTTGCCCGCCGTATCCCTCCAGATTTCTTCGGCGGTGGTTTTCCTGTGAATTTCCGGGTTTGCCGGGTTCTTAAACTGCTGAAGGATAAGGGAATTGGGTGTTTGCGCCGCGATTTCATCCGCCTTTTTTATGGCGCCGCGCATGCCTTCCGAACCGGGAGTCAGAATCAGCTCCGCCCCCAGGGCCTTCAAAAGGTTCCGTCTTTCAATACTGAAGGTCTCCGGCAAAGTGATAATCAGCTTGTAGCCTTTGGCGGCAGCAACAAAGGCCAGGGCAATTCCCGTGTTCCCGCTGGTGGGTTCAATGATCACCGAATCCTTGTTCAGAATTCCCCGGTCCTCCGCATCCTTTATCATGGCATAGCCGATTCTATCTTTCACGCTGCTGGCCGGATTAAAGGATTCCAGCTTTGCTACGATGGTCGCTTCAAGGGAATTGGACCTGTTGTAATTTCCAAGCTCCAAAAGGGGCGTATTTCCGATCAGGTCCGTAAGATTTTTCGCTATTCCAGGCATGTTTCGCCTCCCCAAAGTTAATTCCAAGTTTATTTATAGGTATTATTGGATATATTGATTTTATTATTTTATAAAATAATTGTCAATATATCCAACCAAAAACCTCAGTATATCCTATCCGTTTAGTAGGGTAACCATCGCAGACGGTCAATGGAATTTTTACTTTAATTTATGTGCCTGAAGCGATATAAACATGACAGACAGATGTCACTTTTAAGTGATATAATTTAGAAAATACCGGAGAAAGGAAGTCTCACGATGGTCAAAGACAAGAAAATCAAAGGCAGAAGCTGTTACGGACATTTGGGTGGAAAGCTGGGAGAGCGCCTTTTTGTAAGGCTGGTAGAGCTTGAATGGCTAAAGCTGGAAGAGGGCAAATCCACCGTGTATGAATTGACCCCCAAGGGCCGTGAGGAACTGGAAAAACTGGGAGTCAACCTGGAGGACTAACTCCGGTCTTCTATGGCCACGGCCCTCACGGGGGCCCCGTCGGATTCCTGGAATTTGAGGGGCAGGCAGCAAAAAAGGAAGGTTTCCTGCTCCACCTCATCCAGATTCGTAAGGTTTTCTATGATATTAATGTTGTTGGAAAGAAGCTGTTTATGTACCTCCATGGTGTTCGAACCCATTACGTCGATGGAGATGGTATCCACGCCGATTCCTTTGAGCGAAAAGCCGGACAGCCACCTGGCGGCCTCCAGGGATAGGGCGGGAAATCCCTTGAAATACGCCTCACTCCCCCACAACTTCGCCCATCCGGTTTTGAGGATCACGAAGTCGGCCTTTTTTATCTTTTCTTCGTATGGCGCCATTTCCTCCAGGCCGATCCGCTCCGATTTCCATCCTGTAAAATCAAGGACGGTAGCATTTCCCACAAACCTGCCCGCCTCCTGCTCCTCCAGAAATACTCCGGCTTCCAGCATATGCGCCGGCGCGTCCATATGCGTACCCGTGTGAGAATAAAGGGTCAGCTTTGTCTCCACAAATCCATCCTTTTCCATGGTATTGGCCTGCTGCAGCACCGGTGGCTCCGTCCCCGGATACACCGGCATTTCCGCCTTTATTTTGTGGGTCAGATCAACAATCCTCATGGACTTCCCCTTTAAGGCCGATGCTGTCTGCCGCCTTCCGCATCCCGTTGATGGTTTCCTCAATAAGATAGTCGAGCTCTACTCCCAGAATGCCTGCACCGTCTTCGATGACTTC
>JAFADI010000257.1 GCA_023424965.1 Bacillota bacterium
GCTTCATGGTTTAATGTCAGGCTTCCTGCCACCACTCCGTATTTTTCTCCGTGCTTTGCTCCGTCATATACCTTTGCGGAGTACAAAAGAGCCTTGGAGGGAACACAGCCTTCATTGAGGCAAACTCCGCCGATAAACCGCTTTTCTATGAGCAGCGTATTCAGTCCCGCATGTCCTGCCCTTTCCGCTGCAAGATAGCCTGCAGGACCTCCGCCGATAATTATCAGATCATATGTCATCGTAACCACTCCAAATCCAAATATATAAATAATCCTATTTTGCGAACAGTTAAAGCATAACTTCCGCTATCATTGTGCTACACCCTGCATAGACTCCATGCAGGGCCCGCACAAAACCGGAAGTAATGTTTTAAGTTCACTTTGCCAATAACACGCTGAAATTCTCCAGGTTATGCTTGAGCTCCTGGAGGAACCTGGCCGCAGGGGCTCCATCAACAGCCCTGTGGTCGAAGGTCAGTGACAGTCCCATGGCCGGATAGAACTCGATCTCTCCGTCCACTTCCCTCGCACGCTGTACCATGGTGTTCACTCCCAGTATTCCCGTCTGGGGAGCGTTTAATATGGGTGTAAAGGACTCAATGTCAAGGGTCCCCAGATTGGTGATGGTGAAGCTTCCGCCTTTTGTCAGGTCAGGGCTGATGGTGCCTGCCTGGCAGTCTTTCACCAGCTTCTTGACTTCACGGGATATCTCATTTAATGACTTCAGATTTGCATTGAATACGTTGGGAACCAAAAGACCTCTTTCGGTATCTACCGCAACACCCAGATTCACATTCTTGAAATACAGCATCCGGTCTTCAAGGAAGTGGGCGTTCAAGTCTCTGTGGTTGAGCAGGGTTCTGGAAACGGCATAGAGGATAATGTCGTTCAGCGTTATATTTTCGAGGCCAAGTCTGTCCTTGCTTTCTTTTACCTTCTTTCTGAACTCCAGGACATCGGTGGCGTCAAAGGAACTGTTCAGCGTGAGCTGTGCCGTGGAAGACAGGGAATGGTGCATTGCCTTTGCAATGAGCTTTCGGATGTTCGGAAGCTTGACTTCTTCCGTCAACGGCCCTTCCACCTGTGCAGGCTGCTGGCCCACGGCAGGAACATTTTTCACATCCAGGTCGCTGGTGGTTATCCTTCCGCCCAGGCCCGTTCCTCCGGAAATCACGCCCACATCCCTGCCCATCAATTCGGCTCTGGCCGCTGGAGTGAGGGTATGTCCCGATTCCTTCAAAGCAATGATATCCTTTTCAATGATTCTTCCATAAGGTCCTGAAGGAGCGGCAATGCGGTAATCCACACCCGCTTTTTCCGCCAGGTTTCTCGCTCTTGGAGATATTTTTATCCTTTCTCCTTCAAACGCTGTAACAGAGGCAGGCACATCCACCTCTAGAGCCGCCTTTGCCTCCGCCTGGGCAGGCTGGGACGGCGCTTCCGCCTTTACTTCTTCCACAGTTGAAGCATTGGGGTTAAACTCGGCAGTGCTTTCTCCCGCATTCCCGATTACGCACACATTCAAAAGACAGGGAACATCATCTCCTTCTGCAAAAAAAACATCCAGAAGGGTTCCGCTGACCTTTGCTTCCTCATCAAAGCTGGCCTTGTCGGTTTCATATGAAAACAAAAGGTCCCCTACATTGACCTGATCGCCCTTCTTCTTGTGCCATTTTGCGATGATACAGCTTTCTACCGATTGGCCCTGGCGGGGCATGATTACTGCAGTAGCCATAATGACCTCCTTATATGGGAATTATTCATATATTATTTCCTGAAATGACCTTTAAAATGATTCTTGTTAGTTATTATCACCATTATGATAATTTATAACATTTTATACCTTGATTCTATCACCAACCATGGTATGTGTCAACATTCTTCCGGTGAATTTTCGCAGATAAAATGCGCTCTGTCTACTTCCTTTCAGAGCGCATAAATACTTCCTCCATATAAAATTCATTTGCCCCGCAGGGCCTGGTCCGCCATGTAAGAGCTTCTGACCAGTGGCGCAGAGGCTGCATATTTAAATCCCATATCCAGAGCGACCCTTTTGTATTTCTCGAAAAGCTCCGGATGCACATATTCTACAACGGGATGGTGCTGCTTTGAGGGGGCCAGGTACTGCCCTACCGTGAGAAAATCGCAGTCCGCTTTCCGCAAATCCCTGAAGACCTCCAGAACCTCTTCTTCCGTCTCTCCCAGACCCACCATGATTCCGGACTTTGTGCGGATGCCGCGGCTTAAGGCTTTCACACGCCCCAGCAGCTCCAAAGACCTTCCGTAAACCGCCATGGGCCTCACTTCAGGGTAAAGCCTGGGTACCGTCTCCACATTGTGGTTGATGATGTCCGGCCCGGCTTCAATCACTTTCTCCAGCGCCTGCCCATCTCCCCGGAAATCGGGTATCAAAACCTCTACAACCACCTTGGCATCCAGTTTTTTAATTTCCTCCACCACAGCTGCAAAATGTCCCGCTCCGCCTTCCGGCAGGTCATCCCTGGTGACGGAGGTGATTACCGCATGCTTCAGGCCCAGGGTCCTTACTGCCTGGGCGACATTGCGGGGCTCTTCCGGATCCGGGACCTCCGTAGACCCCTTGGTCACGGTGCAAAAGGTACAATTCCTGGTGCAAACCCTGCCCAGAATCATAAAGGTTGCCGTCTTTCTGTTAAAGCACTCGCACATATTGGGACAGCTGGCCTCTTCACAAACCGTATGCAGTGCGAGCCCTTCCAGCAGCTGCATTACTTCCCCGGAACCTCCCCCGGCTTTAACCCTCACCCGGAGCCAATCCGGTTTGTTTTGTTCAATCCTTCGCATCTTTGCACCCTGCCCCATCCAATAGATCTTCTTTTGGCACAATCACAGCTTCCCTATGGAAAACCTGGCAAAAAGCCTCCGCAACTTTTTGGGACAGGCGCTGGAAATCTACCGCCTGTCCCAGGATTTTCTCCAGGGAGGTCACGCCCTTGTCGGTAATCCCGCAGGGTACGATCCAGTTGAAATGGCTAAGGTCGGTATTCACATTGAAGGCAAAGCCGTGCATTGTGACCCATTTTTTAACGGCAATGCCGATGGCCGTTATCTTGTCCTTCCCCACCCATACACCGGTATATTTCTTTTCGTCCCTCTCCGCATGGATACCGTACTCCTGCTTCAGCAGGCGGATAAACACCTCTTCAACCTTCCATACAAAGTCTTTGATGTCCTTTCCCATATTGCCCAGGTCCATGATCGGATACCCGACAAGCTGCCCGGGGCCGTGATAGGTTACGTCTCCGCCCCGGCTGATGTCATAAACCTCAACACCCATGGTTTTGAGCATATCCGTCGAAACCAGTATATTGGAAGAGCTTCCCCTTCTTCCCACCGTCAATACGGGAGGATGTTCCACCAGAAGCAGCGTATCCGGCACTTCCCCCCGGATTCTCCTGGCCAGGATACTTTCCTGCAAGGCAAGCGCCTGGCCGTAATCCACCCTTCCCAGGTCAACGACGTTGAGCTTCATCATATGCTTTTTGCATTGGCCAGCAGGTGCTTTTCCGCCTCAGCTGACCACAGGCCGTTGCTGTGTTCTACGATTTCCGCAAGCCTTGCAAACAAAGGATCGGTTTTCCCTTTTTCCTTGAAATCGGCAATCGCCGTCAGTTCCATATCGATATTGGTATAAATAAGCTTTTTGCCCCCCGGAATCTTCGGCAGGTTCAGTGTCGTTTCAACAACGCTGTTCAAGCCTCCCACGTGGGTTACCATGGAGGACGGGTTGATAAGGCCCTTTGCCATCATATCCAGCGACTCCAGCATGTCGTCGGTATTTCCGCCGCTGGTTCCCACGATGTGGGTGGCATTGTAATGCACGTTATAGAAGTTGAGCTCAGCTGCAAAGGCCGTATTGCTGGGACCCGCAAAGAAATTCAGGCAGCCGTCGTGGGCAAGCAGCCTGTCTCCCATCTCCACAACAGGCTTTACAGGAGCAAATACCATCACATCATTGTAGCCCTTGCCTCCGGTAATCGACATCAGATGCTCCACCGGGTTTTCCACACCCGAGGTATTGACATAGATGAGCTTTATGCCGTTTTTCGCAGCTTCCTCCACCGTGTAAATGGAAGCCGCCCTCTGGAGCCTTGCGTCGTCAATGTCGGTAACCACCAGCAAGCCGGGTTTCCTGTCGCAATGGATGGCATAGTCAATGGCGCCAAGCCCCATGGGACCCACGCCTGCAAGAATTGCCATGTTGCCGCCTTCGGTGATGCCCATGTCGTGGACATAGCTTCCCTGGGTGGTATGATAGTGGGCATGGAAGGTTCCCACGATACAGGACATGGGCTCCGCGAGGGAACCATAGAAGAACGCCTCCCCATTGTAAGGCAGCAGGGAATCGTGCTCCATTACCACATTGGGTATGATTACGTAAGTGGCGCTTCCGCCAATATACCTGAAAGAATAGCCCGGCGCCGCATAGGGATCGTCTTTCTGGTTCAACGCGGGCTGAATGGAAAATTTATTTCCCGCCTGGAATTTGTCCTTCCACTTCTTTCCTACCTTGACGATCTCTCCGCAGAACTCATGTCCCACGATAATAGGATTGATATCAATGTCCTTGGGTATCCTTTTATGCTCATTTCCCTGGATGGCAGCCTTATAGGAAGACATGCAGATGCTGTCTGAAATTATGTGGGCAAGAATTTCATCGTCTTTTATTTCAGGCAATTCAAATTCATCCAGTCTCAAATCATTTTTACCATACATTCTTATAGCTTTTGTTTTCATCTGAAAATCCCTCCTGGTTTTATGCCGGCTAAAACGGTTCCCTCTTAACATATTGGCTTTTACGTTTAATGACAGGGAATAATACTTCTTATCGTGGACGAAATTTATAACCGAATAAATTTCTTCACCAACTTCGCGGATAACCGCTTTAAACCTATTTCAAACTTTAAGATTTACTATTGATACTTATATATTAATACAAACCAAAAACAAAATCAACACATTTAAACACATTCAAAAACATATAGACACACATCAACAAAAGTTATATAATTTGATTAAATTAAGAAAGCATAACTTCAAATACTGAATAAACTTTATACTCATTAAATACAGGAGGACTTTGAAATGGCTCAAAACGGAAGGCTGGAAGGCCAGGTAGCAATTGTAACAGGTGCAAGCCAGGGGTTGGGAGAAGCACTGGCGCAGAGACTTGATAAGGAAGGCTGCAAGGTGGTGGTTGCCGATATCAACCTGGAAGGTGCGCAAAAGGTGGCGGATGGTCTCAAAGACGCCATCGCTTTAAAAGTGGACGTGACGGACGAGGCCCAGGTGGAGTCCATGGTAAATACCGCCATCGCCAAATACGGCAAGCTGGACCTGCTTGTTGCCAATGCGGCAATCCTTATTGCAAAACCCGTGACCGAATTTGCCGCAGAGCAGTGGAGAAAGATGATTGATGTGAACCTGACGGGCTATTTCCTCTGTGCAAAGCACGCGGCAAAAGTCATGATCCCCAACAGAAAAGGCAACATCATACAGATCAACAGCAAGTCGGGCAAAAAAGGCTCCTACAAGAACTCCGCCTATGCTTCCGCCAAGTTCGCAGGCATCGGCTTCACCCAGAGCCTCGCTCTTGAGCTTGCGGAATATGGAATCAGGGTAAATGCCATCTGTCCCGGCAACCTCTTGAATTCCACCCTGTGGAACCAGGGTCCCAACAGCCTGTTCAAACAGTATGCCGCAAACCAGGGCATCACGGAAGAACAGGTCAAGCAGAAATACCTGGCTCAGGTACCCCTGGGCAGGAGCTGCGAGCATGAAGATGTGGCAAATGTGATGGTTTTCCTCGCCTCCGAGGATGCGAGCTATATGACAGGCCAGGCCATCAATGTGACGGGCGGTCAGGAAATGCGATAGTCCGAAAATGGAACAAAATCTAAATAAGTTGGTGATTCTATGAATACAATTGATAAATTAATTGATAATCTCAACCACAGCAACGTGGATGTGAGGCTTGACAGCCTCAGGCAGTTGATGAAAGAGATTGAGGCGGGGAATCTGCCCAGACCGGTAAGGGGAAATGATGTAAACAACCACATCCACACCCTCTACTCCTTTTCACCCTATTCCCCCTCCAAGGCCATCTGGATGGCATACAATGCAGGTCTTGCAACCGCGGGAATCATGGACCACGATTCTTTAAGCGGCGCGGTGGAATTTATAGAGGCGGGCAAAATCGCAGGAATGGCCACCACCATCGGGGTGGAGTGCAGAGCCGATTTCTCCGCCACGCCTTTGAACGGCAGGAGGATAAACAACCCGGACCAGAACTCTGTGGCTTATGTGGCTCTCCACGGCATTCCCCACACCCAGATCGACAGGGTGAGGCAGTTTTTCCTCCCTTACAGCGCACAGCGGAACCTGCGCAACCGCAAGATGATACAGAAGATCAATGATATCATCAAGCCTTTTGACATCTCCCTGGATTTTGACAAGGATGTGGTCCCCCTCTCCATGTCCCATGAGGGGGGAAGCATCACGGAAAGACATGTCCTTTACGGGTTGTCCCTCAAATTGATCGACTCCTTCGGCAAAGGTGAAAAGCTTCTGGGATTCCTCAAAGACTCCCTCAAGCTGAATGTCAGCACGAAGCTTGAAAATCTCCTCCTGGATGCCCAAAATTCCTACTATGCCTATGACCTTCTCGGGTTGTTAAAGGGTGAAATGGTTGCCGCCTTCTATGTGGAAGCGGCGGCAGAATGCCCCGACATCAAGGAAGTCATCGCTTTCTCCAAAAACATCGGAGCCATTTCCGCCTATGCATACCTGGGCGATGTGGGTGACTCCGTCACAGGGGACAAGAAGAGCCAGAAATTCGAGGATGAGTATATCGACCTTTTATTTACCGTCATCAAGGAACTGGGCTTCAATGCCGTTACCTATATGCCCTCCAGGAACAGCCTGCAGCAGTTGGAGAAAATCAGGGCCCTGTGTGACAAAAATGAGTTTTTCCAGATCAGCGGCGAGGATATCAACTCCCCAAGGCAGTCTTTTGTTTGCGAAGCACTTAAGAATGAAGCCTTCCATAACCTTATCGACTCCACCTGGGCCTTGATCGGCCATGAGCTGGAAGCCACAAAAGACCTGTCCCTGGGCATGTTCTCGTTCAAAACCGAAATGCAGTATACCGACCTGGCCAAAAGAATTGAGGTTTTCAAGGAATTAGGCCTTGCGTCCGTGGCAGATTAATACGAAAGCAGGTGTCTTCGTGTTTGGAGTAGAAAGAAGAAGCAGGATCATGTCCCTTCTCAATGAGAAAAAAAGTATCCTCGTCCAGGAAGCAGCCGAGGTATTTGAAGTCACGGAAGAAACCATACG
>JAFADI010000264.1 GCA_023424965.1 Bacillota bacterium
TCTTCCAGCTCCTTGCACAGCCTGGCGATTTCTTCGTCTTCCATGTATTTGTGTTTTTTCTCATTGCTGACCTTTGCGTTTTTCAAAACCTGGGGCAATATCTGCATGACGGAAGCCAGCTCCGACATTTTCCTGCCGGAATCCTTCAGGACCCTGGCAAGCTGGATGCCTGTGAGCAGGCCGTCCCCCGTGGTGTTGTGCTCGATGAAGATGATGTGGCCCGATTGTTCCCCTCCGAGGGAATAGCCCTTGTCAATCATTTCTTCAAGGACATACCGGTCTCCCACCTTTGTCTTCTGGATGAGGAGGCCTTCTTTTTTCGCCATGATATCAAAGCCCAGGTTGCTCATGACGGTGGCAACGATGGTGTCTTTCGCCAGCCTTCCCTTTCTCTTGAGCTGCAGCCCGATGATGGCCATGATCTGGTCCCCGTCGATCACATTTCCCTTCTCGTCCACCGCCAGCACCCGGTCCGCGTCTCCGTCGAAAGCCAGTCCCATGTCCGCCCCGTTTTCCACCACAAAGCGCTGGAGCTGCTCCAGATGGGTGGAACCGCAGCCTTTGTTGATGTTGATGCCGTCGGGCTCATTGTTGATGACGCTGACCTCCGCCCCAAGGTCGAAGAGAGCTACCGGCGCCACCTCGAAGGACGCCCCGTTGGCGCAGTCGATGGCGATTTTCAGACCCTTTAGGTCCCCGTCCACCGTGTTCTTGAGAAAGTTTATGTAATCATCCTTGGCGGTCTCCGTGGAGCTTTTGAAGCCCAGGTCCTTCCCCGAAGGCCTTGGCAGCTCTTCGGCCCCCTCCAGTATGATGGCCTCGATCCTCTCCTCGATGGCGTCAGGCAGCTTGTAGCCCCTCCCGTCAAAGAACTTGATCCCGTTAAATTCATATGGATTATGTGAAGCGGATATGACAACGCCGGCATCGGCCTTGTAAAACCTCGTAAGATAAGCGATTGCAGGTGTGGGAAGCACTCCCAGGCATATGGCCTCCGCCCCCACGGAACAGATCCCGGCCACAAGAGCCGCCTCCAGCATATCCCCCGATATCCTGGTATCCATACCCACCAATATCCTGGGCGTGTGTTTCGTCTCGGCGGTCAGTACATATGCACCGGCCTGCCCCAGCTTATAGGCCAGATCGGCCGTTAATTCCGTATTTGCAACACCCCTCACACCATCGGTGCCAAAAAGTCTACCCATTTAAGTTCCCCCTGTAAATATCAAAAATTATTAAAATCAATATACGTAAAGTCAACTATATCATATGCAAGCAGCAACCTAAAACATTATAACTTTTTATAAATAACTTAACAATAGCCGGGATGTTTATTTTAAAGGCGCATAGGCTTTTACGATCTGCTCGGCGATCCTTATCCCGTCCACGGCGGCGCTGATGATCCCTCCCGCGTATCCCGCCCCTTCACCGGCGGGGTAAAGTCCCCGGATGCCTTCCGCCTCACAGGTGTCTCCCCTGGGTATCCTCACGGGCGAAGAGGTTCTGGTCTCCACTCCCGTAAGCAGGGCATCCTTCATGCCGAAGCCCTTGAGCTTGGAATCGAAATAGGCGATGGACTGCTTCATGGGGTCGGTGACGAAAGCCGGAAGACAGCCCTGAAGATCGGCGGCCCTGACATCTCCCGTGTAGCTGGGCTTCACCGTACCGGTGCCTTCAGAGGCTTTGCCGAGGATGAAGTCTTCTAGCCTTTGCACCGGGGCGGCTCCCTTTCCTCCGCCCACCTGGTAGGCCAGCCTTTCCCAGGTGCGCTGGAACTCAACTCCCGCCAGGGGGTGGGTATCTCCGAAATCTCCCGGTCCCACCGATACCACCAGGGCGCTGTTGGCATTCTCCCGGTTCCTGGCATACTCGCTCATCCCGTTGGTAACGATGCTGTCCTGTTCCGAGGCCGCTGCCACCACCACGCCTCCCGGACACATGCAGAAAGAGTATACCGTCCTCCCGGAGGTCTTGTAGAAAAGCTGGTAGTCGGCGGCGCCAAGCCTGGGATGGCTGGAGGCCTTGCCGTACTGTGCCGTATTGATGATATCCTGGGGATGCTCGATCCGCACACCGATGGAGAAGGGCTTCTGCTGGAAGGGAACTCCCGCCTCCAGGAGAGCCTTGAAGGTGTCCCTGGCGCTGTGACCGATGGCCAAGACCAGGATTTCCGCGTCCATCTCTTCCCTCCCGTTGATTGTCAATCCCGTCAGTTTTCCATTTTCGATCCTGAAGGAAGTCACCCTGGCGTTGAATCTGACCTCTCCGCCCAGGGCCTCGATCTTCTTCCGCAGGTTTATGACCACGCTCTTCAGAATATCCGTCCCGATGTGGGGCTTGGCCTTGGAAAGGATCTCTTCCGGGGCTCCTGAGCGATGCAGTTCCTCCAGGACCAACTCGCATCTCCGGTCATTGATCCGGGTGGTGAGCTTCCCGTCGGAAAAGGTACCCGCTCCCCCCTCGCCGAATTGCACGTTGGTTTCGGGGTCAAGGCATCCCCCGGTCCAGTACCGGTCCACCAGAAGGGTCCGCGCTTCCACGCTTCCTCCCCGTTCCAGCAGCAGGGGCTTGTACCCCTTCCGGGCAAGGACCAGGGCCGCAAAAAGTCCAGCAGGACCCGCTCCCACCACCACAGGCCTGTTCTTTAGCTTTTTGTCCCCATGAGCCTCAGGCTCCGGGGCGGCTTCCTCCAGCACCCTTACGTCCCCATGGGTTACGCTTTTAAGGGCATACCCGGTTTCGGCCAAAACGGAATAAACCAGGCAGATATTTGGTTTCCGCCTGGCATCGATCGATTCCTTAACGATTTTTATATTTTCAATATCTTTTTTGTTCACACCCAGCTTTTCCGCCGCCAGCTGCTTCAATTCCTCCGGCCGGTAGTCCAGGGGCACTCTTATGTTGCTTACAATATACTTCAATGAATTTGTCACCTATCCGATCCTACTGCTTTTAACGCTTTTCCACTTTGATTTCCACAGTATACTCCTCAATGAGTTTGGCATTTGCAGGCAAGTCTATCTGCAAAGGCAGCTTGTGGGTGCCTTCTCCCAGTTTGGCCACATCGACCGTGGGGTTCAGCATGCTTGCATCCAGCTTGTCAAGGTCGGCACTGTTGGCCTTGATGCTTATCTTCATAAAGTCGTTGACCATGCTGTAATTCAGGGAGTTGTCGATCTCCGTATTGACAAAGGAGATATCCTCTTTCAATATGGTAAACTCTTTCACCACCAACTGCTCAATGGCAACGCTCACCGCAACCTCGGGAGAGCTGTTCACCAGCCTGATTCCCTGGGGAAGAATGATATTGCGGGTGATGTCCATGCTGGCAGAGCTGTTCTCAATGTCCACGGCTTCCGTCTGCAGCTGGGTGAGCTTCGAGAGCACCTCCGGCGTCCCGGTCACCAGCACCTTGTCGGGTTTTACCCGCTTCAGGCCGTCAATGTAGTCCTTTGCGGGCTTGCCCTTGACCACCGGCACCACCGGCACCTCCTTGGCAACCTCCACCCTGACTTCCACATAGAGGTTCTTGCTGAGCTCCTTGATTTCCTCTCCCTTTTTATTATACACCTTGCATTCCTTTTTATTTATGACCAGATCCCTGTCCAGGTTGTTGACATCCACAAAGGTTTTAATGGAGGCCACCGACTTGATGAGGGAATCCAGCCCTTCGAGGGAGACAATGTCGGGTACGGCAACGGACTTGATGATCTTGTAGTTGTCCTTCAGCTTGCCCGTGGGAACGATTTCCACCTTGAAGGGATTCTTTTCCTTCTTCTCCAGGTCAAGCTTTATCTCACGGGGATTGATCCCCCGGATCTCAACTTCTTCTTTGCCCACATAATAAGGTCCGTCGATGGCGAGCTTATCTTCGTCGGCGCTTTGTATCTTCGAAAGGTCCAGGGCGGCGGTAAAGTCATTTGCCGTCAGGCCGGATATTTTTTCCTTCCTTCCCTTGACCATGACTTCCACGGTTTTTGCAATATTTTTATTTTTCCATTCGATATTCTTATCCTGCAAGGTCTGCTCGTTTTTTACTTCCAGGCTCACACTTATGATTCTTACGTCCATAGGGTTGTTGCTGTTCAGCACAAAAAACCACAGTATCAGGGCAAATACGACGGAAATTATTCTCACTGTTATATCTCTTTTTAAAAGCTCTCTCATTTGGCCTTCACCTTCCACAATGACAGCTTTTTGCTCTGGGTATGCTTCTCCAGAAGATTCTTGTTCAAAGCCTTCCTCAAGGTGTCGGAAGTGAGGTTCCTGGTCAGGCCGCCGTTCAATGCGAAGGAAATCTTTCCTGTTTCCTCCGAAACCACCACGGCAATGGCATCCGATATCTCCGTAATCCCAAGGGCGGCCCTGTGCCTGGTACCCAGTTCCTTGCTCAGGTTGGTGTTGTCGGTCAGGGGCAGAAAGCATGCTGCCGCTTTTATCCGGTTGGAACGCAGTACCATGGCTCCGTCATGCAGCGGCGTATTGGGTGTGAAAACATTCACGATGAGCTCCGCCGATACGCTTGAATCCAGTTGTGTTCCGGTATTGATGATCTCTCCGATTTTCGTGTCCCTCTCGATGACGATCAGGGCTCCCGTGAATGTCCTGGACATGGAGGAAGCGGCTTTTACGATCTCCTCGATCATGGCGGTGGTCTGAATGCTGCTGCTTTCTTCGTCAAAGCTGAACAGGTCCCTGAATTTGCTTCTTCCGATCTGTTCAAGTCCCCTCCGCAGTTCGGGCTGGAAGATCACGATCAGCGCAAATGCTATGTACTGGAAGGTCTTTTCAAGGATGAACGCTACGGTCCGAAGCTCAAGAACATTACTCAGAAAGGCGGCTGCGAGCAACACAAGAATACCCTTGATCAACTGCCATGCCCGCGTATCTCTCACAACCATTATCATTTTATAAATAGCGTATGAAACGATACCGATGTCCACAACAGCCTTGATTATGTCCAAAGGTCCCTCAAAACCTATATAACTTGAAAAGTAATTAAAAATTTCCTTTAAATCTATGTTGCTGAAAAAATCCAACGAACCCTCACACCCCTACTGCATGGAAAAAAGGCTTAACTTATATAGAATTATACCTTCTTTTTTGCTGTTTTGTAAGCTGTTTTTTATATTTTGTAAGCTATTTTTAATATTTATGTAAATAACTTGTTACAAAGTAAATATTTTGGTACATTATGACATCCGTCTGTGTTAAAAGCTGCCATACTGCCGCCTCTTTCCCATATGTATTACGTAACATTTTAAAAGATGTCTGTCCATACTACCACACATTTCCCACATAAACATAGGTAAGATGCTTTCGCGCTTCTTCCTTTGCCTTCATTAAGGTCTCTTTGGGCGTGGGCGGTTTGTCCAGCAGCTTGTAATTCGGGAAATAGCGGGACAGGTGCAGGGGGATCTCCGGGGATATGGAAGCAATCCAGCGGGAAAGCTCCGAGATCTCTTCCATGGAGTCGTTCAGGTCCGGGATGACCAGGGTGGTCAATTCCACATGGCATTTGCCCGCCGCCAGCAGCACCGTTTCCTTCACATGCTCCAGAGAGGCCTTGCAGATATCCCGGTAGAAATCCGCCGTAAAGGCTTTGACATCGATGTTCATGGCGTCAACATAGGGCAGCAGCTCTTCCAGCGGGGCTTTGCCTATGAAGCCGTTGGTGACGAGTATGTTGCGCAGGCCTTTTGCTTTGGCCTTCCTGCAGGTTTCAAGGACGAACTCGTACCATATGGACGGTTCGTTGTAAGTATAGGCGATGCCTATATTCCCCCTGTCCATATATTCCAGCGCCTTGTCCACAAGCCAGTCCGGCGCGGCATCCGCCGCATCGTCCGTGTCCGACGCCTCGTGGGCGATCTGCCAGTTCTGGCAGAAGGAACACTTGAGATTGCACCCGAAGGTGCCCACTGAGAGGACATGGGAACCGGGGTAAAAGTGATACAGCGGTTTCTTTTCAATGGGGTCCATGGCCGCCGCCGTCAGTTTACCGTAGTTGAGGGAGTACAGTTCACCTCCGATGTTTTTCCTGGCCCTGCAGGCACCCAGGGCCTCCGGCCCGATGACGCAGTTGTGGGGGCACAGGAAGCAGTGAACCTTCCCGTCTTCTATTTTGTTGAAGTACATGGCTTTTTTCATAAACACCGCTTGTTCTTTATTCCGGCCTGACTTAATGCGTTGTACCAGTTGAATAGGAATCGCTTGGTGGAGGGAATTAGAGCTTGTGGGTAAAGTGGAGGATAAGGCAAATCTCCTGAGCGAAGCGAATTGATTTGCCCCGTAACGAGCCTTACAAGCTCTCTGACCGTAACCCGCGATGGATATCAACTAATACAATGCGTTAACTTATCTGTGCCTTATTACCTCGAATCTTTCCATGGAGTATTTCTCTGCCGGACCTATTCCCGCCTTCTGCAAGGCGATATTCACCTGCTCCTCCGGCGTATTGACCCCCTCCAGGTTGGGCAAAAGCAGACCGGACCGGCGTCCTGCCCTTACAATGACGCCGTACCTTATTACGTCCAGCTCTTCCATGGTACCGATGGGTTCCGGTTCTCCCAGTACATCCACCGAATATACCAGCCGGTGGAGCTCTTCCGGCTCCACGGGGTCAAACCTGGGGTCCCTGGTTCCCGCACTGATGGCGTTATATATGATTTCCTCAGCAATATTGTCCCTTGTGGGGCTGATGGTCCCGATACAGCCTCTTAGCTGGCCCTGGTTTTTTATTGAAACGAAAGTTCCCGCTTTTTCTCCCAGCATCTCCTCCGGCAAGCCCCCGGGCACCGGGATCACTTTCTTTTCCCGGACATAGGCTTCAAGGGTTTTCCGGGCCAGGGACACATAGGGGTCCTCCGCCTTCCTCAGCTCTTCCATCTGTCTTTTATTCCTGTCCAGGAGCTTCTCCAGGACCTTTCTTCCGGGGTCCTCGCCGCCAACCTCGATCCTTGCGACGGAATAGCCCACGCCAAAGGGTCCTTCATAGGAATATATTTCCGGCCGGGCCTCATAGCCGTCCAGTGCGCCCAGCATGATGACAAAGGACCGGAGCCCGCATTCTCCCGCGCTCTCGCAAAAGCTTTCATCCAGTGCCAGAAGCCTTTCCACATCAAGGGTCCGGATGCTGTCCACCAGAAGCTCATCAAACTGCTTCCCTTCCGCACTGTAGCCATAGGGAGCTTCCGCGGAAAGCCTGTGGGACAGGTCTCCGCTTGCCACAAATACCGCCTGTTCCCCGCTTGCGGCGACAGCTTCCGAAATGCACATGCCGAATTTATAGAGTTCTTCGAAGGGAAGTCCCGCGATGGATATGTGAACCAGCTTGAAACCGGGGTGGGTCTTATTTATAAAATAAAGGGGTACCAGCGCTCCGTGGTCCAGTTCCTTTGAAATCCTGTATTTTGAAGCCGTACGGTCGTCAAGTCCTCCGGCGGGTATGCCTTTTTCCGCCGCAAGGGCCGCAATCCTGTCCGCAAGCTCCCTGTTGTTCTGAAAACCCAGTTCCACCTGGGGAGCTCCGAATTTTTCCAGGCTTCCCTTAAGATGATCGGATAGGGACATGTAGATATAGTCCTGAAATACCGGACCGTGAGGGGTGGTCAATATGATTGTGGTGGGATTGTCCTTTTTTATATCTCCCGCAGCCCGCTCAAAGGAACTTACCGTGGCGGAAGCCCCCCGTTCCTCCCCCTTGCCCACTTCGGGCACGACGATGGGGGGATGGGGAACCACATAAGAACTGATAATCTTACCCAAACACCATCACTACCTTTACCAGAAAATTGAAAAGCCTATTGCCGCTATTGATGTTAAAAAAAAGGCGATAACCGTTATCAAGGCAATCCATCTTACAATATCCCTGTTCATTCTTTACACATCCAATCCATTTTATTCTCTAGAAATAAGTCTATATTTATTCATGACTTTTTTCAATACATGGCCGTGTTTACTTTACAATAAATTCACAAATTCCGGCAGGAAATCATACTGCCGGGGAAATGATGCGATTTTCTTGATTTATTTTACATTAATTGGTATAATTTCCTCATGCTACATCTATAAAGTTCTTATGTCTTGAATCTATCCTTTCTGCGCTCCCTGATGTATAGGTTTTATAGGCTAGCAAATTTATCTATTCTTCTGGAGGTTTTTACCAATGCAAGACAAAACTTTAAACTGCAAGGACTGTAACTCTCCGTTTACATTTACGGTAGGGGAACAGCAATTCTATTCCGAAAAGGGATTTACCAATGAACCTACAAGGTGTCCGGACTGCAGAAAGGCTAGAAAGGCAAACACGCGCAGCAGCAACAGCTACAACAACGCAGGCAGGTCAAGGAGCTGGTGAATTCAAGGGGCGGTACCACCGCTCCTTTGTTTTTTATGAAATTTATTTTTTTGAAATAAAGGATTTTGAAGATGCATGTAGAATTATTATATTGAGTAAACAGTTACCTTTCAATAATTGTGTTAACACTCAATATACCGTCCCTTCCACAAAAAAAACACTAGTATGGAACGAATCTCCCCTGTTGCATAGTAGTGTTTTTCTTTGCCCTTATTCCCGTTGTTTCCGGTCCGCGTGGTTCTCACAGGCTTTCCCCAGGGATTTGTAAACAACCAGGGAAGGCAGCTCCCCGGACTTGACGCCGAAGAGCCTGCACCCGTTTGGAAACCTGGGGTCCCAGGTTATGAAATAGTTTTTGCAGTTCTTACAGTTTACTCTGTTGGTATCCATCACTCCCGCTCCGGTTGCCTCCCCTGCTTAATCAAATACCGCTTCCCGGTCCGGCTCATCCAGGAATCCGAACATCAGCTCAAGCTGTGATTTTGTGTTTCTCTCCACCGACAGCTCCGGCAAATGCTCCCTGTCAAAGAAGCCCACCTCGCTGGTCTCCATGCCTGCCGCCGTTTCTCCGCCCAGGATCTCACACCCTATGAAAATCTTATAGATGTGGTAGGGAGACGGCGGATGGGGATGGCGCTTCTTGTCCAATACCGCCAGCAGCCTCACCGGCCTCACTTCCAGTCCGGCTTCCTCCCGGACCTCTTTTACGGCGATCTCCCCCGGCGTATATCCCA
Organism: Bacillota bacterium; assembly: GCA_023424965.1. GTDB lineage: Bacteria > Bacillota > Clostridia > Acetivibrionales > JAFADI01 > JAFADI01. The sequence continues at coordinate 9,094 of JAFADI010000264.1, forward strand.
CGTCGGCCCAGCCCCCCGGCAAGGACCAGCAGCCGTCGATGGTCTCCCTGACCATGAGTATCTTGTTGCCTTTGAATACCACTCCCCGGACGTCCACCTTCGGGGTCTGGTAGCCCGACTCGTTGGCGAAAAGCTCCCTGACCTGTTCCATTTCACTGTCCGTAAACCGGGCCATGATTTCCAGGCTGATTTCCCGCATCTGCTGATAGCGTTCAATGTCATATTTGTTATCCGAATAGGTCAGGCCCGCCTGGGCGATGGCCTGTATTTTTTTCGCTGTCTCCAGCCATTCATACTTCATGTTAGCCTCCATGATTGTTTTAATATTCCTGCACCTGCCGGTCCTGCGTCACAGCAGCCGGGCGATGGATACGATCAGATTTGCCGCCGGTATCAGGAGGGCCTGTGCCAATAGGGTCCCCAGGAACAGCCCGCTGACGATGAAAATAATGCACCGGTTGAAGTAAAGCTCCGAACATTTCCCTCTCAGCACGTCATCCGTCAGCATGGAGATGAAAGGGTCAATGAACAAAAACATGAGAATGGTGGAAAAGCCCACGACCACCGAGGAAAGTGTGTTGCAGGTGGTCCTCAGCTCCGGCGCCAGCGTCCCCGCATACAGGGAGGAAAGCACGCCCACCGCCGATATGGAAGCCGCAAGGATGTTCAGGATAATGAGCTTCTTCGGCATTCTTCTGATGGCTTTCAATTGTGAAATATTGGCTCTTTTCGGCACGGTAATGCTGTTTTTGAACTGTTCGACCCCGGATTTTGAAAAGCCGTGAATCAATATTTTGGGGATGGAGCGGTATACGCTGAAGGATTCCACCGCCTTGCCGAATACCCGTATGAAGGTGGGCATCAGCAGTGCGCCGGCGATTACGGCCAGTGAGGCGGAAAGCAAAATCCACCGGAACACGTTGATAAGGCCGCTTGTATCGCCGGCCTGGATCCCGTTTTCGATTGTCTTGGCCAGCAGGGGCCCTTGAAGGGAGTTGGCGGTCCTGGACACCAGTGCGAAGATGTTGAAAACCGAGAAGGCAATGGCGATCCTTCCCGTCTTTATACCCACCACCCGGACGGAATACGCCAGGGTGCCGATCACATAGATAACAAATGTAAGGATCAGTACAATCAAGACCTGTATAGTCATAAGCATCTCCTTGCCGATGCGTTAAAGCACTATACCTATTGTAATCGAAATGAGGGTAATTGTAAATTATTGCTGGGCAGACAGGTTCTTTGCCACATCGGCCCTGTAAGCAGTGGCTGCCGGCAAAAGGGAAACCGCAATCCCCAGCAGGGCAAAGACGGCAATCATGACAGCTTCCTGGGGCATAAAGCCCACCGGCGCATAAACCGCCGTCCTGCTCCGCATGTATGCGGACACTCCGTAGGATATGAGATGCCCCAGAGCCATGCCGGAGATGCTTGCTATCCCAATGATGACTGCGCTCTCCAGGAATACGATCTTGAGTATATCCCATCTTCCGGCGCCGAGAGCCCGCAAGACGGCATTTTCCCTGTTCCGGTCCAGCACCGACCAGTAGAGGGATATTACAAGGGTCAGCAGGGCCATGGCCATCACAATATAGGCAATCACCGTCATAACCTCCTCGCTTTGCCCCAGCATATCAAAGACATCCGCCATTACTTTTCCCGGAAAAGCAGCCTGCACTTCCTTTCCGCCGTTCATTTCCCCGTACATCTGCATGAGCCCCACATAGTCCCTGGGCCTCACCATCAGCGCGGTTACGTCTTTGCTCCCATGGTCATGAATGTCCCATATGGTCTCGATGGAAGTGAAAATGCCGGCATCGTAAGGCCTGTTCATGGGGTCCAGGATTCCCACCACCACATACTCCTCCGCATGCTCATGTTCCTCCAGGGCATGGACAATGCCGTGGCTGGCCCGGAATTTGCTTCCGGTCTCAAGCTTGAGTTTCGCGGCAACGGCCGCCCCCACCACCGCTTCGTATTCCCTCTGGAAGAACCGTCCCTCTTTCAGTTTGAATATGGGCGGTTCCTTCAGGGTGGGACGCAATTGAAAAATATCGGCGGTGGAGCCCACGATCCGGAAACCCCGGTAATTATCTCCGAAGGCAAAGGGAATGACCTTCTCCACTCTCTGATCCTCTTGCAGCTCCCGGTAGACGGAAGCCGGTATGTTGCCCACCGGAGCGTCCTGTAAAAATATGGTGTTGAATATGAGCTGTGCAGGGCTTCCTTTCGCCCCCACAATCATGTCGAAAGGCATGGAAGCGTACACCATCCCCTGCCGCACCGAGGCTGCCGTAAGCATGACGGCGATGGAAAGGCCGATGGCCGCCGCTGCCACAATGACCGTCAAACTGTGCTGCAAGGGTTTTTGCAGCAGGTCACGCCAGGCGATCCGCAGAAGCATATTCTGCCACCTCCTCTTCCGGTTGCTGCAGGCTGACAACCCGCTTCAGGCTTTTCAACACCTCCCGGTCATGGGAGGACAACAGCAGCGTAATGCCTTCTTCATGGCACACCTGCCGTAAAATCTCCATGACCATCCCCCTGTTTTTACCATCCAGGTTTGCCGTCGGTTCATCGGCAATGAAGACGGGAGGGTTGTTGGCAAGGGCCCTTGCGATGGATACCCGCTGCTGCTCTCCTCCGCTCAGTTGTGAGGGTTTGTGGTTCATCCGGCGGGACAGTCCCACCTTTTTCAGGAGTTCAATGCACCGGCCTTCTCTCTCTCCCGCCGGGATCTTTTTGCCGAAGGCCATGGACACCATTACATTCTCTTTCGCCGACAGGGAAGGGATCAGGTTGAAAGCCTGGAAAACATAACCGATATTGCGGGCGCGGAACAAATCCCTTTTCGCTTCCGGCAGCAGGGTGATTTCGATGCCGCCGACAGATACGCTGCCCTGTGAAGGCATCAGAATTCCCGAAACAATATGCAGCAGCGTCGTTTTTCCCGTGCCGCTGGCTCCCTCGATGCCCACCTCTTCCCCGGCGTGGATATCCATCCGGGGCAGCACCAGTACGGTTATCTCTCCGCTCCCGGGGCTGGGGTATCTTTTCACCACATCTCTTATTTTGATCAATGACCTCACCTTTTCCTTATTTTATGGTTTCGATTTTATCCGCCCGGATTCTTATCTGGCTCACAAACCCTGTGTCCGGGTCTGTATAGCTCCCCAGCTCAAGGGTGCCCGTAACCTTGAATATCCAATTGCCGGGAGCCAGGGTCTTCCCCTCCGGCAAATAGATCAGCACAATATCCTCCGGCCAGCTTGCGTCGGAGGAGCAGAAGGGGCATATGGCCATGGGTTCCCGGGTGAGGACAAAGAAGGTGAAGGACGGCTTCAGCGGCGGCGCCATGTATCCCGTCATAACCACCTTTTTGTCTTTGAGGGCCGTGAGCTTCTCCGAGAACTTCAATCCCCTGGAACTGCTGCCGGAGTATAGCTCGGAAAATTTTATTTCCACCGGCTGATTCTTGCCGCTTTCCACCAATTTCTTTTCTTCCTTCACCGGCTCCTTTTCTTTTGGAACAGCGGGAGTGCTCTCCGGGACGGGCACCTCAGGTGAATTCGCTTCGGGACTGTTTTTCCCCTGAGCTTTCCCTCGGGTAGAATCCTCCTGCAAGGGCACGGTATCGGAAGACGCCTGCGCCGGCTGACGGGTTGAATCCTCCGGTTTTGCGGCAGGGTCGGGAGATAGGGCGCTGCTTTGTGAACCTGCCTCCGGTCCTTCCGCCGTGACCGTCGCGGCCTCTTTGTTATTGCCGTCATAGGCTCCGGAAAGGTCCGGCCGTTCCAGAAAACCCGGAACGGCCGCACTATTTCCCGTACATCCTGACAGCAGCAACCCGGCTGTTAAAATCATCACTGCCAGCGCCCATGATTTTCGAGTCCTGACTGCCATCGGAATATCCTCCTCTTATATCTTTTCACGGATTTATTTGAATTTTGTAGGATCCAGTCCCAGGGCATTGATGATTGCAAAGAACACTTCCGTATTGTCCATGATGGCCCTGTCAAAGTATTCGGAGCCCGCACCATAGGCGGTCAGAGGCACATCGTCGGCGGAGTGCACCTCCTGGGTGTCACTGTAGGGCAGGTTGCCCGTTCTTGTCACGCCGCCCTCCCGGACGCCCTCGGTGTTGGCAACGGCTTTTCCGTCTACCACGATGGCGGGAGAACCGGGGGTGGGTGAATATTTGAAGTCCTCCACATAGTCTGGATGATTGCCCCAGCCAAAGGCAAGAGCGATATCCGTAGCTACGGTTTGGTCAAATTTGCCGTCGCCGTCGCCGTCTTTCCCAGTATCGGGGAAACCGTCACCATCGTTGTCTTTATAGGTGGGCCATTCCGCTTTTTCATAAACTCTTACGGCATCCCTGCCGGTCTTGCTGTAATCAACGGTTCCATAGACCGATACGGAGTGGGAGTGGTCTGCCACAACGATCACCAGCGTATCCTTGTTCTTATCGGCAAAGTTTTTGGCTACACCCACCGCCTTATCCATTTCAATGGTGTCCCATACGGCCCGCTCCCAGTCCATGGTATGCTCCTGCTTGTCGATGGAAGCTCCCTCCACCATCAGGAAAAAGCCGTCCTTATTCTTGCTCAGGATATCAATGGCTTTCTGGGTCATGTCCCAGAGCATCGGCTGGTCGGGATATTCCTTCAGCACCTTGGGATTTTTTTCTATGGCCTTATCGATATACACGTTCATGGTACTGTTGTGGAAAAGCCCCAGCAGCTTGTCGGTCTTGGCTGTGTTTACATTCTTCAGCTCCGTGGCGTTGCCTGCAAACTGGTATCCCGCCTTTTCAAAATCACCGATGACATCTTTTTCGTCCGTCCGCTTGGAGCCGGCCACCGATTTGGGCCAGAACCACTGGGCGCCTCCGCCCAGAATAACGTCGGGCCTTTGCAGCGGGCTGAACATCTGGTCGACGATTTTCTGCATGTCGGAACGCTTGGGGATATGTACGAACATGGCTGCCGGCGTGGCATCGGTGATTTCGGCGGTGGACACAATGCCCGTGGCCTTTCCGCCTTTCTTGGCCAGCTCCACGATGTTCTCAACCTTCGGGGCCACCTGGTTGGAGTCATTGGGATCGAAGGTATAGACGCCCATGGCGTTGTTTGAGGTTTTATGCCCTGTGGCGTAGGCCGATGCGCTGTTGGCCGAATCCGTCACCAGGGAATTGAGGCCGGAAGTGGTGACCAGCGTAACCTGGTCCATGTCGTCCATCTCCAGCAGACCGTTGTATTTGCCTTCCGTAAGGTTTTTTGAAACCATTCTCGCCGCTGTCCGGATAGGCAGCGCCAGGCCGTCGCCGACGATCAATATGACGTTCTTGGCCTTTCCTGCTTCAGCTTTCACAACGGTATACTTTACTTCTTTCGCCAGGGTCCAGCCACTGCCGGCGGCATTGACCGAAACGGTATAGACACCCGCGTCCTTTATCGTGACGTCATTCCACAGCTTATACTGGCCGCTCTGGGTGGTGGTTCCGGATTTTGCCGTCTTCTTCAGGAAGGCGTCCGCACTGCTGCCCTGCACTTTTACATCAAATCTTGTCGGGTTTCCGGGGAGGTTGTTGAGCTCCACCTTCAGGTCAAAGACGGAGCCTGCCAGAATCCTGGCGTTATTGACGGGAAATATGACCGCCGCGGGAGCGCTCTTGGGCTGCTCCTGGGAATAAACGGTCCTGCCTCCGATGGAGAAAATACCGAGAACCGTTGCAAACATCACCATAAGGGCAATTGCCTTTGAAAATCTTCTCATAATCGCACCTCCAATAAAATTCGTACCATGTACATATTTATTATAAGTGCTAATGAAATGAGTGAGATTATGCGGGTGTAAAATCTAAATTATGGAAAAGTTAATTTTTTGGAGGCAGTCCAGCAACCAGGATAGATTGTAACATAATCCGTTTGTGCTCATATTATGTATATAGAATAATATGCCCATCCATGGGCTTTATTATAGGTGTCCCGGCTATGAGCAACACGCTTTATGTAAACAAACTGACCGCAGGAGCGGTTATGGCATCTGCGAATGTCATGTTTGAAAATACCGTCTATTCATCGGGGGAAGGCATAACCTACGACCCCATGACGGGGATTTTTACGATTTCAGAAGCGGGCCAGTATTATTTTGACTGGTGGATTGCCACGCAGGCCAGCTCCCTGCCAGGCGGAGCCGCCTTTACGCTCGCGTCTTCGCAAGGGGACAGCATCGAAGGTACCTCGCCGTTAAAAAACGGCCAGGTAGGAGGAATAGGGGTCATTGAGATCGTCACGGCGCCCGTGACACTGGCACTGGTAAATTTGAACACGGCACCCTTCTTTTATTCCTCTTCGGCGCCTGTAACAGCGGCTATGAGAATAATGCAGGCCGGGGATGTCCAAGGGCCCACCGGTCCTATGGGGCCTACAGGCCCTGCAGGAGGTACGGGACCTACCGGCGCGTTGATATTAGGAAAACAAACTGCCTTTGAAAATGCGGCCTGTTAAACCGCTTCCGAAGGAGTATTGACTCTGATGTATTCCGCTACCCGGCGATACTCATTGGCATATTTCAAACTAACACTGATATTGCCGTTTTCGTACACCGTGATATGGTCTACAAATTCAATCAAAACCTCTCTTGTCAGCTTGTCGATGTTTTCATGCTTCCTGAATGTTGCCAAAAACGGGTTTTCCGTATCAATCCCATTTTCAAGCTCTGCTTTTTCTTCGTACAGGTTGCTGATAACCCCGTTGATGGCCTCAATCTGCCGCTCGTAATCTTCGCTCATGTGCCGGTAATCCTTGTGGGTAATCTCCCCGTCCTTCCAGTCCTGATAGATACCTTGCTTGTAGCGCATAATCTTGGAAAGTTCTTTTTCCTTTGCCGCTATCAATTCATTCAGCCGTATGGACTGGCTTTTCTGCAAGGGGGCGGTGTTAATGCGTGCAACCTGTTCAGAAAAGACCAATGCAATAAAAACTTGTGCCTTGATTGCATACAACACACCATGTTCAAGATAATTGTGGCGAATGGTATGTTTTGTGCAAGCTGTTTTCGACTGGTCTTTGTAGGTACGGCAGTAGTAATAGACATTTCCCCGGACTTTGCTTCGCGTCATAGCTTTGCCACAATCGGCGCAACGGAGAAAGCCGCTGAACAGGTACAGATTGCTTTGCTCTGGCGCGGTGCGAGTATCCTTCTTCAAAAGCTCCTGCACTTTAGCAAAATTCTCCCGGCTAATAATTGGGGGATGCGTATTTTCCACGATGAACCATTCATCTTCCGGAACTGTTTCCTGCACATGAATTTTGTAGCTCTTAATACGGTAGCGGCCTTGCACCATATCCCCCACATAAATGCGGTTTTTCAGAATGTTGTTGATACTCATTGCACACCATAGAGGATTGCCACCCACAGCATTAGGATTTTTGTACTTCATGCCCTTGCTTTTCTTGTATGCCGCCGGGCATAAAATACCGCTGTCATTGAGTTTTCGCACAATCGCATTTTTGCTCATGCCCTCTAAAAACCAAGCAAAAATGCTTTTTACATGCTCTGCCGCTTCCTCGTCTATGACAAGAGCGTTTTTATCTTCGGGGTCTTTCATATACCCGTAAGCGGCAAAGGAGCCGATGTGCAAGCCTTTTTCCCGCTTCTTGTCAAAGGTTCTCCTGACGCTTTCCGATGTACCCCTTGCATGTTCTTCGTTCAAGACGCCCTGAACGGGAACGGCAATATTTTGAGCGTTTTGCGGGTCTTTGTAAGTGTCAATCGGCTGTTGGTAGAGAGAAATAAACCGTACATTGTTTCGTGGGAACCAGTCACCAAGATAATAACTCTGATCGCCGTTGTTGCGAAAGCTCCGGGCAAGGTTCTTGACAATTACACAGTTGATTTTCCCCTTTTGTATATCTGCCAATAGCCTTTGGAAGTTTTCGCGTTCTTCGTCCGTCGTGCCGCTCACGCCATCGTCAACATATTCGTCAACATAAACGTATTCGTCGCCATCGTCCTGCTGTTCGAGAAAATCGGTCAAGATAAGCCTCTGATTGGTAATGCTTTCCGATTCGTCTTTTCCCCGTTTGTCCTCACGCGATAAGCGGATATAGAACGCTACTAACCATACCCTGTTTTTGGGAAGTGCTTTCACGATATTTTGCCTGTTGGCTACCCGTGCCATGTAACCTCCTTCCTATCACATTACACCTATATTATACCAATTTGGCGTAATGCGAACAATGTTGTCGAGGCCACAAAGCCGCACTATAAGCCGCTTTTCTTGCGTATAAGATAGTTTATGAGTACCTCCGCTAAGGGGGGCGCATTATCGTCAAACTCAAGTTTTATCCCCATATCACCATAGCGGAAACAAAAGGGGTTTCTTAGTTTTTCCAAAACATAGGCCATCCGCTTTTCTTTGGGGAGGGAATTATCAAGCTCCAACGTGCTTATGTCAGCCAGCTTTTGAACATCCACAGTATTCATATCTACACTCGTTAAGTTATCTATCGTTTCAAGGGTGAGCATAACCACGCATCTCCTTATTCTGCATGATTCCAATATATGCGTTCCTCAGTTTGTCCTGTGAGGAAACACAAAAAACCACCACTTTCATATAAAAAGTGATGGCTTTTTATCTTGCCTCACACATCGGGCCAAGTTGGCCCGATGTCGCACAGGGGCTTGTCCAATATTGCCACTTGAAAAAGGTCATTTAATGGCAGAAAGGGATACAAACAGTCCCTATAAAGAGAGAGCCGATAACTGTGATTTGACTCACGGTTATCGGCTCTGCGTCTTAGCGTCTGGCTCTTTGATAACTGATATATTCATTTGTTTGACTTTGAGTATTACTATGAAATATTTTTATTCGTTTTAGCATTAAATCCAAAATACTCCTCTGGTTTCATGCCCGATATTTTAGGAATTGCGGTTCCCAGAGAATAGTTTGAAATTGCCTTCTGTGCCTGCATCTGACCGCTTCTGGGATTATATAGGAGTTGAAAAAGGACTGCGGACAGTGGAATAATTGAGGGGAAATCCTTTGCAACAGGCGTTATACTTTCGCGGCTGTTTTTGTATATTCCCTTTTTGGTTGCAACAAGGCACATTT
>JAFADI010000265.1 GCA_023424965.1 Bacillota bacterium
TTAGTATATAATAAATAAGAGAAATGACGGCTTTTTATATGCCGTCAAGGGCAGCTCTAAAACACTGGTTCATTCCGGAAACTCGAAAATATCCTCTATCGGCGCACCGACAGCCCGTGAAATGTCAATCGCCAATTTAAGAGAGGGATTGTACTTTGCGGATTCAAGCCGGATTATCGTTTCACGCCGGACGCCTACTTTATTTGCCAGTTCCTCCTGCGTCAATTCCGCAAGCTGACGGTACTTTTTCAAGTGGCTAATGTATTGTTCCATTTATACGCCCCCCATCAATGCTTTTCGTAATACCAAAACGCCACAGCATAAGTAATGAACGTTGCCGCCCAACCAAGCGCGGCAATGAGCACCATAATCTCACGCTGAATGTCAAAGGACACCATCCCTATGCCTATCGCAAATAAGGCGATGGCGGGAACAAACATCGTTGCCGCTTTCGCTTTTAGGCGATTTTCCTCGTATCGCTCGTCCGGCATCTCGGTAGCAAGCCTTGCCGTGAAGTAAGCGCTAAAAAAGGCAAGGAAGCTGAAATAAAACAGGTCGCCGACTTCGTGACTGAAAAAATAGCGAAACCCCAAGAGGCCCATGAACCCAAAAATCCAAGTGAAACGGCTATATTTCCTCGGTGCGCGAGGACTGCCCCATTTTCTGAACTTCCACATATTAAAATCCTCCCATCAAAGTCACTACTGAAAACGCAAGAATCACCATAACCCCCGGCACAACATATTTACGCGGGTGATGCCACAAATCGCTTTCCACTTTCCAGTCCAGCAACGGAAACTTTATCTCAAGCGCGACGGTCAATCCCGCGCTGACAATCGCAAACAACGCCGCAAACAAAAGTATGCCAGGTGAAAAACTACCTGCCGCAACCCTCCAAACGGTTAGGTAGACCCCGCAAGCAATCATATTTATCACCGTTAAAAACAAGGCGTAGGGAAACAGCACTCCGGCAGTTTGTCCCGGCAAAAGTCCAACTTGCCGATATAACGCCCTATCGCTCGATAATAGGATACCAAGCGGCGTGTTAAGACACATCAGAGCAAACCCGAGCGGCAGTAAATCGGAGGGTGCGTTCCTGCCCATGACTACAGCAAATACCGAGCCAAACACCCACAATGCGGCTGTGTTGAAGAGATACTTCTTGTTGTTCATTAAGTACCGCAAAAGATAGAAAGTAAAGCTGCGCCTTGTATGCTTGATATAGCGATACCCTGTCACTTTTTTCCCGGTGCGGAAAGCAAGGGGATATGTTACCATTCCGCTGACAATAAAGCACAGGACAAAACCGATTACCGCAGATGGTCGAAACTTGCTCACCGCCAAATATGCAACCAGTAGAAGCCCCGTTTTTGCGAGCAGGGTATATAAGGCAACCGAGAGAAAAAAAGCCCCATGAAACTTCGCAGGACGTTCCGGGAGCATAAGCTGTCCGCGCAGACTGTCTATTGTATCGTCAGAGGACAACACTTGCATAAACCCGCCAACGGTTATAAACCCTGTTGTGAGCCATACAACAACCGGCGCAATTTCAAGCCTGATTTCGGCAGAACGCAGGGCGAAAAGCAGGATAGCCCAAATCACAAGCGTTTTTGGTATGCGTTCATATTTGGCACCCATAAACTTTTTTAGATTGGCATTAAGAATCCGTGTCATGTAGCGCCTCCCGGATCTGTACTGCGTCAATCTGCTCCTGTGCAAACGCATGGCTGATACAGCCATTCTCCAACACAAGCACACGGTCAGCAGTCAGACAAATGCTTTCCAAAACATGAGAAGAAAACATTACCGTACCATACTGGCGGTAGTCGTTTATCAGCAAATACAAATATTCCGTGCTGTGGAAGTCCAGACCGTTCACAGGTTCGTCAAGCAACAGGAGCGGCAGACACAGGGCAAATCCTGTAATTAGAAACACCTTCCGCTTGTTCCCCGTTGACAAATCCCGAATCAGGACACGCCGATATTCACCGAAGCCGAAACCCTCCACCAATTCATTCACTCGATTTTGGCCGGCGGTTTTGCCGTAAGCCGCGAAAGCGTGGGAGAGATACTCGTTGAATGTGTAATACTGGAATGAAGCGTCCTCCGAGAACACGGCGTAACGGTTTAACTTGAAAGAACGGTCAGCAAAATTCAAGCTGTCGCTATAATCCTTATGAACGCCTGACAAAGTGTTGATGAGTGTAGTTTTTCCCGCGCCGTTCAAGCCGATAAGTCCAACAACCTCATTGGCCGATAGAGTGAGCGACAAATCCTTAATAACGGGATTGTCCTTGCGATACCAAATGTTCAGTCCAATGATGTTTAGTAAATCTTCCATAATACCGCCCCTTACTTTTTCTTGTTCATCTTGATTCCCGAAAACAGGAAGGCCGCTCCAACAAGGAACCATAACACGCCGTTCCACCATTCAAGGTTACCGCGAATCAGAACCACAATACCGACAATCAGCAGCAGTATGCCGAGGATAATACGAGTAATTTTATGACGCATGAAAAGTCCTCCTTAAAGGGAGTGATATATAAATCACCTTATGTTACAAATATATCACTATTTGAAGTGAATAGCAATACCACTGAAAATTTTAAGGCGTTTACCGGGCTGACACCAAAAAGAATTCAAGAAGCAGAGAAATTCTTATGAGACATAGGACAACGATTGTTTACAATCAATTTTAACGGGAAACCATTACGATATAGGTATAACGAATGATCCAAATGAAGGGGATGTTTACTATGGCTTTTACGTTAGAAGCGATTCAAGAAGCGCATAAAAAATATACGGGTGTCGATTTCCCCAAATTAATCCGGAAATTCAAGCTGATGGGGATGGCAACAAATACTTTCAACCTTAAAAGCGGACTTGTCGTCTATGCCGGCAAGAGCGGGGAGCAAATCGAAGTTCAGGGCAAAGCCGTTGATGTGGGCATTGGCGTGATTTCCTCCAGGGAAGCTGCACAGGACGTATTGAAGCGGCATCAGGCCGGGGAGACGGATTTTACCACATTTTGCAGAGAAATTGCCCGGGCAGGTGTGTACAAATGGATCTCGGATATGGATAAAATGACTTGCAGCTATTATGACTTACAGGAGAACGTCGTGATCGTCGAAGCGATACCGGAGGTATAGGGAAAAATGTACTATAACTATTTATCTAAAGGCGTGCCAAAAACTGGCACGCTAAATTTTTTTGCACGGGGTAATATTTTGTGTTTTAATGTGACTAATTATAGGAGTCCAGCAAATTGAGGGTATTGTATGAGTAAACTGACTGACCGTCACGGTCTTCAAATTATCCAGTCAGTATTTACACAAAGGCAGTGAAAAGAGCCTGCTTTGTGTGGTATGATATTGACAGACAACTGAGGGAAGGGGTGTTCAGGCATGGGTGACCCGACGAAATTTCCCAATACAGCAGGCTATTATATCTTCAATATAGCGTTGATACTCCTGATTCTAACCGAGTTGATTGTCATGTTTTTTACATTGAAAGCAAACAGGAGCAAGACGAAAAAACGTTCCGACAATGGCACAATCTTTCTGGTGTTTCTCGCCTTTTACGGAAGCATATTTTTGGCGGTGCTATTCAGGAGCCGGCAAATTACCGGAGTAGTCAGAGGGTGGCTGCTGCCCGATGTTTTTTCCTATATCGGTATCACCATGATTGTCCTGGGGATAATAACCAGGACCGCGGCAATTATGGCGCTCAAACATTCCTTCACTCTCGCAGTGCAGACCACGGAGGAACAGCCTTTGATACAAAGTGGACTGTACAGGTTTGTGAGAAATCCGGCGTATACAGGCAGTATCATCAGCTTGTTTGGAGTTGCGCTGGCCTATCGTCACATTCTGGGAATGGCATGTGTTTTAATACTCTGCTTTGCCTGCTATGGTGTGCGGATTGCCGTTGAGGAAAAAGCGTTGGAAAATCAATTTCAACAGGAGTTCAGGAACTACTGCCTGCACACAAAATACCGCCTGTTCCCCGGGCTCTATTGAGCAAATTCACTGCTTAAAAGCTGCCGGACACTCTATAATGATTCAATCATGCCCATCAAGATTCTCATATTTGGCATGTCAATGCCCAGTGAAGAACCTGTTTCGAATATTTCCTTAAAATTTTGCACCATTTCATCAATACTGTCTATGGCATGCGCGGTATATCTTTGCATGACCGGATTCTTTGTAAAATTGAGCCTGAACATCGGGTACAGCAAGAAAAGCGGGAGGGAAATCACTTTCACTTCTCCATACTGCTTTAAGTTAACACCACGTTTCTCACATATTTTATAGCCTTCCCGCATAGCCCGAAAGGATGTTTTTGTCAAACTCCTGTCATCTAAAAGTTTTCCAATGTCATTATACTTGGCAAGAGCCGCTCCGAGAGGAGCCGAACCAACGTTGTGCACCCACAGCCAGTGTAATGGATTATTTACTATTTCTGCAATAATCCCGCAGCTCCTGAATAATTCTGAAGCACTCTTCAGAAGAGGCTGCTGTTCCTGATGCACTGCTCCAAGCATAATATCCTTTCCCAGATTGGCCCAAAGCAAATCTTCCCGAAAGGTTCCGCCACCACCGGAGTAACCTATGATATATTGCTTTTTGCTTAATATGTTGTCAAATTCACTGCTTGTATTCCAATCCAGGGTAAATAGCAGGTAATCTGCATCGGGTGCTTGTTTAACAAGCGTAGAAAGAGCCTCTTTCAGTTGATAGGTTTTGACGGGGACAATAATCAGATCGTAGCTGTCACCGGCTTCTGCAACACAGTGATAGGTATAGCTGCCACAGGTGTTCCGATGCTTTTTATCATTTCTCTCATCAATAAAGTCATAGGTGATTTCCTTCTGGTTGAAGGTATTTAGCTTTTCCCTGCGGACAAAATGAGAGACATTATGCTTTTCAGACAAAGCACACCCATACAATGTTCCAATAACCCCCGTACCAACAATCAAAATATTCACAACAACTGCTCCTTTACAAAGAATTGTGGAAAAAGGAAAATAACCCTGGCTCTGCTTTTAGTGTGAGGGCGAGCAGCTCTTCAAAAGCCAGCAATTTTACCGGCATTTCCTGTGGCTCCCATCCGAACAGATCGGTATCAAAAAAGAAATTGGATAATGTGAGGATCATCTGTGCTGTTTCAAGTGGGTAGTTGGTATCAAAAATCTTTTCCTTTACTCCCTGTGAAATAACTTTTGCATATAAAGGAGCCAATTCTTTTACCAGAGCTGCCATTAGCTTTTGGTGAAAGATCGCATTGGAGGGAGTATTGATGTTTTCCATACCTTTTTCATTCTCTTTAAACAGTTCGGAACAAGAAATAACCAGATTCTTAAAATTGATATAGGCTGATGCATTTTCATTAAGCTGCTGTTTTACTTTTTGACAACAAGCTTTTGCGCATGCATCAACCGCGGCATCAGCACAGGCTTCTTTGGTAGTGAAATAGTGATAAAAGGCTCCTTTTGATATTCCCAGCTCCTTTATAATTAAAGAGAGAGTTGTGTTTTCATATCCGTTTCGCATAAAGATATCCCAAATATCTCTTATAAGGTCATTTCGTTTTCTGTCATAATTAATATTTGATCTGGCCATGCAACACTCCTTCCTTTATTAAACCGACGGGCGGTTTAATAATAAGATAATATAACTTTTTACTCCTGTCAATAGCATAAACAAGATTATATGAAGTCCATCACAAATGAAGTTCACATGGGAATATTACCGAGATTGGCAAAGTGTAATAAAATGTAATATAATCTTTGTAAAAGAAAAGTCAAATTCGTTAGGAACTTACCGGAACCGTGGCGCTGTGAGTTTACGGAGGGGGCAATCATGGATAATACTGTTTTCCAAAACAAAAAATATTCCATCGATGGAGGAATTATAAGGTTTATTAATGACGGTGAGATGGAAGGAAACAATAAAAAGTACCTTGAATTTTATAATAAAATTGCAAGGTTCTATAATTTTTTCAATAAAATATATTTCATTATTAAATTCGGAAATGAGAGGAATTACCGGAATCAATTCTTATCGGAACTTGAAATAAAAAATGGGGATAAGGTTTTGGAAGTTTCGGCAGGAACAGGAGATAATTTTCCTTTTTTGAATCAAGCTGCTGAATTTTTTGGAATCGACATATCGTTGGGTATGTTGAAACAAGCGGTACGCCACTTGAAAAAGTGGAAAATAGAAGCGGAGCTTATTCAGGCAGAAGCAGAGAACCTGCCTTTTAAAGATAATTCCTTTGACGTTGTGTATCATATCGGTGGAATCAATTATTTTAATGATAAGCAAAAAGCCATCAATGAAATGATAAGGGTAGCGAAAAGTGGGAGCAGGCTCATGATCGTGGATGAAACTGAAAAGTTATTGAAAGGTACCTATCAGAAAGCTCCCTTACTGAGTAAATACTACAATGGCGAAAATGATATTTCCGCACCCACTGACTTGCTTCCTGAGGATATGATCGAAATCAAATACAAAGAAATATGCAATGGCTTGATGTATTGCATTACTTTCAGAAAGCCATAAGGGGAGGAAGGTAAGCTGGATAGACCTGGCTGTTTGTTTCCAGTTATGTTGCTTTATTATTTAATATGTGATATGATTTGCTAGTATTATTGTTTTTTCAACTTGCCTGACTGCGAGGTCAGTATATAAAATTTCGAAATTTTAGAGCGGGAAACTCAATCTTATGAGTTGTCTGCTCTTTTTGTTTTTTAGCGAAGGACAGAGGTTGGAATGGATGCAGCAAATGCATATAAAGCAAATAGATTATTTCTGTGAAGGAATTGATAAAATCCTTGGTAGATGAATATAAAAATTCAGCTTGCAGTACAGAATTGCAACAGAATAAAAAACAATAAACAATGGAAATCACGAATAAAGGAGAAAAACGAATTGAATTTTGAAAAAATGAACATTATTAAACCTATCCTGGCCGCTTTACGTGCGAAAGGATATGTTGAGCCTACGACAATACAGGAACAGGCTATACCAGCGATACTTGAAGGGAAGGACCTGCTCGGGTGTGCACAGACAGGTACGGGAAAGACGGCGGCATTTGCCATTCCCTTGCTGCAGCTTCTTCATATGGAAAGGATAAATGCAAAGGGACCCCGGATGATTAAGGCCTTGATACTGACGCCAACGCGTGAACTGGCAATTCAAATAGGCGGAAATCTTGGGGAATACGGGAGAAATACCGGAATCAGGCATACGGTAATTTACGGCGGAGTATCGCAGGCCTCCCAGACAAAAGCATTAAAAGAAGGGGTTGATATCCTTGTAGCAACTCCAGGCCGGCTGCTTGATCTTATGAACCAGAAATACATCAATTTAAACCATATAAAGCATTTTGTACTTGATGAGGCAGACCGGATGCTTGATATGGGATTTTCACAGGATGTAAAAAGAATTATTGCCAAGCTGCCTGTTGCAAGGCAAACGCTATTATTTTCTGCAACCATGCCTCCGGAAATTAAGGCACTTGTAGACCACATCCTTTCAAATCCGGTTAAGGTTGAAGTTGCACCGGTTTCATCAACGGTTGATACAATTAAGCAATCCGTATATTTTGTGGAGAAAAAAGACAAGAAATTGCTGCTGATACAACTGCTGCGAAACAAATCCGTGGATTCTGCCCTGATATTTACGCGGACAAAGCATGGGGCGGATAGGATTGTCAGAGAACTGGCAAAAGCGAGGATAGCAGCTCAGGCAATACATGGTGACAAGTCACAGACGGCGAGACAGACAGCGTTGAATAATTTTAAGTCAAAACGTACAAGAGTGCTTGTTGCCACAGATATTGCAGCCAGAGGTATTGACATTCAGGAACTGTCTCATGTTATTAATTTCGACCTGCCAGAGGTACCTGAGACTTATGTCCATAGGATAGGAAGAACCGGTAGAGCCGGGATGGCAGGAACCGCATTGTCGTTTTGCGACAGGGAGGAAAAAGGGCATCTGATGGACATACAGAAGCTAATATCGAAAAAAATACCAATTATTAGGGAACAGGATTATGTGCTTTAGTTGTAAGGAGAGTCTAAACTCTCCTTATGCAGTCCTATCAGTATGTAAAATAATGGATTGCGGAAAAGCGTATTTGAACGGATTTAAGTATGGCCTTGAAAGAGGCCATTTTTTTCTGGCCCGGAGAACTCCGCCTGGGGCCGTATTGATTCAACCACATCCCCTCCAAATTGAACAATTGACGAAAAATATCAATATCCCACCGGCGAAATATTGAACATATGGGTACAAGCTGCTATAATTGGAATAGAAAATAGTTCTATAGACCTAATTGCGATAGTTCCAAATACCTAAAAACTGATTCCATTAAAATAAGCAATAGCTGAGGTGCTTTTCATGCTAACGATTGTACCGGTCAAAGAAGGTCTCGACCGCAAACCGATTTCAATTCGCATAAAAGATAAGGAATATGTGGTGACCTCCGCACAGTTTGAGGAATCCACCGATGTGGGAGAGAGAAGAGGGATGCAGCTCACACCATGCAAATGTAAAGTAAGAGTGAAAAACAGTATTGTATCCCTTTACCTGTATCTATCGGGCGAAAACTGGTACATGTATGAAAAAACCGGGAAAAAGGCAACAGGGTATTTGGGGTAAAGATTTGAAAGGGACAAGGTGTTGAGAAATCAGCGCCTTTTTCTTTTTCCCCAAATCCGCTATATAAGTGCCATGGGCGGGAGCGATACCTTAATACCCCATCCGGTGTTGAACA
This sequence comes from Bacillota bacterium, assembly GCA_023424965.1. GTDB lineage: Bacteria > Bacillota > Clostridia > Acetivibrionales > JAFADI01 > JAFADI01. The sequence goes on from JAFADI010000265.1 coordinate 8,782, forward strand.
ATGTATAATATTGACAAACCGGTCTATGTGGTATAGACTTGAAATGTGGGTCTATAAAATATAGACCCAGGAGGATGGCCATGAAAGAATATAAACTGTCACAGAGCGAAGCAAGATTTACCGAGCTGGTCTGGCAGCACGAACCGATGGGCTCCGGTGAACTGGTCAAGATATGCGAAAAAGAAATGGGGTGGAAAAAATCCACCACCTATACGGTACTGAAAATCCTATGCAAAAAAGGTATCGTCCAAAATCAAAATGCAGTCGTTACATCCCTGGTAAAAAAGGATGAGTTCTATGGACGGCAAAGTCGCCGTTTTGTTGAAGATACCTTCGGAGGATCGCTCCCTGGGTTTCTGGCGGCCTTCATCGGAGGCGGCAGGCTCAGCGAGCGTCAGGCCGACGAGCTGAAAAAGCTGATTGACCAGCACAAGGAGGAATAGCCGTGGAGGAGCTGTTTGTCTCCGTTTTGAATAGGAGTTTGACGGCAAGCTATGTAATTGCCGCCGTTATGCTGGCGCGCATTTTGCTGAAAAAAGCGCCAAAGGCGATTTCCTATGCACTGTGGGCGGTGGTGGGCTTCCGGCTTGCGTTCTTCTTCTCCTTTGAGAGCGTGTTCAGCCTGATCCCTTTCAAGTCCGCGCCCATTCCGGCGGACATCGCCATGCAGCCGGTACCGCGCGTTGACAGTGGGATCCGCGTTGTCGACAACGCCGTGAGCAGTGTTCTCCCTGCCGCAACGCCTACCGCCAGCGTCAACCCAATGCAGCTCTGGCTGGCAGCGGGTATGTGCCTGTGGCTGGCGGGCATTGCAGTCATGCTGGTTTACAGCCTTGTGTCCGTTACGCTGCTCAAGCGGCGGCTGGATGGCGCGGAGCCCGTTGGGGACGGCATATACCAGGCCGGCAACCTCAAAACCCCCTTCGTCTTCGGAGTGTTTCGGCCGAAAATCTACATTCCCGCAGGGCTCACCGGGGAAGAAACCCGCTACATTATTCTGCATGAGCAGACCCATATCCGGCGGCATGACCATGTGGTGAAGTTTCTCGCTTATTTCATTCTCTGCCTGCACTGGTTCAACCCCCTTGCATGGGCGGCGTTTTTGCTGATGAGTGCGGACATGGAGATGTCCTGCGATGAGCGGGTATTGAAAGAACTGGGCGGAGAAACGAAGAGAGCCTACTCCATGTCGCTCCTGTCCCTGGCGGCGGAGCGGCGCATCATCGGCGGCAGCCCGCTGGCGTTCGGCGAGGGCGGCATGAAAGAGCGGATCAAGAATGTGCTGAATTTCAAAAAGCCCTCGCGGGTGATCATCACCGCTGCGGTTGTACTGGTTGCGGTTCTGAGCGTGGGCTTTGCAATGGACCGGACGGTGGGTGGACGTGCTGCGGAAATAACACTGGACCAGGTCCGGGAGCTGGCGAAAAAAGGCGACGCACTGACGATGGAGGACTTCAAGGCCTTCAAAGGCGTTGATACCGGTTCCACGCCCGGATACCACATTACGGAATACGGCGTTGAGGGCGGCTATCGACTGATTGTCGAAACCGGCGGCGAAGGGCTGGACAGAGTGAATATTGAAAGCATCTGGCTAAGCAGCGCCGGGGTGGTTGACATCCGGTACAACGATGTCGACCAATTCGTAAAGACCCATCCTTCAGCCGCAGGTGGAATCATGGAAGACCCGGAGAAAATCATGGCAGACGTAAAGACTGAGTTCCTGGAAGGCGGAGACCCCGCGTATGCCCTTGGCATCAACAAAAACGGGCTGCCGGTTTTCGTGAATCCCGGCGCCGCTCTCGAAGCTGCGCGCAGAAATTATGCCAGAGCCTTTGCCGCCGTCAGCGAAAAATTTAACCTGGGTCCCGTTGATGCCGATAACTGTTCCCTGTACAAAAAATATGGGTGGCAGCAGCCATTCGAGGATCTCAGGTACCAAGGGATTCAGACTTCCAAATTCTTTGACATCTACGAAAACAGTTTCGGCGATGTCAAGGATGCCGATAGATTTATAAAGCTCCCGCCAATGGCGGCCGGACAGTGGGAGCTTATACGTAAGGCGGATGTGAACCGGGACGGCCGGGAGGAAGGGATATATCTCGACAAATCGCAGAGGGATAGAGGATTTGTCACCCTGGGCGTTTATGACGGAAATGGCAATGGCATATGGAGTGAGCAGGCCAGCACTTCGCATGTGGGCTGGACTTCACTGTTCCTTTGCCGGCAGGATGGAGAAACCTATCTTCTGCGGTATCTCCCGGGCATGTGGCAGGGCTACTGCACATATACCTACAGCCTTTTCACCCTGGAGGGCGGCTCCGAGCATGTGGTCCGCAGCAATAGCATTGAATTTGACATAAACGGGGTCAATAAACTGGATGCGCCCAAAATGATTGCCTTTGCGGAGGAAGTAAACGCGCTGCTGGGCAAGAGCACCCTTCTGCTGAGCAGCGAAGGCGGTAAATATTCCTTTGGCCCGGCGCCGGCCGACCAATTATTTGAGCGATATTCATGGCTGGACGATACACCGGGGCTTTATGCAGACGGCGACGACCTGAAGACGCGCCTGGTCAAATACAGCGAGTATGTGGTTTCAAACCGTCGATGACAGAAGAGCCAGGGTGGTGTCAACTTCCAAAGCACAAGTCCTTCACACCTTTCCCAATTGGCACTAATAAACCTTTGGAATCAACCGATGAGTTTTCCTTGCATAGCTGACATACGCCTCGCCAAAATGATGCACAAGCAGTTTTTCTTCCACATGGATTCTGTAAATATAGCAGGATAAAATGGGAACGAAGATAACGATAAAGCTTATCCAGTTTGCGAATGCAATACTCAGTCCCAAAAACGACATCAAAGCCCCGGTATACGAAGGATGGCGGATATACCGGTATATTCCGCCATCTATGATTTGATGATTTTCTACGATGGTTAGCGTCATTGTAAATTGCTTCCCTAACGTAAGTATTGCGGTCCATCTCACGGCGATTCCGGAAAGAATGAGAAGAAGTCCTGCGTAGCTGAGCAGGGGATATCCCGGGGGAAAACTCCCAATTCCACTGCCCCCGCTCCTTACAGCGATATTGATACCTACCATTATACTTAGGATGTTTACAATCCACAGAATCAATGAATTGGACTTGTCGAAATCCTTTGATTTATTCCCGGCACGTTTTAAAAAGCTTAAGAGTATTTCTGATGCAATCCACAATATAGTAACTGTCTGGACAAAAGAGTTTACTGTACTCATAAAACTATCCTTTTTGAACTGTATTTACACTGATATACGTAACTATAATGATTTTGTCTCAAAATGAGGTTCATATGTGAATATTATTGATACAAAGCGGTAGACATATTGTTGTTTGTTTCGTATTAATCTACTATGATTCATTAAAAAACAATATTCTTGTGAGGCACTAAGATGAAAAAAAGGACAAAAATTATTTTGATATGTTTCGCTGTTTTAGTATCCCTAGTACTTGTGTCGTTTATCCCCACGCTGAATCTAAAGACAGCAGATATGAAAGAGCTAACAAAAGAACATTTTACAGTTTATTATGAAGAGCAGGATAAAGATGCTGCGATTGACATCAGTAACAGATTACAAAAGGGTTATGACATTATTTCCAAATCAACAAATATAAGCCCCCAGTACAAAACCAAGATTTATATTTATAACAGCTTAAAGGAGTTTCATATGAAAAAATATGGACTTTGGGGCTTAATTATTGCACCGGACTGGTATATTGGTGATAATATAAAAGACAAAGTCATAATTACCTCTCCCAATTCCCCGGGTAAGCAAAATAATTATGAATCTGTTGCAGATGCAGCATTACATGAATATGTCCACACATTGATGTGGAATATTAATCCCCAATTATCTAAATTTTTAAATGAAGGAATGGCAGGATATGTTTCCGGAAATACAAAGCCAACTTACAAATTTAGTACTGTTCCGTCATATGAAGATACAAAAATAACAAACCCAGTTACTTTTGGTAATAGAGGTATGTATGGAATTTCATATACCTATATAGAATTCCTCGATAGAACATATGGAATGGAAAGGACCATACAGTTGATAAGGAACAATGATTATAAAAACACATTAGGAAAAAGTGAAAAAGATATATATGAAGAATGGATAAAATTTTTAAAAGCTAATTATATTTAAATGGGCATCAGCCGGAGAAGCGTGAGACTTTACTGAGTTTGAACTATATACAAGAATATTGGTATGGTAAAATAGTATTAAATTAGAAATGCATAGGGGAGATGATATTGATGAAAGGCGAATTTAAAAGGAAGGATACTGCATCGCGAATTATAAAGGCGCCGCCATCAGCCATTTACCAGGCATTCATGGACCCGAAGGCGCTCGTATTATGGCTTCCGCCGGAAGGGATGGAAGGACGCATCGATGTGTTCGAAGCCCAAGAAGGTGGAACCTACCGGATGGTACTCACCTATGTCAGTTCCGAACACACAGCGGGTAAAACTTCGGAAAACACCGACGTTGTTCAAGGCAGATTTGTAGAGTTAGTCGAAGACAAACGGATCGCACAACGGATCGAGTTCCAATCTGAGGATCCCGCTTTCTCTGGAGCGATGGTCATGACTTGGGATCTGCGGGCCGTCACTGACGGTACCGAAGTTACGATCGTTTGTGAGAACGTGCCTGTAGGAATCCGGCAGGAGGAACACGAAGAAGGAATGAGATCTACGTTGGAAAATCTCGCCAGGTTTCTTGAAGCAAAAAGTTCTAAATAAAAATTCAATTTATAAAGCGACTAATGATTTTAACAAAAATTTGCATTAACTTAAGGTGAGAGATGGAGGTGTTCCTATGATACATACAACCAATTATACAAACATATTACCCTCAAAGAGATTCATATCTTTAATAAGAAACTGGAATACCTTGAGCTATGGATGTCTAAAGATATTGATTTAGCGTCAAAAATAGCTGATATTAATGAGTGCACTACGGTGAGACTCACCATAAATGAGTTCACATGTGAACATTATAGGAAATGGCTTTAAGCAATAGTATATATTATTAGGCAACCATAACGGTTGCTTTTTCTATCTCATTTTCCTGCTAAAGGAGCGGAGCTTTCCTCACGGTACTGCCAATAGTTTTCATAAATTGAATCTGCCACCGTGGTAGCTGGTCTGGCTGGGCCAGTACACCGGATTTGCCAATCTGGAACGGCAGAAAGTGTAATGGGACGTACTTGAAGAGAAATATACTCATAATGGATAGGAATGAATGAGGGGGATTTTTATGGAGCTCCAGACAGGTACAGTCGATGGAAAGCCCATCGTGTACGTATGGTTGTCAAAAAGTGAGTCTGATGATAAGATTGTAAATGAGATACTGAAAGAGTTAAAAGATAAATACAAATTATGCACCTACCATTCAGGAACAGCTCCGGCGGAGGAAGCAGTGCGGAAGATGATTCTGGACATTGTGTAAGGGGCGGTAATATTGTATAATACACTTGGATATACAAGAATTTCCAGGGATGAGGACAAGGAAAACTATTCCTCCATCATCAATCAGAAGAAGCTCATCAGGGACTATGCCGGATCTCACGGTTTGAAGCTGGTTGACATCTATGAGGACGATAACGTCAGCGGCTATGTCTTTTCAAGGCCGGGACTGAACAGGATACTGGAGGAAATCAACAAAAAAGACAGTGACATCGATGTGATTATCGCCAAGGACTTTTCCAGGATCGGAAGGCACAACGCCTTGACCCTGCTGTTCATCGAGCAGATCAAAACCCTGGGCAAAAGGCTGATTTTGATTGAAGAGGGTAGCGGCGGCTACGATTCGAGCCGTGACGACGACGATATCATAGGGATCAAGACCTGGTACAATGAAAGATATGTAAAGGACATAAGCCGGAAGATCAAGAGCAATTTCAGGAAAATGCAGCAGGACGGGGAGCTTTTGATAAGGCCCTACTTCGGGTACAAGCTTGACCCGCTGGACAGGAAACAGCTGGTGGTGGATGAGGAAACCGCCTGTATCGTGAAGGAGATATTTGCCCTTTTCCTTGATGGGAATGGTTACCGGAAAATAGCCGGAGCATTGAACGGGAAGAAGTATGTAACTCCGTCGCGGTCCATATGCGAGAGATACACCGACGAAGGAAAAACCTTCAGGAACCGTGTTTCGGATGTCTGGACCTCGACCCATGTGAGCAGGATTCTCAAAAACGACATATACATAGGTACCCTGCGCCTTGGGAAGACAAAGAAGCTCGGCATAAAAACCAGATCCATAAAGACGGGCAAAGATGAGCACTATGTTTTTGAGAACAGGCATGAAGCCATTATATCCAAAGAAGATTTTTATGCCGTACAGGAAATGATAGAAAAGCACAAGGTCTACAACTTCAGGGGGACCGGAGCGGTTGACCGCAGCAGGAATGTTTTTTCCGGGTTTCTCTTTTGCGGGGATTGCGGGCTGTACATGATTGCCAGGAATATAAAGGGCAAGCCCAAGCATTATGTCTGCGGGAACTATCACCGGCTGGGAAGCAAGTACTGCTCCTCCCATTATGTGAGGGAAGAGGAGCTGGCCATACACTTTAAAAACCACCTGATGTTCCTGAAAACAAAACTGCTTGCTTTTATAAAGACGTTGAACAAAGACATTGAAAAGAAACTGTTGAAGGGCAGCAATTATGACACCATGCTGGCCAGGCTGAACAGCCGGCTCAATACCCTGAATGCCGAGTACAAGGAGCTCATTTCCCAGAAGGTCAGGGATATATTGAAAAACAAGGATTTCAGGGATACCATCGAGGAGAATTACAAAGAACTTGAAAATGAAAAGTTGGGAAGGATCAGGTCCGTTACCCAGCAGATCGAGAGCATTGTAAACAGCCAGGACGCATTTGCTAATTTTGAGGCAAAAACCCAGAATGCCATTGCCGTCTTTGACAGCATCATAAAAGAAGAAAAGCTGAGCAGGCTCAACATGGAGCTGATTCTTGACAGGATACTGATAGGGAAGAACGATATTCGGTTCGTGCTGAAATCCGACATCGATAGCTTGTGCCGGCATGAAACGGACTTTGACAGGGGCATCCAGATCCTATGAGATGCTTACACGGAGCAGTCGCATCCGGGGGGCTGTGACATCGGGCCAAGGCCCATCGACTTGCATTTGAAGGCCCTTAAAATGATGGGAACCAGAGTAATGGAAGTCCAGGGAGGGCTTATTTATTGTGAAGCAGAAAGGCTCAGAGGCAGCGATATCCAGTTGGACTATCCCAGTGTGGGGGCAACGGAAAATATCATGCTGGCGGCAGTTTTTGCAGAAGGTGATACATATATAAGGAATGCTGCAAAGGAACCTGAGGTCATCGATCTTCAGAACTATCTCGTTTCCATGGGGGTGGGTGTTTCCGGAGCAGGAACCAGTGTAGTACATATTAAGGGCGGGAGCGCCAGGCTGAGGGGTGTGGAGCATACCATCATACCCGATAGGATTGTTGCCGGCACATATCTGGTTGCCGCGGGTATGACGGGCGGTGAAATAACCTTGAAGAACGTGGTGCCGGAGCATGTGGGTTCCATTATTTCGAATTTGAGAGAAAGCGGATGCCGCATTAATATAAAAAAAAGCGAAATGCATATATCGGGACCGGCGAGGCCTAAGGCCATCGATATCATAAGAACCCTGCCTTATCCCGGCTTTCCCACGGATATGCAAGCCCAGCTGGTGGCTCTGGCCTCCATTGCAAGAGGTACCAGTATCATGGTGGAAACTGTTTTTGAAAACAGGTTCATGCATGTGGAAGAAATGCTTAGAATGGGTGCAAACATAAAACTGGAAGGAAGGCTTGCCGTAGTAAAAGGAGTCAAAAAACTCACCGGGGCCCATGTGTATGCAAGGGACCTGCGGGGAGGCGCCGCCCTTGTGCTGGCCGGGCTGGCGGCGGAAGGGGAGACGGTGGTAAGCGGCGTCAAGCATATCGACAGAGGGTATGAAAACATTGAAGCCAAGCTTTCACAGATCGGCGCCGTAATAAGAAGAGAAGATTGAAAGGATTTTCGCTTTGAAGGTACAGAAGATAAAGGAATATGGGGAAGTTAACGTAAAAAAACAAAAAAAGAAGTCTAAGAAAAGGCTGAAATGGGTAAAATCTCTGCTGGTATGGCTATTGTTCATAACAGCTTTGGTTTTGCTGGCCATATCCCCTGCGTTCAATATCACCGGAATAAAAGCCAATGGCAGCAGGTATTATACCGAAGAACAGCTCATTGAAGCATCAAACCTGACGGTGGGGAGCAACGGTTTCAGGCTGCTTGGGGAAAACGTGGGAAGCGTAAAGAATATTTCCAGATTCTTTATGCTTCGTTTTGCGCTTGCGGAAGAAAAAATATTAAAAGGCCACCCCTATATAAAAAGTGTAAAGGTGAGGTTTATCCCCCTTTCCCGGGGCTATATCGAAACCGTGGACAGGACTCCCTTTGCACTGGTGCCTTATATGGGGGCCAGCCTGCTGGTGGATGAGGAAAGTTATGTGGTGGATACCCTTCAGGAGGCAAAGGATGTGAAGCTGCCTTACATAAAGGGACTGGAGTTTGAAGACTTTCAACTGGGACAGGCATTGAAGCTGAAAGATGCCACCATGTTTTCAACAGCCGTCAGGATGATGGACGTGCTGCGGGAGTCTGACGGGAATGACGGAAAAAATACTTCGGAGTTGTTAAATTATGTGGATGTCGGTGATTTGAGCAAGGTCAGAATTTTTATCGATTCACGTATTGTAGTAAACTTTGGAGATGTTTATAATTTAAGTGATGAAGAATTGCTTTACAGGATAAATTTTTTCAAGCAAATTTTCACAAAAAACATTAAAAAGGAAGAGAAGGGTACGTTGGACTTTTCGTCGGGTGAAAAGCTCAATTTCATACCTGATAACTGACGGAGGTAAGGACATGATTCCACTACTGGGCTTAATAATAGGTATTATCATAGGGACCCTTATTCCCTACAGCATTCCGTACCAATACTCCAACTATGTTGCCGTTGCCATACTGGCCGCCCTTGATTCGGTTTTCGGAGGGATTGCCGCCACCCTTCAGGGAAAATTCGATATGAAGGTATTCCTGTCGGGCTTTTTTGGCAACGCGTTGCTGGCGGCGGTTTTGGCCTACATCGGGGACAAGCTGGGGATACAGATTCATCTGGCGGCCATCTTTGCCTTTGGAAACAGGCTGTTCCTGAATTTTGCCATTATTCGAAGAATCCTATTGAATAAATACACGAAAAAAGATAAGATAGTATAGATAGAAAATTGCATTTTTATGTAGAATTTTTTCGAGTGAAGTTAGTGCTTTGTGATGCCTTGAAAATTTGATTTTATAAAGAAAATCAACTCTTTAAGGCGTTTTCCTTGATTGCTGGCAGGAGGTTCTATAGGTGAATGATATAGTCGTGGGAATAGATATTGGCACCTCGAAGGTTTGTGCTGTTATCGGAAGGGTGGACAAAACAGGGCAGTTGATTGTTCTGAGCTCCGGTACAGAGTCCTGCAGCGGTGTGAGAAAAGGTATCATCGTCGATATCGACAGTACTTCGTCTTCCATACGGTCCGCCGTTGAGCAAGCGGAAGCCGGGGCCAACCTGAAGATAGGTTCTGCCTATGTCAACATCATGGGGACCCATGTTTCTGTGATCAATAACAGGAGCAGCATGAGCTTTTCCGGGGAAAACAGGGAAATAACCCAGCGGGACGTTGAGAAACTCCTTTACATCGCCAAGGATGTAAACATCCCGGAAGACAGGCAGATCATCGATATCATTCCCAAACAGTATATCCTCGACGGGTATGATGAGATCCTTGACCCTGTCGGAATGGTGGGAATAAGGCTGGAAGTGGATGCCGACATCATTGCGGGAAAAATCGCTTCCGTCCAGAATATCGTAAAGAGCATGGAGCGTGCAGGCCTTAAGGTTGACGGCCTTGTTGTGGAGGCTCTTGCCACGGGAGAGATGGTCTTGACTCCCGAGGAAAAGGAAATGTTCACTGTGCTGATTGATGTCGGCGGCGGCATTACCGATGTATCGGTCTACAGGAACAAAAAGCTGGTATTGTGCGATTCCATTCCTGTAGGAGGGGAGCATATCACCAATGATATCTCCATTGGGCTTAAAATCTCTTACTCTGAGGCGGAAAAAGTGAAAAAGGAATATGGGCTTGCCCTTACGTCACTCATCAAAAATGATCAGGAGTTTACCGTGACGGATTTGAATGACAATAAGAGGAAGAACTTAAAGGTCTCGGAAGCGGTTGAAATCGTGGAAGCGAGGGTCTATGAAATATTTGCCCTGGTGAAGGAGCTCCTGGAGAATAACGGTCTGAACCTGGCAGGCGTTTCGGGAGTTGTACTTACCGGCGGAGGAATCACCTATGCCGACGGAAGCGCCCAATTGGCCCAGGAGGTCTTCGGCACCTCGGTGAGAGTGGCCAACAGCAGGTCTTTCGGACAGGCCAGGCATGAATACATAACCGCTTCGGGCATGGTGAAATACATTTTGAACAACCGCAGAGGCGGGGATATGACCAGTGAGGTAAAAACCGTAAAACCCAAACCCGGCAAAAAGGAAGCGGGTCTTTTCCAGCGGATTTCCAGATTTTTCAGCGATTTGTTTTAACGGCTTGGATCACTGTGCGAATTTATGGTGTACATGTGTGCATATTTAGTTTATAATAATTGATAGTATGGCTGGGTGTGAAAATAATAAGCCAAGCTTGCGTGAATGACAATTATATTATATATTTATAGGTATATTTTCACATACAAAAGATAAAGTATTACATACAAAGGGGGACTAACTTTGCTGGAATTTGATATCGATATGGAACAGTTTGCCCAGATCAAGGTTATCGGCGTGGGCGGCGGAGGCAACAATGCCGTCAACAGGATGATAACCGCGGGGCTTCGCGGAATCGAGTTCATAGCTATTAATACGGATAAACAAGCTCTGTTTTTATCAAAAGCCAATACAAAAATTCAAATCGGGGACAAGCTCACAAAGGGGCTGGGGGCCGGTGCCAATCCTGAAATCGGCGAAAAAGCTGCAAATGAAAGCAGGGATGAAATCGCCCAGTCCATCAAGGGAGCGGATATGGTTTTTGTTACGGCAGGTATGGGCGGAGGAACCGGAACCGGAGCTGCTCCCGTCGTTGCACAGATTGCGAAAGAAATGGGAATCCTGACGGTGGGTGTCGTTACAAAGCCCTTCATGTTTGAAGGAAGAAAGCGTATGCAGCATGCCGAAAGAGGCGTGGAGAACCTGAAGAATACGGTGGATACCCTTGTTACAATACCCAATGACAGACTTTTGCAGGTGGCTGAAAAGAAGACTTCCATCGTGGATGCTTTCAGGATTGCGGATGATGTACTGAGGCAGGGCGTACAGGGTATTTCGGACCTGATTGCGGTTCCCGGACTTGTAAACCTTGACTTTGCCGACGTAAAAACCATTATGATCAATACGGGCCTGGCCCATATGGGTATAGGCAGGTCCTCCGGCGAAGGCAGGGCGGAAGAGGCAGCCAGGCAGGCCATTCAGAGTCCCCTGCTGGAAACCTCCATTGAGGGCGCCAGGGGAGTGTTGTTGAACATCACCGGCGGACTGGATTTAGGTTTGTTTGAAGTGAATGCGGCTGCGGAGCTGGTCCAGAAATCTGCAGATCCCGACGCCAACATCATCTTCGGTGCCGTAATTGATGAAAACCTGAAGGATGAGATACTCATTACCGTGATTGCTACAGGCTTTGAAAAAGGCCCCATTCTCAAAAAAACCGAGAAGGTTGTTGAGA
>JAFADI010000050.1 GCA_023424965.1 Bacillota bacterium
TTGGCCTGGCCTGGCTTTTAGCAAATCCTTCAGTTACCGCCCCAATTATCGGTCCGTCATCTCTGGCACATTTTGAAGGCTCCCTTAGAGCCCTTGATATTGTCCTGACGGAAGAAGTGATGAAAAAACTTGATGAGATTTTCCCCGGGCCGGGTGGTGAAGCCCCAGAAGCTTATGCATGGTAATTGAACAGTGAAAGCATAGTGAGTCCTTACATGCCGTAGCTCCAGATTTATAAAGGTTCCTGTTATCTAAATTTGTCGTTGGTTATCAGGGCGTAATCCAGCCTTTTGCTGAAATTACGCCCTCGCTTTGTTTGATGTCATCCGTTTCTTTGCGCAGCCTTGACGATCAATTGCCCTAACTTTTTAATCGCCTCCCGGTTTTTGGTCACCCCGATCAAGCACCGGGTCGTTACGCACAAATGGGGCTGTAAATAGAACACTTCTCCATCGGTAATTTTCTGTGACATTCTGTTTGGCCTTGTCCTGCATGGTTCGAAACAGAACATAAAGCTTTCTCCGTTCTCTTTTGCGACAAGCGATCTTGGAAAGTCTTTAAGGGGCCTGATGACATAGGCTGCGGTGTCTTCCCTGTTGTTGACCAGCATCTCGGCGGTAATCCCCCCCAAGTCATCCATTGCCGGCAGGTACTCTGCAATTCCGGCAATGGAATCCAATCCACGGACACGTTCCGGCACATACTGGTAGCAACGGATCGGCTCCTTCCCATCCTTTAGAGGCTTTACAGCCATCGCGTCCATCTCTTTCTCTACGGAATCTCTTAAGAGCATTTCATGCTCCCGTACCGGCAATACGTATTTACCCCCATCTTGCATAAAGCTTCCCGACAACTGGATATGAAGGCCATCATCCAGAACCCGGACTGCATCGGTAAGATTCTGCGTTGTCTCCTCTCTCAGGATGGCCTCCGAATCATATTGGGTATACAACCGGATTCTTTTTTCAAAAACCCCGGCGCCGCCGTAGCCCTTAACGGGAACAACCCCTTCGATTGCCATTGCGCAATCGTCGTATTCAACCGATACCGAGTCACCGCGGGTTTGGGAATAAGACCCGGTTCCGTGGATGGTATAGCCTTCCGCCGGTGCGGCAAACACTTCGGGGCCGATGGAAGCCACCGCGCCATAGAATCCGTTCAGCCACCCCTTCGCTTCATTGTTAAACAGGTCCACATTGTCCGGATGCAAAAGAAATTTCGTGTCTCTTTCCCAACTGACTTTTTCCTCCTGATAGAAAATATCGCCGATGTCCATGCCCCTTTCAAGCAAAACAGTAAACCGCAACCGTCCGTTGAAGATAGTTACAACGCCTATCTCAGACCCGCAGCTGTCTGTAAAGGCAAGTTTTTCAACATAGCTCCCCTTCGGCAGCAAAATGTGAGCCTCTCTTTCCAAATCGCGCAAACCCAGTTTCACCCTTGTTCCCATACCCAACCCTCCAAACCGTCCCGGCTTTCTGGTATTATGACCCTTTCAAAATATACGGGAAAGGAGCACTTCAATCCATGATAATGCTCCTTTCAATGATATTCATATCGATTATGGCCGTCTATTTAACCCATTCTAAAGCCTCTTTTGCCTTTTTCAGATGCTCTTCGCAGAAGTTAAGGTTGAATTCATGGGGTTTTCCCGGCGGTGGCGGCCAACGGCCGTCCGTGTTCTCCCCGCAGGTCAGGTGGAACCAGGCCTGTCTTATTTTACTTTTTTCCTCTTCCGTCGCCGCCTGCTTTTCCGCCCTTTTTATCTTCTCGCGGATTTCGTCACAGATGGGTTCCAGCCTCCTGCTGTTTGGCGTTGAGGCCCAGGCGGTGGCCCATGTGCGGTGCCAGGCCATTTGGTCTTCAACGTAATACTTTTCCTTCAGGTGAGGGAGGGATGTGCACAGGTCTTTGACGGTTACAAACTCCCCGTCCAGGTCCATGCATGCCTGTACAACCGCGATCAAGCGCTGGCGCGATGTGGGCTCATGCTTGAAAAGGCCTGTCTCTTCATTCCCGCCTTTGTCACTTGCAGGGCGGTCATTATACTTCACATCGAACCAGCCCCGCGTGCCGAGGTATTCGGCGTCGTCGGAATAAATAATGACTCCGCCGTCCCCTTTGCTGAACTTCTTGATTCTTTCATAGTAATCATCAAACTTTTCTTCGCCGATGAAGTACCGGAGCCCGATCTGTGACAGCCTGTCCGTACGGGCGAATCCGTCCAGTCCGGGCACCACATCCTTGAAGGGAAAGTGCAGGGCCGGCTCATCGCCCGGGAGCTCGTACCAGGGCAGATTCAAGCCGTGGCTGTTGACTTTGACGGGATTGTATTCAACGGCTCTTATCTCCGGCCGGGATGACACGGAAAAGGATTCAAAATCCAGTACGGAATATTTAAATCCCGCGCGTTTGAAAGCATCGGGCACATAGTGCATCCAGCCGAATTCAGGATTCCATGCCACTTCAACCCTTCTCCCCAGTATTTTCTCATAGGTCTCCTGGGAGAATTCCAGGGACCAGTAGCAGTCATCCTCCGGGAAATTGGCCATCATCAGGTGTGCATAGGGTGAACCCATGAACTCACACTGTCCCCTGTCAATGGCGTCCTTCAGCTTCTCAACCACATCCGGCGTCAAATCGGCCATCTGCTGGAGTGTGTAGCCGGAGGCTTCAAAGCAGTACTTCTGATCTGGAAAATGCTCCCGCCAGGTATCGATAATCATTTCATAGGAACACCGTATTACGTGTTCGTACCTTTCCGGCAAGAGATAGGCATAGTTGAGGTTGGCATGAAAAATCATAACATATTTCATAAATAAGTTCTCCCATCACAATAATTTATTCTTATCCAAATTAGCCTTTAACAGCCGATCCCACCGTTAAAGCCTTTTCTACATGTTCACTGAAAAACAGATACACAACCAATGTCGGCATGCTGATGATCGTCATCATCGCGCCCATCGCTCCCCAGTCTGTCTGAAACTGTCCCTGGAAGTTAACCAGTCCAAGGGGAAGCGTTCTCAAGGCATTGTCCGATATTAATATCAAGGCCATCATAAACTCGTTCCAGGCAAACAGGAAAATAAAGATCAGCACTGTCGCAACGGCGGGCTTTACCAGGGGAATCATGATCCTGAAAAACACCGTATAGACATTGGCTCCGTCGATGGTGGCGGATTCCTCTATTTCAAAGGGGATCGACCTGAAAAAGGCGTAAAACACCAGGGAGGCAAAAGAAAGCTGAAACGCCGTGTAGGGTATGATGAGTGACAAAAGTGAGTTGGAAAAATGCAGATTTCTTGCGAGGATGACCAGGGGTATTAAAATAATCTGTACCGGGATGAACATCCCGGAAGTGATATATATCCTGGCCGCGGAGGACAGCTTCCATTCCATCCGTGCCGTTGCATAGGCAAACATAAGGGCCAGCAGGATTGTAAAAATTACCGTAGCTACGGTTACCACCGCGCTGTTTGAAAAATATTGGAGTACATTGAATTTATTCCACACCCTTATATAGTTCTCAACCCTGAACACCGTTGGGATCCCGAATGGATTGGTAACAAAGATTTCCGTATTGTTTTTGAACGAATAAAATATCATCCATATCAGCGGATAAATGCATACGATGGAATAAAGCGTAAGCAGTATATAAAGAAATGTGTTTCGTATCTTCCCTTTAGGTACATGTTTCATCCCTTTTCACTCCTAATAGACAATTCTCTCTCTGGCTATAAACTTATTTATGAGGACTGTAAACAGCAGGCACTGGACTACCAACAGAATGGCGGACGAACATGCATACCCATATTCATTGGACCGGAAAGCGGCGCTGTACATGTGGTAGGTTATGGTATAGGTGGCTGTTCCCGGGCCCCCTCCGGTCATGATATACATTTGTTCAAAAGCCTTGAGTCCGCCTGTTATGGCGATTACCAGGCAGAATTTATAGGTTTCGGCCAGGAGGGGGAAAGTCACATACCAGTGGGCCTTTGCCGTAGACGCCCCGTCGATGGTCGCCGCTTCATAATAATGCTCCGGAATGGATTTTATCGCCGCATAGATCAGTACAAGTTGAATGCCCATATACTGCCATGCATTTACAAAAGCTACTGCCAGTATCGAAATATTCATGTCCGACAGCCAAGCTTGCTGGTAGCTTATGCCTAAAACCTGAAACAGCTTATTCAGAAGACCATGCTCAGGATTAAATATCGAGAGCCAGAGCAGACATACAACCGCCACCGACAGCACAACCGGGATAAAATAGGCTGTCTTAAAGAACCTTTTTGCCCTGAGGTCCTTGTTTGACAGCAGCAGGGCAAATAACGTCCCCAAGCCCAACTGGTAAACAACCAGAACAGCGGCAAACATCAGCCCATTGTTGGAAGCCTTGAAGAAATCCGGGTCATGGAACAGGGTAACGTAATTATCAATTCCAACAAATTTTGCAAAGGAAAAATTAACGCCATCCCAGTCATATAAGCTTGTATGGAAGGTGTTGAGTATGGGATAGCAGACTACCACTGAAAACAATATCAGCGCCGGTAAGGTAAAAACCAGTATGGATAGCTTATAACTTAAACTTCTGTTCACTTGGCATCTTCCTCTTGTTAAAATTGTGATTGTGTAAATTGCCTCGTTATAAATCAGGCTATCTGTAATTGCCTGTTACAGATAGCCTCTATTAATTTACTCAGTTTTTCATCACTTGCCGTTTGCCCTGTCGACCGCGGCTGTGAACTGGTCTGAGGTAATGGTGCCGGTCAGCAGCTTCTGGCAGTTGTCCTCAAGCGCAGTTTTGAGCTTGGCATTGGTCACTCCCCACGGAAAACTGCTGAATGTCTTGAACTTCGGCGCTTCTTCCGCATATTTCTTCTGTATTGAATTCATTTCCTTTTCAGGCGCTGCGCAGTTCTTCAGGACGGAATTGGGCTCCAATAATTTGACCGTTCTGCCTTCCGTGGTCTTAAGTCCCAGCTGGATTGCAAATTGGGCCGCCAGATCCTTGTTCTTGCTGTTTGCCGACACCGCCAGGCCACCGTTGAATCCCCCGCCGCTTACATTATAGTCCCATTTACTGCCGGCATCCGCCAGAGCATTGGGATACAGGAAGTCCGCTTTATCGCCCAGTTTGCCGCCCACATCGCCCAGTGCCCATGCGCCGTTGATAAACATCGCCGCTTTCCCTTCGCCAAACATGGCAAGGGCCTGGTCGGAAGGTGTGTTGAACAGGTTTTTGTCAAAAGCCCCTGCCTTGGCAAGTGCGATGACCTTGTCCGCGGCTCCTTTGTACGCAGCGTCGGAAATCCTGGTTCTGCCCGAATCGAGCCCTGCATTCCCACTGGGTTCGGCACCGATGGCGCAAAGGTCAAACAACTGCACCCCCGGCCATTTTTCCTTTGAGAATATGGCCATAGGAACGATACCCTTTGCTTTGATGATCTTTACCGCCTCCAGAAATTCGTCAAAATTCGTGGGGACCTTGGCGCCGCAGCTCTGGAAAACATCCTTGTTGTAGTAGATGAGCTCCGCGAAGGTACCCATGCTCATGACGGAATAGTAATGGCCGTCCCCATCCTTGATCAACGGAACCGCTGTGGGAAGCAGCTGGTCTTCCACCTTTAGATCCTGCATGTACTGGTCAAGGACAAGCAGGTTATTGGACTTTTTTAAGGTTTCGCGCGTATCGGAAGTGACCCTGAATATGTCCGGTAAATTCCCTGACGCCGCATATGTTTTAAGCTTCTGGTTGTCATCCTGTGCCTCTACTTCAAGCTCCAGCTCAACATCGGGCATGATTTTTTCCATTGCTGCCTTTGCATAATCATAGGGCAGTTTTTCGGTATCATCCGTATACTGTGTGTATATCTTGAGTTTCACCTTTTCTTCGTTGGGTTTCTCCGCTGTTTGAGTTCCTTCTTTCTGTGCTTCCGGGGCTTTCGGGGTTTCTCCCGTGCTTGCCTCTTTACTTCCGCCACATGCAACCAGCGATAAAATCATAACAACAACGACTGCTGCACATACCGCCTTTAAAAACTTTTTACCCATGCAGACGTTCCTCCTTAATCGGTTTTTTAATCAGATCATTTTTTAACCACCGGCTGTTAACGTGTCTGGCCCTTCAAGCTTGTGTCTTCATTATAAAATCATGGACTTTTATTTTGAATGTGTAAATCGATACTAACTTGTGTTTTCCGATACCATCCAAGGACAAAAAAGCAGGCTGTCCATGATTCATTTCACGGACAGCCTGCTTTTTGATTCCTATACTTACCTTACTTGCCGGTTTCTTTATCAATCTCTGCGATGAACTGCTCCGACGCAAATTGACCTGTGAGCAGCTTTTCGCAATCGTCCTCAAGCATTGTTTTGAGTTTGGAATTGGTAATGCCCCAGGGGAAACTGCTGAATGTCTTGAATTTCGGCATTTCTGCCGTATACCGCTGCTGTATTGAATTCATTTCCTTTTCCGGAGCGGCACAGTTTTTCAAGACGGAGTTGGGCTCCAATAATTTGACCGTTCTGCCTTCGGTGGTCTTAAGTCCCAGTTGGATTGCAAATCGGGCCGCCAAATCCTTGTTTTTGCTGTTTGATGACACCGCCAGGCCGCCGTTGAATCCCCCGCCGCTTACATTATAGTCCCATTTGCTTCCGGCATCCGCCAGAGCATTGGGATACAGGAAGTCCGCTTTATCACCCAATTTACCTCCCACATCGCCCAGTGCCCATGCGCCGTTGATAAACATCGCCGCTTTCCCTTCGCCAAACATGGCAAGGGCCTGATCGGAAGGTGTGTTGAACAGGTTTTTGTCAAAAGCTCCTGCCTTGGCAAGTGCGATGACCTTATCTGCCGCTCCTTTGTAGGCGGCATCGGAAATCCTGGTTCTGCCCGAATTGAGCCCTGCATTGCCACTGGGTTCGGCGCCGATGGCACAAAGGTCGAATAACTGTACACCTGGCCATTTTTCCTTTGAGAATATGGCCATAGGAACGATACCCTTTGCTTTGATGGTCTTTACCGCCTCCAGAAATTCGTCAAAATCCGTAGGAACCCTGGCGCCGCAGTTCTGGAAAACATCCTTGTTGTAATAGATGAGCTCTGCGAAGGTACCCATGCTCATGATGGAATAGTAATGGCCGTCCCCATCCTTGATCAATGGGACCGCTGTGGGAAGCAGCTGGTCTTCCACCTTTAAATCCTGCATATATTTGTCAAGGACGAGGAGGTTATTGGACTTTTTCAAGGTTTCGCACGTATCGGAGGTGACCCTGAATATATCCGGTAAATTCCCCGATGCCGCATAGGTTTTAAGCTTCCGGTTGTCGTCACGCGCCTCTACTTCAAGCTCCAGTCCCACATTTGGCATAATCTTTTCCATCGCAGCTCTTGCGTAGTCAAAGGGCAGCTTTTCGGTATCATCCGCATATTGTGTGTATATCTTGAGTTTCACCTTTTCTGTCCCTTTCATTGCAGCCTCGTTTCCGTTGAAATTATTCCTGCATGCGGACATGGATACCATCAAAATCAAAGCGATTAAAATAGTTGAGGCTCTCGAAAACCTTTTACGCATAGGGTTCCTCTCGATTTCAGTTTGGGGTCGCATCATTTTCTGATATTCTCATACTCACTGGGAGACATTCCGAAATGTTTTTTGAAGCTTTTGCTGAAGTGGCTGGCATCGCAGTACCCCACCATTTCGGATATGTCTGCCAGTCGGATGTTGCGGGAATTTATCAGCTCTTTTGCTTTTTGCATTCGTATGCTTGCAATGCAGTCACTGACCGTCAGGTTCAATTCTTTTTTGAACACTTTTCTGAGATAGCTGGAATTTATGTAGATACTCCCTGCTATTTTTTCTACGCTCAAGTCGTTGTCTCCATAGTTGTTTTCAATGTATTCCTTTACTGTCTCGACAATTTTTCTGGATTTGGTTATTCTGTTTTCATTGGAGTACTCTACGGCTTTTTTAAACATGCCTTTTATCCATCTGCAGATCGATTCAAAGGACTCCAGGCTTCTCATCTCACTATAAGGCGAGAACTTGCTTCCAAGCACATCTTCAATACCACTGCCGTTTTCGGTGATGAAAGACAGACAAATTGAGACAAGCCCCATCAGAATCGTGTAGGTATAATCCCAGGACAGGTTTTTCTCATGGACATAGTTGAAAACCTCTTCAAGTTCTTCCTCAATTTCTTCCCAGTTGTTCAAGCGCAAGCTCATTTGAAGCTTTTCATTCACTTCATTTGAATAAAAGCCCACGTTCATGCTTTTGCTCTCGAGGTCGGCATACTTAATCACTTTGCCGTTTCCTACAGCAACCTTATTCTGCAATGCTGCCAGTGATTCCTTATATGAATTGTGAATACTGCTGAAGCCTTTTACAGTCCTCCCCACGCCAATAGTGACCGTAAACCCCATATGTTTCCCGATAAAATCACATGCACGTTGAACCCCCTCAACTCTTAGCTTGTGCATATCCAATTCATTCCGGAACTCGAGGATGGAAATGATCCTTCCTTCGGAACCGTTGAATATGGTACAATTCCCGTCTGCTTTCATGATTTCATCCAGAACATTGGAAACCGCGTATTTCCAGAGCTGAATTTCGCCGGCGTCCTTCCATCGTTGATACAGGTTGTCTATTTCAACGGAAGCAACAGTGAAGCAACGTGTAAATGTACTTATACCGAAGCTCATAAACTGCTTTGCGATTTCTTCATCCTTTGCAGAATATTCATTGCTTATCAAAAGGTTCAGAAAGCGCTCCTTCAAAACAGCCGCATTGGACTGCGCCACAAACTTTTCTTCAAACGCTTTTTGAAGGCTCCCACCCACTTTCAGCAGAACAACCAGTAATTCCTCTTCAGAGAAGGGCTTGAGAATATAGTCCACGACGCCTATTTTTAATGCTTTTCTGGCATACTCAAATTCACTGTGTCCCGTGACAATAATGATTACTATTTCAGGAAATATCTCCCGCAGCTTTTCAGACAAAGCCAGCCCATCCATATACGGCATATTTATGTCAACAAGAGCAATGTCCGGTCTGATATCCCTGGCCAGTTCCAATGCTTCCAGACCGTTCCTGGCCTCGCCGGCCAGCTCGAATCCGTGCGCCGCCCAATCCACCGCATTCCTCAGGTATCTTCTGAAGGGGGCCTCATCATCTGCGATGATTACCTTAAACATGATTAAATTCCTCCCTTGCAAACAGCGGAATCGACACCGTAATCTCCGTGCCTTTGCCTAACTCACTCTTGATGCCCACCCCGTGGTCCAATCCAAAATATAGCTTAAGCCTCTCATCAACACTTAAGAGTCCAAAGGATTCTTTGATTGGGTCTGTTTTCTCCTGTGTCAACAGGTTTTGCAGCTTTTCCGGAGGTATTCCGACGCCATCGTCGGCAACCCGGATCACTATCCGGTTATTCTCCAGATGTCCTTCGATTGTGATTCTGCCGGTACTCCCCTTCTCTTTCAAGCCGTGGTACAGCGCATTTTCTGCCAGCGGCTGTATTGTGAGCTTGAGAATTTCGTATTCCAGTATCTCATCCCCGATGTCTATCTCAAAATCAAATACGTCCGAGTATCTCATCTTTTGAATAAGAAGATAGTTTCTTACGTTTTTGATCTCTTCACCGATGGTTATGATTTCCCCGCCCTTGCTCAAAGCCACCCTGTAAAAATCGGCAAGAGCCTTGGTAACATTTCCGGCTTCTTTGTAGTCCTTTTCCTTACACAATATATAGATCAAATCCAGGGTGTTGTACAGAAAGTGCGGCTTAATCTGAGACTGTATCAGCGCCAGCTCAAACTCCCTTTTTTTCTTCTGCTCAAACCGGATATTCTGAAGAAGTTCTTTCAGTCTTCCAACCATATCATTAAATCCCGATGCCAGCAACCCCACCTCATCCTGGGATTCGGCTTCACACCGTACATCCAGGTTGCCTTCCCTGATTTGCCGCATGCTGACGGCAAGACCTTTAATCGACTTTGTAATAAGAGATGACAGTATACCGGCTCCGGACGAAGCCAGTAATAGAAAGATAAGCCCTGCGATGATGATAAGGAGTGTATTTTTTCTAACATCTCCGACAAGTTCTATCAAGGGAATCTTGCCTATCAGTATCCAGTCGGCTTTACTAAAAGGAGTATAGGTCACAAGAGATTTCTTGCCCGTTATCTCCGTTATTTCCGACTGTTTGTACCCTGCTGTGACGCCCCCCAGCAATACGTCTTCGATGGGCTTCAGAAAACCGTCGCGGTCCTGGGGCGAAATAATATAGCCCCTCCGGTCTGCAATAAAATATGTCCTCTGGGTTGACGGTCCAACGCTTTTATAAACGGATGCAAAAGCGGACTCATCGACATTCAGTATCAGGTATCCCAGTTTTTCTCCCGAGTCCACATTAAAAATCTTTTTACCTACGGTAACAACAGGTTTCTTTGGATCGGTTACCAGAAAGTCCCTCACCTGCATTGGAAACCACAGGTTAATCCCGTTTGTCAGGTCAATTTTGCCCAGCATATCGCTGTTTAAAGCCTTTTGATCATTGATCAGCATATTTTCATTCGGGCTGAATGCATTGCCATAGTTGTCAATAAACGCAATGGAGCTGACGTCGGGAAAGGTAATCAATGCATTATTCAACTGGCCCACGATCCGGTCCCGGATATATAGATAACTAATCTGATCATTTTCATCCGGCGTTTTATCTTTTATAATGTTATAAGTATTCAAAGCAACAAAATTCGCACAATTCTCCGCATTGGCCAGCATGGAATCAATCCTGGTTACAATGAGCACCGATTCGTCCTGTATGTTTTTTACCGTTTTCCCGATGATATCCTGCGTAAAGATGTAATTTGAAAAATAACCAAGAAGAATCAGAGGAATGGTTACCAGAGGAATGTAGATGAGCAATATTTTATTTCTTATCTTTTGATTTTTGAACCAGAATTTAATCCGATTAAAATACGAATTCATTGTGAGTATCCTTTTGAAATTCATTTACATAAATATAGCCATAGATTAAGTATACTATAATATAATGATAAATAAAATGTGAACAAGCGTTGATTCTTAAGTAAGACACTAAATCCCGTGAAAAAGAGTCTACATATCACTATGTACACTCTTTCTCTGAGGATTTCATATGGTTATTTGTCAAAACGCTACTCACCTAAGCCGGCTCTTTTTTTCCAACATCCATAAAACCCTATTTGATCGACATTTATCTTTATATTATTTTCCCCAAACATTTATATAATCCAGATTAACACCTGCCGAGTCACCGGTATCACACTTGTACATGATTGTGTTGTTCCCGGCGTTCAGGGTCAATGTGTCTGTAACCTCCCCCCAACTGGACCAGCCTCCTGTGGGAGAATAGCTGGACCGCTTAATTTTAACGCCGTTTACATAAATGCTCATTGTTCTTGCACCGCTCTGGCCGCTGGCATATCTCAGGTCAACATTATGGCTGCCTGCAGAAGCAACATTAACCGTAAACGTTGCCGAATCTCCCTCCGCGTTCAGATATCCCACAAAACCCGTACCGGAATAGCCCGTCTGGTCGTTGGCCGCATTGCACCCTACAAGTGCGGCATCTTCCGCTTCGTACCTGGTTACTACAGGCGGCGCA
This sequence comes from Bacillota bacterium, assembly GCA_023424965.1. Lineage (GTDB taxonomy): Bacteria > Bacillota > Clostridia > Acetivibrionales > JAFADI01 > JAFADI01. The sequence continues at coordinate 11,656 of JAFADI010000050.1, forward strand.
AGGGATAGGTTTATATAATCCAGATTAACTCCAGCCGAATCTCCGGTATCACATTTATACATAATCCTGTTGTTTCCGGCGGTCAAGGGCAAGGTGTCCGTAACATCCCCCCAGGTAGACCATCCTCCCGTGGAAGGATAGCTGGACTGCTTAATTTTAACATCATTTACATAGATGCTCATTGTTCTTGCATTGCTCTGTCCGCTGGCATACCTAAGATCAACATTGTAATCTCCGGCAGCAGGGACATACACATACATTGTAACTGAATCTCCCACCGCATTCAGATATCCTACAAAGCCCGTGCCGGAATAGCCTGTCTGGTCATTGGCTGCATTGCACCCCACAAGGGTTCCGTTCTCCGCTTCATATTTGGGACCTTGGGAAACAGGTGCCAGGTTGACCGTTACAGTGGTTGTATTGGCAGGCAGGGTTACGGTACCCGCGCTATTGTCCACAGTACCTGCGCTTGCCGACACAATATTGTTCTTGAATATCGGCAGGTTGAACACGATATTCCCGTTAGGCGCATTGCCTGAAATGGCCAGGCTCACGCTGTTAGCTCCACCCGTAATTGTAAAATTGATCTTTTTGCCGTTGCCCACATTCACGTTGGACCATTGAACCGTCTTGCCGTCAGCTACCCATGAATCAAGCAAACCTCTGCCTATGATCACCGTACCGTCGGTTTTTACCGAGCAGCACGCCTCAAGCAGCGCCTGCTTCATAAAGCTCAAGCCCCAGGTCTCATAATCTGCCTTGATCGTTGTCCAGTCTGTCGGCGTCAATCCCGCTTTAAAGCTTTCTCCCCATTGGAATGGCGCACTTTCGTTCTTCAGCATCCATTCAAGGTTCTTGCATACTTCTGTTCTGTACGTGTCCGAAAGCATGCACTGCAAGCCCTGACCTCCGTTGTAGACATTGCCGTAAGAACCGACAGACCATTCTCCCCAGCTGTCTACCGGCGTACCCGATTGAGTCCTCTTTGCAAGTGCATTCGCAATACTGTTTTCGTAGTGATCCTTCCAGGTTCCACCCAGGCTATACCCATTGAGGTAGCCATCCCACGGGAAAGCTGAGGTGCATATTGATGACGCAAAATAGTTGCCTGTGTAATTCGGCCAGTACATCGTATCATCAAAGCAGCTCATATACCAGTTTACGCCTCTTCTGGTCTCAGAAGCGGTCAAAGCATTGTTAAAGGCAGAGTTCAAGCTGCTCATCGAGTTTGCAGCCCAAGTGGACTCCGTGGTATTCCCCAGCTTATCACATACGTATTTATATGCCTGAAGTCCTCCAAGCCATGCCATATTATCTATCAGCAAGAAAGTGCTTCCGTTGTCAAGGGTGTTGGATTTTCTTATAATACCGTTGTGATTCGGGTCGCTGGTATTATAGTACCTATAACTCTCAAGCTGATGTGCAGCATTCTGCAAATTGGTTCTGACCTCTGCCGTAAAGAATGCCGTATCTCCCGTATTTTTCAAATACGTGGCATAGGGAAGCAGGTATTTAGGAATTGCATCCACGTAATCATGATACAATAATTTAGAAATTTCGAGGTAATATGGGCTTGTTAGTATCCTCTTGGCGAGGTCATAATCTCCCTCTCTGATGAACTCATCCACAATGTTCGGAACATCATGGGTATAGATCCTGTCATAAGAGCCGCCTCCGCCTTCTCCTCTTGCTTCATAGTTTATATTGTCCGGTCCTGTCTTTTTGAATATGAGATACAAGTTATGGGTTCCTGTTGTATTGGTTATATTTGTGCTGAATGTTTGGAAATAATTCCAGTCATTCATTTGAGTCGGCTCAATATTACAATTCCCGATAATGGGCCCTGTCAGGCTGTCAAGCCTGATCTCTATCTTGCTGGTGTGACCGTTCATATAATCCAATGCAGCTCTTGCACTGAAGGTTGTCTGCCCTGTACCGAAATCATAATTGTTAAATGCAATCCAATCACCATCATTTGCAGCGTACACTTGAAGTGTTCCTTCTTTGCAAGTCCCGGTGGCCACGCCGGACATCGTATTGTAGTTTTCTGCCTCAGTTGTAGTTGAGCCTATAGTAAACCAATTGAACGTGAGCAAATAATAATTTGCGTTATTGGTCTTTACCATACTTTCCCATAGAGTAATCTGCTCTGCTTTAAACATATTCAACATTTTAGTGTCCGGCAATGCTACCGGATGAGTAAGACTATTGATCTTGTTATCATAGTAGGTTGCCATGGAAGTATAATTGGAATCAAAGGTTCCTGCTCCCTGCAGCTGTGCTGCCGTTGCAGTACCGTTTGCCTTTGCGACAAAATCTTTTGTTACCGTTGCCCCAGCCGTGACTGATACATCGTAATACATGGAACCTGAATCACTAAAGGTTGGATTTCCTGATAATGGTACTTCATACCCTGTACCTGCATTAATGTTAATACGGATTGTTTTTGTACTTGTCGCGTTGTTTTTGACAGTAACACGCGAATACACCGCTGTCGCCGAATCACTCAGAATCCTGTTTGCGAAGTGCTGTATCGTTACATGCGTTGTGCCCGCATCCCATTCGGAGGTTGGACAGGGCTGATATCCATCCCTCAGATACCATTTTATCTTGGTTTTCCGGTCTGCTGCAAATTCATCCGGACTATAGGTAGTTCCATCCACAGTGAAGGTGTACTGAATCGCATTAGACATCCCCGGCCGTACTCCTCCGCCCATATAGGTGCGTGATTTGGGATAGTCATTCTCCCAACCGATGTACAGCCAATGCGTACTCTCGTAGGAATAAGCGTCGGCCGCCGATACAGTGACGGGGAGCACGACAAAACAACTGCTTGCAATGACCGATACCACCAGAATAAAACTCAGTGCTTTGTTTTTGATACTCTTAAACATACCTCTCTCCTCCTAATCAGTTATTTCGGAATTATCTATTCTAATTAAATAGATTTCTGACACTAGTTCCAGAATATGAGGAAAACAATTAAATCATTGGTTTTATATTTTTTAACTATTTTAGTTTGTCACTATTTGTTTAAGTGTGAGTTTCGAGTGGCATTGTCCATTTATCGGCATCGCCGGGCAGCTATTTCTCCTAAAACAACCGGCTCGTGTTCCAATTATAAATTTATGGACTTTAAATTCAAATGTGTAAATCGATACTAATTTGTGTTTTCCGATACAAATAGAAAGAGGATGTGAGACAGGTTCCCACATCCTCTTTTTATCTAATCTCTTCTATTTTGGGTCATTTGTGGAGCAAATCCGACCAAAAACAGAGGGCCTCCATGCCCCTGAGCTTTTATTCAGTTCAGGCTTCCGATATAGCCGCTGTATTCCGAATCCTTGCAGGGCAGATATCCCGACGCCTTCACAAACTTTGCGGCGTTTTCCATATACACCTTTACGAAGGCCTTCACATAGTCCTTTTCCAGAGAACCGTTGTTTATATAGAGGTACAGGGTCCTTGACAGGGGAGTGTAGGCCCCCGACTCGATGGTTTCAAAGGAAGGCATTACGG
>JAFADI010000117.1 GCA_023424965.1 Bacillota bacterium
AAAAACCCCGATAAAAGTATCTGTTTTTTCAACGACATGGGGGAGTTCGGTACATACCTCAAGTCCAAAAGCGGAAAAAGCTGTTCCCTGGAACTGGTGGAGCAGGTCAGAAAAATGGGCGGAAACATGCCGATTTTCAGCATGGCTTTAGGGACGATGGGCGTTCAGGTGAGTTGTATCGGAGCCATGGGAAGTCCCGGGCCCCTGCCGGAGTTTGAAATCATGAAAGAGAAGAACTGTACCTTGTACGGCATTGGGGAGCCCGGTGCCACCACAGCCCTGGAGTTCAATGACGGCAAAATCATGATGGCCCAGATGAAAGGCATGGACGAACTAACCTGGGAAAAAATAAAGGGCCTCATAGGAGTGGACAAGTTAACTGAATTTTATGCGTCAAGCCATTTGATCGGGCTGCTGAACTGGAGCGAGACAGAGGATGCGAATTCCATCTGGGAAGGTATTTTGAAAAAGGTAATGCCGGATATCAAGCCCGATAAAAATCAAATTCTGTTCTTCGATTTGTCCGACTGCTCCAAAAAAAGCATACAGGATATTGTCAAAGCCCTTGAGCTGATCCGGGAATTTGCAGGCTACCGCCGTGTCATCCTGGGGATGAACGAAAATGAGGCGGAAATCATCTATAAAACCCTCTGGGGGGAACCGGAAGCAAAAGATCTGAAAAGCATGGGAGACCGCCTGTACGGGTACCTGGGCATCGATGCCGCCGTCATCCATTCGAGGAAGCTGTCCATTGCCTGGGAGCAGGAGGGGAGCTACTGCGCAAGTACCTTTTATATTGACTGTCCGACGATATCCACAGGTGGAGGCGACAACTTCAATGCCGGTTTTTGTGCGGCACAGCTGCTGGGATTTGACATGGCGGCTTCAATCCGGATGGCAAATGCAGCTTCCGCCTGCTATATCAAAAACGGCTTCAGTCCCGGAAAAACGGAATTGATTGAATTTCTGGAAAGCCAAAGCGACGTTGATCCTTTATGAAAGCAACCCACCACCCTACGTAAAATTAACCTGGAAAGGAGTTGTTTCTATGCAAACAACAAAGATCGTTTTTATCGGCGCCGGGAGCGCCAGCTTCGGCCTCAGTACTTTCAGGGATATTTTTTCCTGCGGTGAGCTGTCCGGCTCCACTTTAACCCTGGTGGACACGGATGAAGCCAACCTGAAGAGGATGTACGGCCTTGCCGTAAAGATGAACGAAATATCGAAGTCGGGCCTTGTGATCGAGGCTGCCTCCGACCGGAGAGAGGCACTGCCCGGTGCGGGCTTTGTCATCAATTCCATTGCCATCGAAAGATGCAGGCTGTGGAGGCATGATTTTGAAGTACCCCGCAAGTATGGAATACGCCATACCCTTGGCGAAAATGGGGGGCCCGGCGGGCTGTTCTTTTCCATGCGCACCATTCCCGTGATTATGGACATCGCGAGGGACATGGAGGAACTGTGCCCCGATGCCTATTTCGTCAATTTTTCCAATCCTGAGAGCCGTATTATTCTGGCATTGAGCAAATACACAAAAATAAAATGCCTTGGACTGTGCCACGGTGTCTTCATGGGAAAGCACGACATCGCGGAAATACTGGGCAGGAAGCCGGAAAGTATCGACGTGTGGGCTGCAGGCCTGAACCATTTCCAGTGGATGCTGGAGGTGCGGGACAGTGAGTTGGGGGAGGATCTGTATCCTCTACTGAAAGAAAAGAACAAAGGATACGACGGGTCTTTTCAACCCCTTTCAAGGAAGATGTTTGATATCTTTGGTATGTATCCCTCCTGCAGCGACGACCACATCGGCGAATACCTGGCTTATGGCTGGGAAGGCGGCGAAGAGGGCTACGACTTTGATGCCGACGAAAGGGGAAGGGAAGAGCTGAAGCGGGAGATCGAAAGAAGAACTGCGGGTCAGGGCAATGTAAATGAATGGCTCGAACCTTCGGCGGAAAGGTCCGTCCATGTAATTACCGGAATACTCCACAACAAGAAGCAGTTGATTGAATCAGGGATCGTCCATAATAAAGGGGTAATTACCAACCTTCCCTATGACTGTGCCGTAGAGGTGCCTATAATGCTCGATGCCACGGGAATCCACGCTGTTGCGTCAGGCAGTCTGCCGGCCCCCGTTGCCCAGCTCTGCACCGTGCAGGCAGGAGTGCAGCAGTTGGCCGTCGAGGCCGCGGTGCATGCCTCAAAGGAAATCGCCTTGCAGGCCCTCCTCGTTGACCCGGTGGTGAACAGCATAAGCGCCGCCGAAAAAATCCTGGGCGAATTATGGGAAATCAACAAACCCTATATAAGAAAATGCATATAAAAATTATGTTGTGCTGCGGGCATAATCCTTCGGGCTTATGCCCGTATATTTTTTGAAAATTACCGAGAAATAGGGAGGGTCGTCGATGCCGACTTCGGCAGCGACCTCATAGGTTTTGAGATTGGTGTTCAACAGCAGCTCCTTGGCTTTTTCAATCCTGAATTTTATGATGGCATCCGTTATGGTTTCACCGGTTTTCTTTTTGAAGAGGCGGCTCAGATAGCTGCTGTTGACATGGACATGATCCGCCAGCTGCTGCAGGGTGATGGGGCTTTTGTAGTTATCCCTTATATAGTCCAGCACCTTGTTTATTATCATGCTGTTTTGCTTGCTTCTGTTCGTCAGGAATGCGGCAGTCGAATTGACAACTCCTGTCAGTATGTCACGGAGGCATCCGATTGAGCGGCTTTGAAGGATCTCCACATAGATCCCGCTGCCATTGGGCATGCATTCGGAAAGACTGGTGTCATAGCCCGACAGGAGGGTTTCAAAGGACGAACAAAGGTGTATTCCCATATTTTTTATATACTCGATGGGCTGCTTGTCGGACCTGAGCTTTTCAAACAGCTCATGAATCAAAGCGGCCGAAGCCTCCATCCTGTCATCAAGGAGGCAGCGGATAATGCGTTCCAGGTATGAATTCACCAGCATCCTATCGGCATGGGCCATGTTGTTGGTATAGCTTGTATAAATGGATATGCAGCTTTCGCCGTCGATATAGAACTTTGACGAGAGGGCGCTGAGGGCTTCCTTATAGGCTTCCGGAAGTTCTGTCAGGCTTTTGTGGCTGCTGCTTATGCCAATCGAAATGGAAAACTTCATAAAGCTGTTGACACTTCTGAGTATCTCTCCGCAGATATTCAGCAGGAGGTGCATGCAGTTATTTACACATGTTGGATCAAAGGCAACAATGGAGCACAGATGGGATTTATCCATGGACACCAGGAAATGGGTATGCCCGTTGAAGGCTCCCGACAAAAAATTGTTTATGTTGAGGATACTGACATTTTCGTATTCCGCACCGGGTTGATGCCGGCTGCCGCCCGTATCTTCAAGCTCGTAGGCAAGGACATAATAATCCTGCATTGCGGTGATGCCCAGCTCCGAGGCCTTTTTCGCCAGCAATGCCTGATTGCGGACCAGACCGTCGATAATATCCCTGAGCAGCTTTTCCTGCAATTCCGGAAGGCTCTGGCTCACCCTGCCCTCCAGGCCATTGAGCTTCAATTCGTTCTGCTTCTGAAGGTCCATGGCCTGCCTGGCTTTCAGCACCGCCTCAGCCAGCTGCTCAGGCTCGGCCGGCTTCAGGACAAAATCCACCACTCCGTATTTGAGCGCAGACTGGGCATAGGAAAAATCCGCATAGCCGGACAGAATGATGACCTTTATGGGCAAGCGGTTTTCATAGATGTGCTTTGCCAGACCGATGCCATT
>JAFADI010000190.1 GCA_023424965.1 Bacillota bacterium
CAAAACAATGCTATAATATCATGTAGAGGGATTTTATTATGGATAACGTTCTGAGACTCTCCCTGGAGCGTGGATGCATTGTCACCATTGTATACCAGGGCCGGGAAATAACCCAAAGAAACATAAAAGTGCTGTCCATGGAAGGCAGCAAGATAAAAGCCCACTGTTACCTGCGGGACCAGATAAGGTCCTTTGACAGGGATCGGATTTTGGCTGCGGATTTTTGCAGGATTAAATCTGCCTATTGAATTTTGCGGTTTGGAGGAATATAATAGAAGCACACGGGCGATTAACTCAGTGGGAGAGTGCTACCTTCACACGGTAGAAGTCGAGGGTTCGAGCCCCCCATTGCCCACCAAATAAACAAAAAGGACAAGACGCTATCTTGTTCTTTTTTGTTTACTTTAAAGCCGGAAGCAATACCCCAGACCGGGTAACGTTCCCTGTGGATGGGGTGGAAGGAGTGATTATATTGAAAATAGCTGAGGGATTGGAAATGCTTGAAATACCCTCGAATGTTATGGGAAAGCTCAGTGTCATTTATCCCGTGCTCATTTGGGATAGCGAGAGGGCGGTTCTGGTGGATGCCGGATATCCCGGCCAGCTCGCTCAGATCCGGGAGGCAATTGAGAAAGCGGGAGTACCCTTTGAGAGAGTGGACACGGTGATTCTCACCCACCAGGACATAGACCATATCGGAAGCCTTTCGAGCATCCAAAAGGAACTGCAGGGTAAGGTAAAGGTGTATGCCCATGAAGAAGAGAAACCGTATATCCAGGGGGATAAATGTCCCATTAAGCTGGCCCAGCTTGAGAGCAGGCTGGATTCTTTGCCGGCGGAAATGAAGCTGGTATACGAGAAGCTTAAGTCCGGTTTTCAGAATGCCAAAGCCAAGGTGGATGAAACCCTGGCCGATGGTGATGAATTGCCCTGCTGCTGCGGAATCAGGGTCATTCATACGCCGGGGCATACCCCCGGGCATATTTCCCTGTACCTCAAACACTATAAGCTGCTCATCGCAGGAGACATGCTGGGGGTAGAAAATGGCCGGCTTTCTCTTTCACCCCAGTCCATCAATTTTGACAATGCTTTAAATTTGAAGTCGGTGAGGAAGCTTGCGGACTACGATATTGAAAAGGTTATCTGCTATCACGGCGGGCTGTATGGTGACGAAGTCAGCCGGCAGCTTAAAGAACTGGCAAGTGAATAAGGAGCGTACAGTTTTGTAAAAAGGAAATAAATGCGGGGGATGCTGCCGCATTTATTTTTTTAGGGCCATTTGCAGAGCAAATCCGGCCAAAAGCGATGGGGTTCGATGCCCGGTCGCTTTTTTTGTGCCGCAAAGAGCAAGAAACGGTGTTCAACAAAACAAATCATTGCTCTACGGTAATGAAATTACAGTCAGATTTAACTATAATAGGAAATGATGAATCCCGCATACATTAATCCAGCAGGAGGGCATAATGGAGCTAGAAGCCGGCGTACAGCAAATCGAAGAAACCCGTTGCAAAAAAACCATAAAAGTACATCTGCTGGAGTTCTGGGAACAGCGGGACCTGCAGCTGATGGTAGTTCCATGGATCCTGTTCATTGTCATTTTCTGCTATGTTCCCATGTACGGGGTCATACTGGCCTTCCAGAACTACAACATGGGGGACCTGCCGGGAGTAAGCCAGTGGGTGGGGGTCAAGCACTTTGTCCTGTTCTTCCAAAGCACGGAATTCCCCATAATCATGCGGAACACCTTTGCCATCAGCATACTGAAGCTTTTGATCTGTTTTCCTGTTCCCATCATCCTTGCAATCCTTCTGAATGAGGTCCGCAGGATGAGCTTCAAAAGGACCATACAGACGATTTCTTACCTGCCCCACTTTGTATCCTGGGTTGTTGTGGCCGGACTCACCTTCGATTTTCTCTCCATCGACGGGGGCGTGGTAAATTCTCTCCTGCAGTATCTGGGCCTTATCAAGGAACCCATTGTGTTCATGGGAGAGCCCGGGTATTTTTGGGGGATCACCGTCCTGACGGATTTATGGAAAGAGCTTGGCTGGAATGCAATTATTTATATTGCAGCCATCGCCTCCATCAATCCGGAACTGTATGAAGCGGCGGAGATCGACGGGGCCGGAAGATTTAATAAAATATGGAACATCACCCTTGTAGGAATCAAGCCCACCATTATCATCCTGTTGATCCTGGCCATCAGCAATTTGCTGAACGCGGGTTTCGAACAGATACTGATCCTGACCAACAACCTGAACAATTCCTCGGTGCAGGACGTTTCGGAAATCATAGAAACGTATGTTTACCGGGTGGGAATCAGAGATCTCAGGTATTCCTATGCCACTGCCGCGGGATTGTTCAAATCGGTTTTCTGCATTGTACTGCTCACTGCGGCAAACTATACGGCGAAAAAGCTGGGGGAAGAGAGCCTGTGGTAGGGCAGTTCCCGGCGGATGCAGCCGGAGGGTTTATTTACGCTTGAAATGTATGGAGGCTAGGCATGAAGAAAAAAATGGATTTGTTTGAGGTGATTACAGCTTTCCTGCTTATCATACTGGCATTTTTGATGCTGTACCCCTTTGTGAATACACTGGCGGTATCATTGAACGAGGCTGGAGATACCGCCAGGGGAGGAATCTATTTTCTGCCCAGACAAATCACCCTTGAAAACTATATTGTGATTTCAAACAATGAAAGGCTGTACAGGGCTTTTGTTATCACAGTTGCCAGAACCGCCCTGGGCACCTTGCTGAGCGTAATATGTACCGCCATGTTTGCCTACGGCATGTCAAAGGCGAAGCTTAAGGGCAGAAATTTCTACATGGGTCTGTCCATACTGACCCTGTATTTCAGCGGCGGCCTTATTCCAACCTATTTGCTGATGAAATGGCTCCACCTGACCAATTCTTTTATGGTCTATGTCATTCCTTATATGATTGGCGTATACAACATGATTATCATGAGGACCTACTTCAAGACCATCCCCGACTCCATGGAGGAATCGGCCAAAATTGACGGGGCGGGACAGATGACCATCTTTTTTAAGATCATGCTTCCCTTATCAGCACCCATTATTGCCACCATCGGATTGTTTGCGGCGGTCTTTCACTGGAACCAGTGGTTTGACGCCAGCCTGTATGTCACCGACATCAACCTGAAGCCGCTGCAGACAATTCTTACAGGCATCATCAATTCCCAGCAGTACCAGGAGGTGTTGGCCCAGGCAGGAGCGGGAGCCACCCAGCTTGACTCCATGAAGATTGTAAATGTACGTTCAATTTCTACTGCCACAATCATTGTTTCCGTACTGCCCATCGTGATCATTTATCCCTTTATTCAAAAATACTTCGTAAAAGGCATCATGATCGGGTCGGTAAAAGAATAAAAAAAAATCCCGGGGTTGCTTTATAGAACAACTAAAAATTAAAGGAGGATACTTATGTACGGCAAACTGTTTAAGGTTATTACCGCCATGATGCTTGTAATAGCCCTGATCTTGACTTCTGCCGCAGGCTGTGGCGGAAAAGTGACGGAAAAGGATGCTCAAAAGCCCGCTTCCGAGACCGGCACCCAGGAGGCCAAGCCGGAGGATTCCGGCAAACCGCCGGTTTACGATACAAAGGAAAAAGTGGATTTCACCGTGTATTGGAACTATAACTGGTGGCCTCTGGAAAAGAACTTTGAAGATACCGAGGTGGGAAAAGAGCTTGGCAGGATTATGAACTGCCGTTTGACCTATTTGAAGCCCGACGGCGACCCGAAGGAAAAGCTCAATATAATGCTTGCCTCCGACGATCTGCCGGATGTCATTGTGATGGACAGGGATGCCAACTACCAGAAATTGATCAGCGCCGGCAAGCTGGTGGCGCTGGACGATTACATCGCCAAATATCCGGGCTACAGGACCCGGGTGGACGCCTCAACCATCAACTTTGCCAAAGTGGAGGGCAAAGCATACTCTCTCCTCAACTGGCCCACCACCTCCAAGCATCCCACCGGCAACGGAGGCTGGATGGTCAACGAAAAAATTTATAAGGAGATGGGAGCTCCGGAAATTAAGAATCTGGAGGATGTGTACAATTATCTCGTAAAGGTGAAGGAAAAGAATATCAAAATAAACGGGAAAGATGTTGTCCCGCTGCAGATGGAGGTTGACCAGTTCCTGGGCTTGTGGTTCATATATTTCAGCTGCGGAGGCGTAGGGACCATCTCCAATGAAGACCTGGTGTATGTGGACAGGGACAAAAACCAGCTGAAATTCGTGTTCACCGATCCAAGGCTGGAGCAGGCCTTGCTTTTCGCAAACAAGCTGTGGAATGCAGACCTGATAAACAAGGACTATTTTGTTGAGACCTCCCAGCAAAAGGATGACAAGAGGAATTCCGGAAGGCTTGCAGTATATACCGGAAGCAACGTGGTCAATGAGGCGAGGGACGGAAAACAGGCATGGCAGGCAACGGATAAGGACGCAAGCTATGTTGTCGTCGAGCCTCCGGCGGGTCCGGGCATGGAGCAAAAGGATGTGAGAAACAACATCTTCAGCAGGCTGGGCTGGAATTCCATCTGCATTACCAGGAAGGCCAAAAATCCCGAAAGAATATTTCAGGTATTTGACTACATTGCCTCCGACGAAGGGCAGCTTCTGACCTTCCATGGTCCGAAAGGAGTGCTGCGGGATGAACTGGATGAGAAGGGCTATCCCATCATAAAGAAAAACCGCTCCGATTTGTCCGATGAAGAACGCAAGGTCCTTGCCGCAGAGCGCTATTCACTTCCCGGAATGTCGGAATGGGTGGACTTGAGCAAGGTTGCGGCCGACAACAGAAGGCCCCTGGAGCAGAGGGACCCGGTTATTCAGGCACAGGCAAAGATCACCTGGAATCATTCCGTCGACATAACGGAATTCCAGGGCATCTTTACAGACCCCACTACGGACGAAGGCATCATCCACCAGAAGTGCAAGGACCTGGTGAAGAAGATGCTGCCGAAGATCATCATGGCAAAGGATGAAGCCGAAGCCAGGAAGCTCATCAAGGAAACTGCGGATCAGGCTTATAAAATCGGCTTTGAAAAGGTGGAAAACTATAAGACCAAAATATGGCTGGAAAACAAAAAGGTTCTCGGCCAATAAACACCGTTATCCCCTGGGAGCTGCAGATGGAAAGGCATCTGCAGCCCTTTTCCGTTTCCATATTTAAATTTGTACCGGAGGACGGGGGAATTCATGTAAATCACCCGGGAATATGCTAAAATAGTACTAAATATACAATGATTGGAGAATTGTATGTTCAAGCTGTTGATTGTGGATGATGAGACCCTGGACCGGGAGGGAATAAGGGACCAGTTTCAATGGGATAAGCTGGGGATTACAGGTGTTGAGACTGCAAGGAACGGTTTTGAGGCCCTGGAAATCATGGCCCGGTACCAACCGGATATCCTGATTTCCGACGTCAAGATGCCGGGAATGAATGGCCTGGACCTTGCCGCCAGGGCCATAGAACTTGTTCCCCTGTTAAAAATCATTTTTATCAGCGGCTATGATGATTTCGAATTTGTCAAAAGCGCGCTGAAAATAAATGCTTACGAGTATATATTAAAGCCCGTGGACGACAATGAACTGCTCAGAGCCTTAAAACAGGCGGTAAGCGAGCGGCTGCAGGAGATAAGGCATGAGGAGGAAAACCGGCGGCTCCTGGACAAGGTCAACGAGGGAAAAGAATTGCTGAGAAACAGGTTTCTCAATGATCTGGTTTACGGAACCGTGGAGAAAAGCCTCCTGTGGAGCAGCATTGCCTCGCTGGACATCAATATACAGGAGGGACGTTATTGCGTTCTTCTGTGTGAAATCGACGACAGCAGGACATTGTATGAAACCCTTTCAGCAACTGAATTTGAAAAAATGGCCAAGGGGATCACCACGGCCATAAGAAATCTGAAAAATCATATGTTTTATATTGAGCCTTTCCAGTTGGACCAGGCCAGGTATGCGGTGATCCTCAGCTGCAACAGCTATGTGGATATGACTGCTGTGCCGGAAAACATAAAATCCCTGTCAAAGGACATGATTGATGACGTTTCAGAGAAGTTCGGCATAAGCATGACCGTTGGAATAGGCAGAACCGTCGAGTCCATGGAGGAGCTTGGCCTTTCCTATGATGAGGGCTGCCGGGCCCTGGACCAGAAGATGTATGCGGGGAAAGGAACCGTCCTGTTCTACCGTCCAAAAACCAGCCTCAGGGAAGGCACCGTGGATGTGCAAAAGGTTGCGGAGCAATTGACGCAGTGCATAAGAAGCCGCGACATAAACAGGGCCTGCAGCTTTCTGGACTATTTCTTTGACAGTATGGAAACGGGGAGCATGCTTGACGGCAAATATGTACAGAACTGCTGCATCAACATCATAAGCCGCATTGAAATCCTCCTTCTGGACATGAATGAGAAAATGGAAGACATTTTCGGAGAGCAGGTCCTGTTGTGGGATAAGCTTTTACGGTTTGAAACCATCCTGGACATCAGGCAATGGATGAAAAATGTGCTCCGGGCCATCGTTGAACACCTTGAAAACAAGAATGAAAGGAAGAACCGGAAAATTGTCGAGGCGGTCCTCCAATACATCGAAGCCAACTATTCAAAAGAAATTACCCTGAAGGACATCGCCTTGCAATTGTACTATTCCCCCAATTATCTCGGCGCCCTGTTTAAGGATGAGGTGGGACAGGGATTTTCCGAGTATCTGACAGAGTATAGAATGAAAAAGGCGGCGGGATTTATCAAGCGCCCCGATCTGAAAATGTATGAAATCGCCTACAGTGTCGGCTATAAAAACATACCGTCGTTTATAAACCAGTTCAAACAAAGCCACGGCATGACGCCGACGGAGTACAGGGAAAGGTATTAGGATGAAACAGGCTTTTCCACGATTAAAAGCTGCAGTACGCCCCGGACTCAAGGTTTTCAGATTTTTTTACAACCTTCGGATACGGTACAAGCTGGCTCTGTCCTATTTTCTTGTCACCATGCTCCCCGTATGCGCCATAGGCTTTTTTTCCTATTCATCCACCTTCAATTACATCAAGGAGCAGGGCGTGACCACCATGTCCTATACCCAGCAGCAATTTATCACCAATGTAACCAACCGGCTGACCGGCTATGTAAAGCTGGCCGATACCATTTATTTCGACCAGAAAATCCAGGACTTTCTGGCGGGAAATTACGACGGCTATTATGAAGAGTACGACATTGCCTCAAATTATATCGCCCCGGTGCTTACCCCCCTGCTCAAGGCCACAGGCAGAAGCATCAACGTAGATCTGGTGAGGTTTACAAATACCAACAGCGAAATAATCAACAACAATTACGACAACATGGATTTTGCGGGCGTAGCCCATGACGATTACCTGGAGTCGGGCAAACAATCCTACAATGTTCTCAATGAGAACCGGGTGAGGAACAAAGAGTGGTTTAAGAACCTCAAATACAAAAGGGACGGCTATGTGTGGGGACAGGTGGATGAAGACGGCCAGTACAACAACATTTCCCTCATGAAGCCCCTCATACGCTTTCTGGATTCCAGATTTTCAAATGCGGCAAACAGGCAAATAGGCATTCTGAAGGTTTCCGTACGGCTGGAAGACGTTCTGGGTGATGAAGGCCAGCCCGCAGAGACCATGGAGGACTTCAACATTGTATTTGACAGCGACGGCAACCTCCTTTCCGTGGAAAAAAGCAAAAGGGATTTTTATGAGGGCAACAAAGAACAGATTACAAACCTGCTGCTGTCCGGCGCAGAGCAAAAAAGCCTGTTCCTGCAGGATTACGTATTCATCAAAGGCAGCATCGGCCTGACGGATTGGAAAGTCATCAGCGTCAATTCCATACAAAAGATTAATACGAATGCAAAACAGGTCCGGAGAATGATCATTTTGTACTGCCTGATCGCCCTCATTATTTTGTTCTTTGTCACAAACCTTATTTCAGGCTCCTTCTCCAGGAGGATCCTCCGGATTTCCAGGGGGATGAACAGGTTCAAAAGCGGGGACTTCACGGGGGAAATTACCGACAAAAACAATGACGAGATAGGATATCTGGCTTCTACCTTCAATGAAATGACGTCGAGGATAGGGAACCTGATAAGAGACAATTACCAGGCCAACATCGACAGGAAGGAGGCCCAGCTGAAGGCCCTCCAGGCTCAAATCAACCCCCATTTCCTCTATAATTCCCTCTCCAGCATCAGCCGCCTGGGGAATAAGGGAGACGCCCAGAGCATAGACAGGATGGTAAGGGCGATGACCACCTTTTACAGGATGACATTGAACAAGGGCAGGGATATTATAAGCATAACGGATGAAATCGAGCAGGTGAAATCCTATGTGGAGATCTACAAGATCAGAAAGGGCGACGAATTCAGCATAGCTTATGATATTGATGAAAACATCTCCGGATTCTATACGGTCAAAGTAATTTTGCAGCCTTTCATAGAAAATATCCTGGAGCATGGGATATACAACCGTAAAAGCAGCATCAACATTTTGCTGCGTGCCAGGGCAAGGGAAGAGGATATCGTATTTGAGATTATCGACGACGGCATCGGCATAAGGCAGAAAAAGGTTGATGCCTTGTTGTCGGAGGATGCCCCCGAAACAAAGGGCTATGGGATAAAAAATGTCAGCGACAGGATCAAGCTCCAGTTCGGAGCCGGCTATGGGGTGAACATATACAGCAGGCCGGGAATCGGCACCTGTGTTACTATTTTGATACCCAAAATAAAACAGGAGGCCATCGGGTGATTGAGCCGGAACAAGGCGTCAATCGGGGCTTTTTTCCCTGGCCAGGTATTCCTTCAAGGTTCTGCCCTTGAATACACCCTGGAGGATGTTCTTGAGCAGCAGCAGGGTGATGGGGCCAATGATCAAGCCGATGACGCCCAGCAGCTTGAGGCCGCTGTACATGGCCAGCAGGGTCAACAGGGGATGTACGCCTATTTGCTGGCCCAAGACCTTGGGCTCGATCATCTGCCGGACAACCAGAACGATGCCGTAGAGGATGACCAGGGATAAACCCATCCGTATGTCGCCGGTGATAAAATTGTATACCGCCCACGGAATGAGGATGCTTCCTGTGCCGAGAATGGGCAGCGCATCGATGATGCTGATGAGGAAGGCCAGCAGGATGGCATAGTTTATTCCGATGACCGAAAAACCGATGAGGAGTTCCGTCAAGGTGATGGACATGAGGATGAGCTGGGCTTTTATATAGCCGAAGAAGGCAAAAAACATATCATTCTTTATACTCTGGTATTTTTCAATCAGGGCCTCGGGAAGATGGGACTTGAAAGTACTGCCGATCTTTTCCCGGTCACTGGCAAGAAAAAAGGTGGAGAGAATGGTGACAAGAATAAAAATAAGTGCCTGGGGCAAATTCGAGATCCCGGAGATGATTCCCAGCAGGTAACTGGAAACACTGTCGATGATGCCCTGCAGATTCAACTTGCCTGTAAAATCTGCCGAAAGGCTTTCAATGTTGTTCAGAACCTCCTGGGGAAGCCCGTGGTAGATCTCCGAAGCCTGGTCGATCAGCTTCAGAATCTCATTATAAACCTGCATAAAATATGTAGGGAAAAGCACCGACAGTTCTTTAAGTTCGGCAATAAGCTTGGACACAAGCAGGAAAACAACGGAACCGAAAGCGCCCAGGACAAGGATCAGCGAGACTGCGGCAGCAGCCCTCCTTGGAAATCTTGCCTTCCGTACCAGCAGTTTGATCAACGGCTCCATCAGCAGTGAAACAATAAATGCAATGAGAAAGGGCGCTAAAAAAATACTCAGCCGGAAGGTGAGAAAGATACCTAAAACGGCACAGAGGACAATCACCAGAAGTCCAAGGAGCTTTTTGAAATTTATATTGTAGTATTCGAACATTATCCTATCCTTATAAAATAAATGTAGTCCTCTATAGTTTAAACCAGGCGGGAGCATCAGTCAATAAGGTTTGGCGGCATAAATACCTGAGACTGCAATAAAAATTCAAAATGCCGCAAACATTTTATTGATAAAAAGCCCTCCTTGTGTTAAACTATTAGACGGAAAAATACACACGGTGCAAGATTCGTGAATTGTTGCCTGAACGCCAAGCGTCAGGTTGGTTCACGGAGATGAAAGTGCCGGCGGTATTAAACGAATAGGAGGGAATATATCATGTCAGTTATTTCAATGAAGCAGTTGCTTGAAGCAGGTGTTCACTTCGGTCACCAGACCAGAAGATGGAACCCAAAGATGGCTGAATACATTTTTACGGAGAGAAACGGTATTTACATTATCGATCTTCAGAAAACCGTGAAAAAGGTAGAGGAAGCCTATTATTTTATAAAGGAAGTTGCAGCCAACGGCGAAGACGTTCTCTTTGTGGGAACAAAGAAGCAGGCGCAGGATTCCATTAAGGAAGAAGCTGAAAGAAGCGGCCAGTTCTTTGTAAATGCAAGATGGCTGGGTGGAATGCTCACAAACTTTAAGACCATCCGTAAAAGGATCGACAGATTGAAGCAGATCAGGGATATGGAACAGAACGGTGTGTTCGAAGTTCTTCCCAAGAAGGAAGTTATCAAGCTGAAGGGTGAACTGGAAAAGCTCGAAAAATACCTTGGCGGAATCAAGGATATGAAGAGGCTTCCCGGAGCTCTGTTCATCGTAGATCCCAGGAAAGAAAGAAATGCCATCATGGAAGCAAGAATTCTTGGCATACCGGTGGTTGCCATTGTAGATACAAACTGTGATCCTGATGAAGTGGATTATGTAATTCCCGGCAATGACGATGCCATCAGGGCAGTCAAGCTCATTGCAGGAAAATTGGCCGATGCCGTCATCGAAGCCCGTCAGGGAGAACAGCTCACCGACAACGGCGAAGCTGTAAAGGAAGAAGCCGTTGAAGAAGTAGCTGCGCAGTAAAAGCGGCTTTTGGTCGGATTTGTTCCGAAAACGACACTGATAAAATCCGGTCTTTCTTAAAACTAAGGCCGGATTTTTCATAACCGATGTCAAAGCATAAAACTACTAACAAAGTAAATAATATGAATAATTCAAGTTTGGAGGATTTGTCATGATTACTGCAGATATGGTAAAACAGCTCCGCGAAAGAACGGGAGCCGGGATGATGGACTGTAAGAAGGCTCTCACCGAAACAAACGGAGACCTGGACAAGGCGATTGAATACCTGAGGGAGAAGGGTCTGGCTGCTGCAGCCAAGAAGGCCGGAAGAATTGCTGCCGAAGGTATAGTGGAAGCATACATACATGGCAATGGTAGAATCGGCGTTCTGGTAGAAGTAAACATAGAAACCGACTTTGCCGCAAAGAATGAAGACTTCAGGGCTTTTGTAAAAGACGTTGCAATGCAGATTGCAGCCAGCAAGCCTGAATATGTGAGGAAAGAGGAAGTGCCTGCGGACGTTATTGAAAAGGAAAAAGAAATTCTCAAGGCACAGGCGTTGAACGAAGGTAAGCCGGAGAAGATCGTGGAGAAAATGGTAGAAGGCAGGATTGAAAAGTATTACAAGGAAGTGTGCCTGCTGGAGCAGCCTTTCATCAAGGATCCCGACAGAACGGTTCAGCAGCTGATGAATGAAAAAATCGCTACCATCGGTGAAAACATAAGCATCCGAAGGTTTGCAAGATTTGAAATGGGCGAAGGCCTTGCCAAAAAAGAAGAGAATTTCGCCGCAGAAGTAATGAAGCAGATTGGCGGATAAAAAACGTGGGGGAACATATACCTTATATGTTCCCTTTATTACGACTGAGAGGACCGTGAATGGGGCTGATCTGACGATTTTCTTAGGATTTGTGGGTTGTGGAAAATATTATTTTTATTTGTACGTTAATTAAGCAGGATTTTTTAATTTAATGTAGAAAAATATCTTTACCAGAGTGGGGGATACATAGATGCAAGTACCTAAGTATAAAAGGGTAATGATCAAAATCAGCGGCGAAGCCTTGGCCGGAGATAAAAAATCCGGTATTGATCCTGAAACTTTGAGTGAAATTTCTGATAAAATAAAAGCGGTACATGACATGGGCGTTGAAATTGCCATTGTAGTAGGAGGGGGCAACTTCTGGCGGGGACGCACCGGGAAGGGAATGGACCGGACCACGGCGGACCACATGGGGATGCTGGCCACCGTCATCAATTCCCTCGCCCTGCAGGATGCCTTTGAGGCAAGGGGAATACCCACCAGGGTACAAACCGCAATCGAGATGCGCCAGATCGCCGAGCCCTACATAAGAAGACGGGCGGTCAGACACCTGGTGAAAAGAAGAATTGTGATTTTTGCCTGTGGGACCGGCAATCCCTATTTCTCAACAGATACGACGGCGGCTTTGAGAGCGGCGGAGATCGATGCGGAAGTCATCCTTCTGGCCAAAAAGGTGGATGGAGTTTACGACAGTGACCCTGTGCTCAATCCCGGTGCAAAGAAATTTGACAGCCTGGCATATATCGATGTGTTGAACAGGGGCCTGGGGGTCATGGATTCTACCGCCACCTCTTTGTGCATGGACAACAATATCCCGATAATCGTTTTCGGGCTGGACGAGCCTGAAAATATTATAAAGGTTGTTAACGGCGAAGAAATTGGGACAATAATAAGATAATTAAGGAGGGTTATTATGGCTAACGACAATTACAAAGCAATTGAAGAAAAAATGAAAAAAACCATAAGCTCTTTAAAGGAAACCCTTGCGGGGTTAAGAGCCGGAAGAGCCAATCCTGCCATTTTGGATAAAATCACGGTTGATTACTATGGCGTTCCCACTCCCATCAACCAGCTTGGAAATATATCCGTCCCGGAGGCGAGAATCATCTCCATACAGCCCTGGGAAACAAAGATGCTGAAGGAAATCGAAAAAGCCATTCAGAAATCCGATGTGGGCATCAATCCTAATAACGACGGCAAAACCATCAGGCTCATATTCCCTCCCCTTACGGAAGAGCGCAGAAAAGAGCTGACAAAGGTAGTCAAGAAGGATGGAGAAGAGGCGAAGGTTGCCGTTAGGGCTATCCGGAGGGACGCAATCGAACACTTCAAGGTTCAGAAGAAAAACGGCGAGCTGACCGAGGACGATCTGAAAGACGCTGAAAAGGATGTTCAGAACCTGACGGATAAGTTTATCGCGGAAATCGACAAGATTGTGGAAACAAAGGATAAGGAAATATTGGAGGTTTAGTGGTTCGGTGGACATTGTTGGCTTGACTCTTGAGGATGCAAGGGCGGTTTTAACCAGGGAAGGCTTCACGGAGACAACGATAAAGGTTACGGCGCCTCCAAGGGAAAAATCCCGGAATTTTGATGAAAGTTACCGGGTTTTGAGAGTGAACTCCATCCACGGCAAAAGTATTGAAATACTGGTATGTAAGCCCCTCTAATTTTAGAGGGGTTTTTGGTTTATTGCTTTTTTATTCCACCTGCTGTATTATAATTAGCGGGACCAATAATTTGCGGAGGAATGAATGCTCTTTATAGATAAATTGTTTAAAAGAAAAGTCGAAAATCTGGACTCCAGATATTTACCCGCCCATATAGCAATCATTATGGACGGCAACGGCCGGTGGGCAAAAAAGAGGGGACTTCCGCGCAATGTGGGACACCGGGAAGGTTCAAATGCGCTCAGAAATATCGTCATCTTCTGTAATAAAATCGCGGTAAAATATCTGACGGTCTATGCCTTTTCTACGGAAAACTGGAAGCGTCCCAAGAGTGAAGTTGACGCACTGATGGCGCTGCTGGTGGAGTTTTTGAAAAACGCCGAAAAGGAGCTTTCACGGGAAAATGTAAGAATAAAAGTGATGGGCGATATCCAGGCGCTTCCCGCCCAACTGCAATCGCAAATTATGAAAGTGCAAAAAATGTCCTCTAAAAATACGGGGCTTTGTTTGAATATTGCTTTGAACTATGGCGGCAGGGATGAATTGATAGCTGCGGTAAAAGCGGTTACAAGGGATGTTGTGGAAAAGAGGCTTGCCATTGAAAAGATTGACGGAGATGCTATTGCAAAAAGGCTTTATACAAGTGACATACCCGATCCTGACCTTTTGATCAGAACCAGCGGCGAAATACGTATCAGTAATTTCCTGCTGTGGCAGCTTGCATACACCGAGTTCTGGTTTACCGACGTGCTTTGGCCGGATTTCAAGGAAAAGCACCTGATTCAGGCAATCACTGAATATCAGAACAGACACAGAAGATTTGGGGGAGTTTGATGTTAAAGACAAGGATAGTAAGTGCGGTAATCGGTTTGATATTGCTTGTGGCACTCATTTCTTTCGGAAACGTAGCCCTTGGGGTAGGAATACTGGTCCTGTCCGTCATGGGCATCAATGAGTTGTACAATGCGGTAAACAAAGCGGGCTACAAACCTATTCGAATACTTGGATACATCTCATGTGTTCCCATCCTGTTTATAAGCTTCAATGGGGAATTCAACAGGATGAACAGCTACCTGGACCTGTTCAAGTCCATAAGCTATGTTTCCATCGGCATTTACGGCATAATACTCATACTGTTTTCGCTGATGATATTCATGCACGACAGGTATAACCTCAACGATATATCCTTAACCGTCTTTGGAATTCTGTACATACCCTTTCTTTTTTCCTTTGTCGTGCTGACAAGAAATCTGGAGGATGGCCTCCTGTTCATCTGGCTGATTTTCATCGGTGCTTTTGCAACGGACACCTTTGCCTATTTTACCGGTTTGCTCTTCGGACGGCACAAGCTGCTGCCGGCCATCAGCCCCAAAAAAACCGTGGAGGGTGCAATCGGGGGTGTCCTGGGCTGTATTCTCATAACCTTTCTCTATGGGCTTTTTGTGATCCGGTATGTAGATAATATGCCCATTCACCATTTCGTCATCATCGGCGTTTTAAACGGCATCATCTCTCAGATCGGTGATTGGGCTGCTTCTTCAATTAAACGGTATGTCAATGTGAAGGATTACGGAAAAATAATGCCCGGGCACGGGGGCGTGCTGGACAGGTTCGACAGCATCCTGTTTATCGCTCCGGTGGTGTACTTCTATATCAGCTTTATCGTTTTAAAGTGAAAACCGTGATCAGCGGCAGCGAAAAGAATTTACGAAAGATTCGGGAGAATAATTAATGGCTAAAAATATATCGATTTTGGGGTCCACAGGCTCAATCGGGGTCCAGACCCTGGACGTGGCAAGGAATCTTGACCTAAGGGTTGCCGGGCTTTCAGCCAATACCAGTATCGAGCTGCTGGAAAAGCAGGCCAGGGAATTCAGGCCCAGGGTGGTTGCCGTCAAGGATGAGGAATTGGCCTTTCAATTGGGACAAAGGCTTAAGGATACGGACATTGAAGTCTGCAGCGGCAGCGAAGGGATTATCAAGGTCGCTACCCTGGAGGAAGTGGATACGGTCGTTACTTCGGTGGTGGGAATTGCAGGCTTGGTTCCGACCATCGAGGCAATCCGGAAGGGCAAGGATATCGCCCTGGCAAACAAGGAAACGCTTGTAACCGCGGGGGCCGTCGTAATGGAAGAAGTAAAGAAGCACAAGGTAAAAATTCTTCCGGTGGACAGTGAACACTCTGCTATTTTTCAATGCTTAATGGGTAACAATAATAAAGAGGTTTCGAAGATAATTCTTACCGCCTCAGGAGGGCCTTTCAGGGGGAAGAACCGGGGGACCATGAAAAGCGTGACTTTAAAGGAGGCATTAAAGCATCCCAACTGGAGCATGGGCAGCAAAATCACCATTGATTCCGCTACCTTGATGAACAAAGGTCTGGAGGTAATTGAAGCCAAATGGCTCTTCGGATTGGAGCTGGAGCAGATCGAAGTGATTGTGCATCCCCAGAGCATCATCCATTCCATGGTGGAATACATCGACGGTTCTGTCGTTGCACAGCTGGGATCACCGGATATGCGGATCCCCATCCAGTTTGCGCTGACGTATCCCACCCGCTTTGAAAACGGGTTTTCCAGGCTCAATTTTCTGGAGACAGGTTCCCTGACTTTTGAGAACCCCGATTACGATGCCTTTCCATGCCTGCGGCTGGCGTTCGACGCCATGAGGGCCGGAGGCACCCTGCCGGCGGTCCTGAATGGGGCAAATGAAATTGCCGTGGGCGCATTTTTGAAACAGGAGATCGGCTTTACGGATATCGCTGACATCATAGAAAATGTAATGAAGAGACATGTTGTGAATATTCGTCCAAACCTTAACGATATAATAGAAGTAGACGAATGGGCAAGACAACAGGCGACGGAACTGATGAAGAAGTAGGGAAACAGGAATGACGATGGAGGTATCTTATGAAGTTAATATTGGCCATACTCGCTTTTAATATTATTATCATCATTCATGAATTCGGACATTATATTGTAGCAAAATGGAACGGTATAAAGGTATATGAGTTTTCACTTTTTATCGGACCTAAAATATACAGCTTCCAGCACAGGGAAACCACCTTTTCCATCCGGATGATACCCATGCTGGCTTATGTGGCCTTCGACAAGGAAGATTCCGTGTATGAGGACCGGTCTTTGAACCAGCATTCGGTGGGGGCCCGCGCGGCTGTCATGGCTGCGGGAGCTTTATTCAACATTTTCAGTGCCGCAATTGCCTTTGCCATCATGTTTGCCATTGCGGGGTATCAAACGACGGAAATCAGCTCGGTGCAGAAGGACACCCCCGCTTACAGCGCCGGATTTCAAAAGGGCGACAAGGTCGTCAGTTTTGACGGCAAAAGAATCTTCCAGCCCATGGAAGTCGACATGTTTATGTACAACATATCCAAAGGGGATACGGTAGATGTGGAGGTGCTGAGGGACGGAAATCCCGTAAAGCTGACGATGGCACCCAGGATAATTCCTGAGAACAGGCCGATGATAGGTTTTTCCGCCAAATCGTTAAATGGAGAGCCCACCAATATCATCGACACCCTGGAGCCGGGAGGACCGGCCGAGAAGGCGGGACTGAAGCCCGGGGACATTATTGTGGGACTCAATGATGCAAGTATTACCAGCATGCAGCAGATCCTCAACTTCATGTACCAGAACCAGGGTGAATCCGTTATGGTAACGGTGTCGAGGAACGGACAGCGGCTTCAACCTGTTGAGATAACGCCCAAGAGGGGCACCAATCCCGAGATTTATTCAACGGACCTGTATTTCACCTTCAAACAGGGAAATCTCCTGGAAATCATCGGAGAATCGGTGGTCAGGACCTATTCCTTCACCAGGATCGGCCTGTACTCCTTTGCCTGGCTGGCGCAGGGGAAGGTTCCGGTTAACCAGATGACAGGGGCCGTAGGGGCGGTGGACGCCATAAATACCGCCGTGCAGCAAAGCGCCTCCATGAAGGATGCATTGATCTACCTGCTCTTCATGTCGGCCTTGATCAGCATAGGCCTGGGTGTTACCAACCTCCTGCCCATCCCGCCGGCAGACGGCAGCAAGCTGGTGCTTCTGGCGGTGGAGGCCGTAAGGCGCAAGCCCATACCCCAGGAAAAGGAAGCCATGATCATGATGGCGGGCTTTGTGTTCATGATTGCCCTGTTTGTATTTACGCTGTATAATGACATTGCGAGGATAGTGACCCGCGTCTTCGGGGGCTAGCCCGAAAATGGTGATAAGCGTCACATTACGGCGTTACTGCGCTTGCTACGGTGCTCACGTATAAAGCATACGTTCCGTGCCTCGCTGGGCTTGTGCCTTGTACTGCTCGCTTCTGACCGTTTTCAGATGTGAAGGCGTGATAAATAGTTTTCTGATGCTTTTGGAACAATGATTGATTATATTCTGACCGTTTTTAAAGTGATTATAGATAAGTATTGAGGGTTCATCTATGGATAACTATATGAAGAGAAGATTGACAACGACGATCAAGGTGGGGGATGTTCCCGTTGGGGGGGACAACCCCATTTCCGTTCAATCCATGACCAATACCGATACCAGGGATGCGAAGTCCACCATCGGGCAAATAAAAAGGCTTGAAGAGGCGGGCTGCCAGATCATCCGGGTGGCTGTGCCGGACGCGGAGGCCGCGGAAGCGGTGAGAACTATAAAGCGGAGTATTTCCATCCCCCTGGTGGCGGACATACATTTTGACTACAGGCTGGCCCTTGCCTGCATCGAAAACGGGGCGGACAAAATCAGGATAAATCCGGGCAACATCGGTGACAAAGGCAGGGTAAAGGCTGTTGCAGACGCGGCCAGGGCCAGGGGGATCCCGATACGCATCGGGGTGAATTCAGGTTCTGTGGAGAAGCACATCCTGGAAAAATACGGCGGTGTAACTCCTGCGGGAATGGTGGAGAGCGCGCTGGGACATGCCGCCATTCTTGAAGAGCTTGATTTCAGAGATATTGCCATATCCATCAAGGCCTCCGGCGTACCTATGACCATCGCCGCCTACAGGCTTTTGGCCGGGAGCTGCAGTTATCCCTTGCACATCGGAGTGACGGAAGCCGGAACCATCTACAGGGGGACCGTCAAGTCCTGCGTGGGCCTGGGGGCCCTGCTTGCCGAAGGAATCGGCGATACCCTGAGAGTCTCCCTGACAGGGGACCCTGTGGAAGAGGTGAAGGTAGGCCTTGAGGTGCTGAAGGCCCTCGGACTTAAAAAGGGCGGCATTGAATTTGTGTCCTGTCCCACCTGCGGAAGGACCCAGGTGGATCTCATTGACATCGCCAACAAACTGGAGGAAAAGCTGAAGAACGTGGACAAGACCATCAAGGTTGCCGTCATGGGCTGTGCGGTCAACGGGCCTGGCGAAGCCAGGGAGGCGGACATCGGAATTGCCGGGGGAAAGGGTGAGGCCCTGCTTTTCAAAAAGGGCAGCATCCTCCGCAAGGTTCCTGAAGACAGAATCATCGAAGAATTACTGGGTGAAATTGATAAAATGTAAGGGGTTGCTTCAATGCAGAGCGCAGCGTTAAATGAGAAAAATTTTTTGGAGTTATTTCCTGAAGTAAAGGCAAACAGTAAGTTAAGCGAGCTTTTTAACGGAGCGAAGGTATCCAGGGTCAACATCTATTCAAAATCCCGGAGGCTTGAAATATGCATTTCTTCAACGGTTCCCATTCCTGCCGCCTCCCTGTCAAACATGGAAAACACGCTTACAAAGGTATTCAAGCTGGAAAGCGTAAATATAAAGCCCAGATTCAAGGCTGATGCCACAGTGAAAGAGATATTGACCGGTTACTGGGACAGCATCCTATACCAGGTGAATAAGAAAGTGGCCCTCAGCCGCGGCATCATGCTGGATTGCCAATGGGAGCTCAAGGAAGGAAAGCTTCTGGTCCGGTTGAAAACCCGGGGTGCGGAAATCCTTAGAACCCAGGGCTGTGACAAAATCGTCGAAGAACTGATGGCGGAATGGTTTGAAGAAAAGCTGAGGGTGGATTTTATCGATTTTGACATCAACGACGAGGTCCGGGATGAGTACCTGGCCTTCAAGGAATTCGAAGAATCCAGGCTGGTAAATGAAAGCGTGGTCGTCAGCGCAAAAAGCTCCGACGGGAAGGCCCAGGGCAAACCGAGGCAGAGTTCCCGGCAGGCGGATTACTCCTGTGTCATTCTGGGCAGGAACTTCAATGATTCCCTCATGAAAATGGCGGAAGTTACCCAGGACTCGGGCAGGGTGGCAGTTTGCGGAGATATTTTCAGGGTTGAATTCCGGGAGCTGCGAAGTGGGAAGTACTTATGCACCTTTGATGCCACCGACTATTCCAGCTCGCTGACCCTAAAGTTTTTTGTGGAAAAGAACGATGTGGAGCTGATGCAGGAGCAGGTAAAAGAGGGCATCCGGGTCAGGGTCAGGGGCGAAGCCCAGTACGACAAGTTCTCAAAAGAGCTTACCATCCTGGCCTCGGACATTCTTGAGGCCGAAAAGGAAAGCAAGCAGGATACGGCGGAGGTCAAACGGGTGGAGCTGCACCTGCATTCACAGATGAGCGCCATGGATGCCGTCACTACTGCAAAGGAGCTTGTGAAAAGGGCTGCCAAATGGGGACACAAGGCGGTGGCCATTACCGACCACGGCGTGGTTCAGGCCTTTCCCGACGCGTTCGATGCCGCAAAGAAAAATAAAATCAAGATCATTTACGGCGTGGAGTGCTACATACTGAACGACAGCGTGCCGGTGGTCTATCACTCCAACGGCCAGTCGGTGGAAGATACCTTTGTGGTATTGGACATCGAAACCACCGGTCTCAATTCGGAAAAGGACAAAATCACCGAAATCGGTGCGGTAAAAATTACCGGCGGTAAAATAACCGGCAGGTTCAGCAGCTTTGTCAATCCCCAGGTTCCCATTCCCGGCCACATAACAAAGCTGACGGGCATCACCAACGAGATGGTTGCCGATGCGCCCACCATCGAGCCTGTGCTCCTGGAATTCATGGAGTTCATTAACGGTGCGGTGCTGGTGGCCCACAATGCCCCTTTTGATCTCGGCTTTATAAGGCATTGCGCCAGAAAAATGGGAGAGCACATAAACAATCCGGTGATTGACACGCTGACGCTGTGCAGGAAAATGTTCCCCCAGCTCAGCAGGTATAAATTAAATATCGTGGCCAACCACCTGGGGATAAAGCTGGAGAACCACCACCGGGCGGTGGACGATTCCAAGGCTACCGGTGAAATTTTCATCAAATGCCTGGAGATGCTGAAGGAAAAGGGAGTCAGGAGCATTGACGACATCGAGGCTGCCTTTGACGGTGTGGAGGATTATAAAAAGGCGGAGTCCTATCATGCGATCATCCTGGTTAAAAATACGGTGGGCCTGAAGAATCTGTACAAGATTGTATCCGAATCCCACCTCAACTATTACTATAAAAAGCCCAGGGTGCCCAAAAAGCTCCTGATGAAGTACCGGGAGGGGCTGATCCTGGGAAGCGCCTGTGAAGCGGGAGAACTGTATTCTGCCATACTGAACAACAAAAGCGATGAGGACATAACAAATATTGTGAGGTTCTACGACTACCTGGAAATCCAGCCTTTAGGGAACAACCAGTTTCTTATAAACAATGGCAGGGTGGAAAGTCAGGAGGAATTGAAGAACATCAACCGCAAGATTGTGAAGCTGGGGGAAAAGTTCCAAAAGCCCGTGGTAGCGACCTGCGATGTCCACTTCATGGATCCGGGCGACGAAGTTTTCCGGCGCATCCTCATGGCGGGACAGGGCTTTACCGATGCGGACAACCAGGCGCCTCTCTATTTCAGGACTACGAACGAAATGCTGCAGGAATTTGAGTATCTGGGGGAGGAAAAGGCCTTTGAGGTGGTGGTGGAAAACACCAACCACATTGCCGACCTGGTGGAAGAGATCGCTCCCGTTCCCTCGGGAACCTTCCCTCCCAAGATGGAAGGCGCGGAGGAGGAAATAAAGCGGCTGGCGGAAGACAAGGCAAAGGAGATCTACGGAGAGTCCCTGCCGGAAATCGTGGCCCAGAGGCTTGAGAAGGAGCTTAACTCCATCATTAAAAACGGCTTTGCGGTCATGTACCTCATTGCCCAGAAGCTGGTTTCCAAATCCGTAGGCGACGGCTACCTGGTTGGTTCCAGGGGTTCCGTAGGCTCCTCCTTTGTGGCCAACATGTCGGGAATCACGGAGGTTAACTCACTGCAGCCCCACTACATCTGTACAAGCTGTAAGCATTCGGAGTTCATAACGGACGGAAGCTACGACTGCGGTTTTGACCTGCCGGACAAGGACTGCCCGGAATGCGGAAAGCCCCTGAAAAAGGACGGCTATGACATACCCTTTGAAACCTTCCTGGGCTTTGACGGCGACAAAGAGCCCGATATCGACTTGAATTTTTCTGGCGAATACCAGCCCAGGGCTCACAAGTACACGGAAGAGCTTTTTGGAGAAGGCCATGTGTTCAGGGCGGGAACCATCGGCTCGGTGGCTGAAAAAACTGCCTATGGCTTTGTAAAGAATTACCTCGATGAAAGAGGCCGAGTGGTGACCAATGCGGAAATCAACCGGCTGGTAAAGGGCTGCACCGGGGTAAAGCGTACAACGGGACAGCATCCCGGAGGAATCATGATCGTACCCCAGGACAAGGAGATTTACGACTTTTCTCCCATACAGAGACCGGCGGACGATACCGAGTCCAATATCATCACCACTCATTTTGACTACCACTTCCTGCATGGAAGTATATTGAAGCTGGATATCCTGGGGCATGACGACCCCACCGTCATAAGAATGCTTGAAGACCTGACCGGGGTGGACGCTACCACCATACCCATCGGCGAGAAAAAGACCATGGGCATTTTCAGCAGTACGGAGCCTTTGGGAGTGAAGCCGGAGGACATAAACAGCGATGTGGGTACCTTTGCCATCCCTGAATTCGGTACAAAGTTCGTGCGGCAGATGCTGGTGGACACCATGCCCAAGACATTTTCCGAGCTGATAAGGATTTCCGGACTTTCTCACGGAACGGACGTATGGCTGAACAATGCCCAGGACCTGATAAGAAACAGCACCGCAAACCTTTCCCAGTGCATATGCTGCCGTGACGATATCATGATTTACCTTATGCACAAAGGGCTTCC
Source organism: Bacillota bacterium (assembly GCA_023424965.1). Classification (GTDB taxonomy): domain Bacteria; phylum Bacillota; class Clostridia; order Acetivibrionales; family JAFADI01; genus JAFADI01. Next base: position 22,580 of record JAFADI010000190.1, read on the forward strand.
TCCGAAGACGGCCTTCAAAATCATGGAGGATGTCAGAAAGGGCAAAGGGGTCAAGGAAGAGTATGAACAGGTCATGAAGGAGAACAAGGTGCCGGATTGGTACATACAGTCCTGTAAAACCATCAAATACATGTTCCCGAAAGCCCATGCGGCGGCCTATGTGATGATGGCCTTCAGAATAGCCTGGTTCAAGGTGTATTATCCCGAGGCCTTCTATGTAACCTATTTTACCGTAAGAGCGGATGAATTTGACGCCCAGTTGATGACCCACGGACAGGACCGGGTGAAAAACGCCATAAAAGAGTATGAGCAGAAGGGAAATAATATCACCCAGAAGGAAAAAAACGTACTCACCATCCTTGAAGTGGCAAATGAAATGTATGCGAGAGGAATCCGGTTCCTGCCGGTGGATCTTTACAAATCCGATTCGGTAAAATTCCAGATAACCCCCGACGGAATAAGACCTCCCTTGAACGCACTGCAGGGGCTGGGTTCAGCGGCGGCCCAGAATATCGTAGAGGCGAGGAAAGAGGGAAATTTCCTTTCCATCGATGAGCTGAGGATCAGGGCAAAGATAAGCAAGGCCGTCATAGAAATATTACAGCAGCAGGGCTGCCTGCAGGGCTTACCGGAGAGCAACCAGCTGAGCTTGTTTTAATATCCAGGAAATTATGCTTTTTAATTTTCTGGATATGCAAGAAAGTTTACCGGAAGGCTTTTGGCTGTCAAGCATTGCCCACGCATAAATTGGCGTAGCCAACTTTGTTTATTTGTAAAATAAAATTAATAAAATGTTGATAATTACAAACAATAATGTTATAATACTACTGGATTAAGCCATATAGTATTTAGTGCATAAGAGTGGGACCAACCCACTCTTTCGCGTTATTTATACAGAGTTTTGCTTTTACCGGAGGTTTTTATGGCTAGAAAAAAAACTGAAGAGCTGGTGGCCGAGCTGGCCCAGCCCATTGCTGACAAGCATTCTTACGAGCTTGTGGACGTTGAATTTATCAAGGAAGGTGCCAACTGGTACCTGCGTGTGTACATAGACAAGCCCGGCGGGGTGACCATCGACGACTGCCAGGCTGTGAGCGAGGAACTGGATGAGAAGCTTGACAAACTGGATCCCATTGAACAGAGTTATTTCCTTGAAATATCTTCACCGGGCCTTGAACGGCCGTTGAAGAAAGACCGGGATTTTGAAAAATACAAGGGTGAGCTGGTTGAAGTAAAACTTTTTGAAGCGGTGGACGGAAAGAAGGTCTTTGAAGGAGAGCTTTTAGGCCTTGCGGATAACAGCATATCCATAAAGCAGGGAGAGGGAGTTCTCAACTTCGGCAGAGAAAAAGTTGCCATTGTTAAAAGAGTAATAAAGTTTTAATGGTTCAAATAAAAGGAGGTTGTTGATAAGACATGAGCGCTGATTTAATTCATGCATTGGAGCAGTTGGAAAAAGAAAAGGGGATAAATAAGGAGACTATTATAGATGCCATTGAGGCTGCGTTGATATCTGCCTATAAAAGAAATTTTGGTATTTCCCAGAATGTAAAGGTGTATATTGACCGCCTGTCCGGAGATGTAAAGGTATATGCCGTCAAGAGGGTGACGTCGGACCCGAGAAATGAACTTCTGGACATTTCCATTGAAGAAGCGAAGCGCATTAACAAAAATCTTGAAGAAGAAGATGTGGTGGAGGTCGAGGTAACCCCGAAAAAATTCGGACGGATTGCCGCCCAGACAGCCAAACAGGTGGTTGTGCAGAGAATCAGGGAAGCCGAAAGAGGCATCATTTTCGATGAGTTCTCCAACAAAGAGGGAGATATCGTCACGGGAATTATTCAGCGCGTGGAAAGAAAAAATGTAATCATCGACCTCGGGAAAACCGAAGCCATGCTTCCCTATGCGGAACAGACACCGGGGGAGGAATACAGGTTTAATGAGAGAATCAAGTCCTATATCATAGAGGTGAAGAAAACCACAAAAGGTCCCCAGATCATGCTTTCAAGGACCCATCCGGGACTGGTGAAGAGGCTTTTTGAACTGGAAGTACCGGAAATTCATGACGGAACGGTGGAGATCAAGAGCATCGCCAGGGAACCGGGGTCCAGGACCAAAATTGCAGTCTATGCAAAGGATGAGAATGTTGATCCCGTGGGTGCCTGCGTCGGACAGAAGGGAACAAGGGTCCAGGCTGTGGTAGACGAGCTCAGGGGGGAAAAAATCGATATCATCAAATGGAGCAGCGACCCGCAGGATTTCATTTCAAGCAGCTTAAGCCCCGCAAAGGTTGTGCGGGTTGATATCAATGAAGAGGAAAAAAGTGCGAAAGTTACCGTGCCTGATTTCCAGCTTTCCCTTGCCATCGGTAAGGAAGGCCAGAACGCCAGGCTTGCGGCAAAGCTGACGGGCTGGAAGATTGACATCAAGAGTGAGTCCCAGCTCAGGGCCTCCATCGAACAGCAGATGTTCAATATGAATGTTAACTATGACGACGACGAAGATGAAGAATTTACGGAAGATGAAGAATTTACAGAGAATGAAGAGTTTACAGAGAATGAAGATGAAGAGGTTTTGAATGGAGAAAGTGAAGAATAGAAGGTTGCTGCAGCTTTCTATCCTTTAAATTTGTGTTGTCTGGAGGGTTTTCGTGAAGCAGAAGAAAATTCCTATGCGCATGTGCCTGGGCTGTCAGGAAATGAAGCCTAAGAAGGAATTGATAAGGGTGGTAAAAGACAAGGAGAACAACATAAGCGTTGATTTCAAAGGAAAGGCCCCGGGAAGGGGAGCCTATATCTGCCGGAGTGTTTCCTGCTTTGACAAGGCCCGGAAGTCGAAACGTTTTGAAAGAGCTTTTGAAGCACAAATCAGCGAAGAAATATATAATATACTACAGCAGCAGTTGGAGGAAGCGGATGACCAATAAGATTTATTCCTTTCTGGGCCTTGCGACGAAAGCCGGTAGGGTGGCAACGGGGAATGAAACATGCGAAAGAGCGATCAAAGCCGGGAAGGCCCTTTTGGTGATTGTCGCTGATGAAGCTTCAGACAACACCAAAAAGAAGTTCACGGATATGTGTTTATATAGAAATATTCAAATCAGGATTTTCGGAGATAAAGATTTGCTCGGGAGGTACACGGGAAAAGACTTGCGGTCTGTAGTATGTATTATGGATGTTGGATTTGCGGAGAATTTGGTAAAAATGATCGACGCGTATAAGTTTGAAATCGGGGGTGGCAATATTGTCGAAAGCCAGGATATATGAACTTGCAAAAGAGCTGAATACAACCAGCAAAAGGCTTATGGAGAAGTTGTCGGAGATAAACATCGAAGTAAAAAATCACATGAGCCTTTTGGAGGAGCATGAACTTGACGCTTTATTCAAACACATCGGTGTTATAAGGCATAATGATAATAAAACTGTTGACAACGACGAGAAGAGAACGGCCGCACACGCTCCGCCAAAAGCAGATGCCAAAAAAGACGGAAAAAGTGCGCCAAGGATAATAAGGAAGACGGAAATCAATCTGGATGCCAGAAGAGATGACCGGAATGTGCAGAGCAATGCCAGGTTTGACACGCCAAGGGCGGAAAATAGAAATAATGCCAACACCTCCCAGGGAGGAAGTTATGTCAGGCCTGCAACCTCTACTTCCGGCCTGAGACCCGGGTATGTCAGGGATACGGGAATCGATTTCAAAAAAGATACGAAGCCATATACAAAGCAAGAGAATAGACATGCACCTGCTAGAGAAACTGATAGACCTGCTGTTAAGCCTGAAGAAAAGCCGGTATTGGGTGTTGAATCTCCTAAGGCTGTTGAATCTAAGGCAGTGGTTGAAATGGATTTGAAGCCGGTAGAGAAGGAGCCTATGATCGAATTGTCAGTTCAAACGGAAGAAAAGACACACAAAAAGGAAGAAAAGGTAAAAGAAAAGCAACCGAAAGAGCCGGGGCAGCAGAGGACGGTGGAAGCAGCACCTCCTCCGGAAAGGGTTCAAGAGCCTAAAGCGCTGACTGCGACACCTGAAACAACGGCGGCAGCCAATAATTCCACTGTAGCCCGGGAACCAAAGCCGGCAGCGGAGCAGGGAGAAGGCGGCAAAGAGAGAACTGAACAGCCTGCAGCAGAAGTTGCAAGGCAGAATGACCGTCCACAGGGCCAGGGAAGGCCTTATGGGGATCGTCCTTATGGAGACCGCCCGCAAGGTCAGGGCAACAGACCTTATGGAGACCGTCCGCAGGGTCAGGGCAACAGACCTTATGGAGACCGTCCGCAAGGCCAGGGCAACAGACCCTATGGAGACCGCCCCCAAGGCCAGGGTAACCGTCCTTATGGAGACCGTCCACAGGGTCAGGGAAGGCCTTATGGGGATCGTCCTTACGGAGACCGTCCACAAGGTCAGGATAGCAGACCTTATGGAGACCGTCCGCAAG